>JAJVHW010000051.1 GCA_022072415.1 Planctomycetota bacterium
GCCGCGAGCAGCGGCGGAAGCGTGGACAGCAGGATCGCGTGCTGCGCGCGGTGCAGGAGGACGGACCTCCGGCGGACTGCGGGAGACGGCATGGGACGGACTCCGGGAACGCGGGGAGCGGCATGCGCAGCGCGACGCGCGCGGCGCGGAGCGATCCGGAGGAGCCCTAGACGCGGAGCACGAACGGGCGGAGCCCCGCGCGCGGCGGCGGCGGCTCCGGGCGCGGCAGGGCGAGGTCCGTCGCGGCGCGTGCGGCGCAGATCGGGGCGAATTCGGCGCCGACCGCGGCGACCGGCGGCGGCTCGGGGAGCGTCGGGCCGCCCGCGCCGGACGGCGCAGCGGGCTCGTCGGCCGGGGAAATGTGGAGACAGCAGCCGTCGTCGCGCCTGGACTCGTCCCGGGTCGGGTCGATCCGCAGATCCCCGTCCCGTCCGGCCGTCGCCGTCGCGTCGAGTCCGCAGCAGGGGTCGGGCGCCCGCGAGGAGGGCATGTCCCCACCACAGCAGGCGCACGCCGCGCCCGCGGCCTCGTCGACGCAGCAGCCCAGCGCGACTCCGCGGTCCGTCAGGCAGATCCCCCCCATCAGCCCCCCGAGCGCGGGGACCAGATAGGCGATCAGCACCACGGCGAGGATCGCGCGGCGGAGGACGGGGTGACGGGCGAGCCTGCGGGTCATCGTGCGGGTCATCGGAACCACCACACTCTACGATCCGAACCCGCCCACGGGAAGGTCAAGTTCAACTTTCTGGCGCGGTGCGGGCGGCCTTGCGAGCATCCGCCGGAAGGAAGCACCGTCCCCACCCTCACGAAGGAGCCGTCCATGAAGACGAACCGGATCGCAGCCGTGATGTCGACGCTGACCGTCGCATGCCTCTCCGCCCCCGCCTGGGCACAGGACGCGGCCAAGCCAGTCGCCGAGGAGCCCGGGTTCATGCAGCGCGCCGGGGGGCTCGTCATGGGCCTCGTCCTCGCGATCGTCACGATCGCGATCTCCCTCGCCCTCGGCATGTTCGCCGTGCGGAAGGCGATCGAGATGTTCGACAAGACCACGAAGGGCATCAACGAGTGGGACGAGCTCAAGAAGGGCAACGTCGCCGTCGGCCTCCTCCTCGCCGCGATGATCTACGCGGTCGGCAGCGTGATCTCGGGCGGAGTCGAGGGCCTCACGAACTCGCTCATGAACCCGTCGCTCAGCCTCGCGTTCGTGATCGTCGTCGCCGTGGGCTTCGTGAACCTGCTGATCGCGCTCTTCATCGCCACGGCGGTGATCAGCAAGGCGATCTCGATCCTCGACTTCATGACGAAGGACCTCGACGAGATGGCGGAGATCGGCCGCGGCAACGTGGCGGTCGCGATCCTCGTGACGGGCGTCCTGCTCGCGGTGTCGAAGATCGTCGCGACGGGCGTGACCGCGCTCTCGAGCGTCCTCACGGTCGAGAAGGTCGCGAAGGTCTTCAACATCACCCTCTGATCCGGACGTCGTCGTCGCGACACATGCCTGCGGCCCGGAGCGCCCCGCGCCTCCGGGCCGCTTGATTCCCGGGCAGTCCCGGCGACGATGAGCGGGTGACCGCCGCCCGCCGCATGCTGCCGTGGCTGCTCCTTCCGCTCGCGTTCGCGGGCGGATGGATGCTCGGCGGCGAGCCGGACCGCGAGGCGCGGCGAGGTCCGCCGGGAACGACCGGGGACTCCGAGGCCGAGGGCAGGCGCGCCGCGACGGTCGTCCCGTCCGGCGGATCCGCGAAGCCCGCCGTCCCCCTCCGCGCAGGCGCGGCGCAGCGCGATCTCGAGTCGGTCCTCCGCGCCGCCATGTCCGAGGGTCCGCGCGGACTCTTGGACGCGCTCCCGCGCTCGACGAAGACGATCACCGGGCGCGCCGTGGACAGCGAGGGGAACCCCGTGCCCGGCGTGCTCGTGCGCGGCGACCCGGACCTCCCCCGCGAGATCACGCAGCACCTCTGGAGCAGCGACGAGGAGGACGCCGAGCCGCTGACCACGCCGGAAGACCGCGCGCTCCGCGACGCGCTCCGCACGCTCCGGAACGGGCCGCTCCAGTACGCCGCGTGGCGGGAGACGCGGACCGCGGCCGACGGCACCTACGTGCTCGGCGACCTGTTCGATCTCGAGTACGACGTGGAGGGGTACCTCGCGGGCGCCGAGGTGGACGAAGAGTCGGGCGACGTGCGACCCGGAGGCACGGCGGACTTCGTGGTGAAGCGGACCGCGGACGTGATCCTCACGGTGCTCGGGCCGACGGGCGCGGAGGTTCCCCACGCCGCCGTCTTCGCCACCGACGACATGGGCGACCACCCGTTCGAGTACGACTGGCTGTCGAAGTACCTCGACTGGACGCCGACGTCGCGCACGATGCGCGTGCCCGCCGGACCGAACCGGTTCGCGGCGCGCGACGGCGTGCTCCAGTCCGCGGTCGTCGAGGCGACGGTTCCGGCCGCCGGTCCGATCGTGCTCCGGATGGCTCCGACCGCGGAGGTCACGGTGCGCCTCCCGGACAAGCCTGCCGGGCTCTGCGCCGAGGTGAGCCTCTGCGTGAAGCTGACCACGGCCGAAGGCGTTCCGGTCGCCGAGGACTGGTCGGAGGATGACGGGCGCGACGTGCGGTTCCCGGCGATCCCTTCGGGCCGCTACCGCATCGCCCTGTCGCTGGGCGACGACGACCCGCCGCTCGCGTCCATCGACGCGGACGTCGCTCCGGGGCCGAACGAGTTCACCCTCTCCGCGCTCGGCGTGTCCTCGGAGGCCGGGTTCTTCGTGGAGGGACTCCGAGCCGACGGCACGCCGGTGGATCGCGGATCCACGGGCGTCGAGGTCTCCTTCCCGGACGTGGAGGACACGCCCGCGTGGAGTCTCCTCGAGGGCGCCGACCCGGGCCGTTGGTTCCTCGCCCGGAACCCGGGGCGCGCGGATCTCAGGGTGCGCATCCGGATGACCGAGGAGGGCGCCACGGCCGAGACCGAGACCACGTGGGGCACTGCGGGACCGGTCGTGCTGCGCCTCCCGAGGACGTGGACGACGGTCGTGCGAGGCATGCCCGCGCGCGGCGGGTGGTCGATCGAGTTGATCACGCCCGACGGGCGAGCCGACGCGAACTGCCAGGCCGAGCGCGACGACGACGGGGCCTGGACCTTCTCCCAGCTCAATCCGGGAGACTACGAGATCCGCGCCTGGGACCGCCGCCACGGCGGTTCGTTCCGCTTCCGCGTCCCCGGCGCGCCCATCCTCGACTGGAGGCCCGTGCCGTTCCGCGCCCTCCGCGTCGAGGGGATCGACCTCCTCGAGATCGCCGAGGCGGACGCGGACGCCGCCGCAAACGGCGCGGGCGCGACCGGACTCGCGGCCCTGGCGGACGGCGACCTGATCGTGGGCATCGACGGCGCGGAGTTCGCCGACCGCATCGCCCTCGAGGCCGCCCGCGCGTCCGCCCAGTCGCGTCCCTCGGCGAGGGTGACGGTGCTCCGCGGATCGAAGCGTCTCGAGCTCGTCGTGGACCCGGTCGCGCTGTTCGCCGACGACGCGCTCAGCCTCGAACTCGCGACCCGGGACTAGTCGCGTCGTCCCCGGGGACGGCTGGCTGAACGGCTGGCTGGACGGCTGGAGGCGGCGCCCGGATTTGAACCGGGGAATGACGGATTTGCAATCCGTTGCCTTACCACTTGGCTACGCCGCCTCGGCGAAGCGCGGCAGTATCGTGGGGACGGCCGCGACTCACCAACTTCCGTCCCGCGGAAGTTCGTTCGCCATGGCTCGCCCCGCCGTACTCTCGGCCCTTTCCCCCCGGGTCGCCGGGGTCAAGTGCCGGAGCAACGACATGGGCAAGCGCAAGCGGACGTACAAGCTCAAGTGGCGCAGCAAGAAGGCCAACCACGGCCGGAAGCCGTGCCGCGGCCGGGACCGCAGCTGGAAGTAGCCGTTCCCGCGCGCGTCGCGACATCTCGCGACGTGCAACGCCGCCGACGCGCAACGCCGCGACGTGCAACGCCGTGACGGCCAACGCGGCCCGTCGAGCGACCGCCCGCCTCAGCGCGGACGCTTCGGGATCGTCCCCGAGTACCGCTCGGTCCGGATCCCGGCCCCTCGCATCGCCGCGATCACCGGGATCACGTCGGCCATGGTGGCGCCCTTCCCGCACTCGAGGACTGCGCGCGTCCGGTCCGCGTTCGACGTGTCGGAGAGGTCCTTCCGCTTCGCGCTCCACGCGGTCCACGCGGCGGCGACGTCCTTCGCGAGTTCGGCCACGGGCTTCCCGTCGGCCGTGACCGTCGGCGCCCCGGCCGCGGCGCCCGGCTTCAGCGTCACGACGAAGCTTTCGCTCGGCGCGGGAAGCTGCGCGTTCTTCGCGTTCGGCATCTTCACCGCGATGCCGCGGAGCCCCTTCGGCTCGCCGGGGAGCGCCGCCCCGAGGTAGATGTTCTGGACGTAGCTGTCCTGGCAGGTCTCGAGGAGCCAGCGCACCCAGAGCCACGTCGCCTTGCCGTCGGCCGCGATCACCACCGGCTGCCCCTGCTTCGCGCCGATCTGGCGCCCGAGCTCCGCGAACGTGTTGATCGGCACGGCCTTCGTCCCCTGCCAGACGGTCGTCGGCTCTCCGTCCTCGTTCACCGGGACGCGTAGGTCCGTGTAGCCCTTCCCGAAGATGTCGGGATCGAAGTCCTCGGCGCCCGCCGACGTCACCAGCACGACGTTCTCGACGGTGACGACCTGCATCTTCGGCTTCGGCGGGGCGTCCGGCTTCGCCGGGACCGGAGCGGCCGGCGCGGGCTTCGTCGGCGCGGGCTTCGTCGCATCGGCCGGGGCCGCGGGCGTCACGGTCGGCGCGTCCCCCGCAGGCGCCGGTCGCAGGCTCCGGCTGCGGAAGTCGCCGCGCAGCCGATCGCCCATCGGCTCCTCCCAGCCCTTCGTGGCGTACGCCGCGCCGACGGCGGCGAGCGTACCGAGAATCGCGAGCACCCTGTAGTTGGCCATCGCGAGAGGCTACCGCGCCGCGCGGGGGCCGCGCACGTTCGGGTTCACGCCCATGCGGTTCACGCCCACGTGGTTCACGCCCACATGGTTCACGCCCACATGGTTTACGCCCACATGGTTTACGCCCACATGGTTTACGCCCAAACGACTGGGTCGTGGAACGTCGGACGCTCGTCGCCTGGCGCGCCGGTGATCCCCGCGGGCCGGACGCGCACGCCGTAGGCGAGGCGGCCCGGCGCGGACACCGTGACGGTCCCGGCGTAGCGACGGAGCCCGCCCGCCGCCGGTGCCGACCCGTCCTCGCGGTCGATCGGCCGCGCGGGCTGGAGGACCACGATCTCCCGCGCGTCGAGGTCGTCGTCGCCGCGGCGCTCGCCGAGGACCATCTCCACCACCACGTCGCCGGGGAGCAGGGTCCCGAGGTTCACGTCCACTTCGGCCGCGAGCGCGTCCCCGGGGCGGGCCGACTCGGCCCCCGCCACGCGCGCGGCGACGACGCGGAGCGCCGCCATCCCGGCGTGGACGCGGGCCCGCCGCGCCGCGAGCGCGCGCGCGCCCGCGAAGTCGTCCTCGCGAAGCTCGTGGAACCGCCGCGCGAGCGGACGGTAGGCGAGTTCCGCGTACTGCGCGACCATGCGCGCGGTGTCGAACACCGGCGGGACCGTCGCGAGGGCGCGCCGCACGCGGGCGCACCACGACGCCGGAACGCCGTCCGCGCCGCGGTCGAAGAAGGACGGCACGACCTCGTGCTCGAGGAGCGTGTAGAGCGCCGCGGCGTCCGCGACGTCCTGCGCGCCCTCGTCGGCGGGGACCGGCGCCGTGCGGAAGTCCGGACCGATCCGCCACCCGTTCGTCCCGTCGAACGCCTCGAGCCACCACCCGTCGCCCACGGACAGGTTGAGCGCTCCGTTCGCGGCGGCCTTCATGCCCGACGTCCCGCTCGCCTCGAGCGGCGCGCGCGGGTTGTTGAGCCACACGTCCACGCCGCGCACGAGCGTGCGCGCGAGCGCGAGGTCGTAGTCCTCGAGGATCACGATCCGGCCGGCGAACGCGTCGCTCCGCGCGAGCTTCGCGACGCGGGAGAGCAGGTCGCGCGCCGCCCCGTCCCGCGGATGCGCCTTCCCGGCGACGAGGAGCCGCACCGGACGGCCCGGCGCGTCGAGGATCGCCGCGAGCCGCGCGGGGTCGCGCAGCACCAGGTCCGCCCGCTTGTACGTGGCGAACCGCCGCGCGAACCCGATGTAGAGCGCGTCGGGGGAGAGTCCTTCGACCGTGCGTGCGAGGAGCGCTTCGCTGTCGCCGCGGGCGCGGAACGACGCCGTCACGCGCGCAGCGACCGCGCGGCGCATGTCGTCGCGGAGCGAGGAGCGAACGGCCCACAGCGCGGCGTCGGACGCCTGCGGCGCGCGGCGGCGGAAGTCCTCCGCCGCGACGGCGCCGGACGCGCCGAGGAGCTTCGCCACCGCCGGGCTCGTCCACGTCGGCAGGTGCACTCCGTTCGTCACGGACGCGACGGGCACCTCGCCCGTGAGGAGCGCGGGCTGGAACGAGCGCAGGAGCGAGCGCGACACCTCGCCGTGCTTCTCGCTGACCGCGTTCACGACCGACGCGAACTCGATCGCGAGCTTCGTCATGTTGAAGCCGTGCGCGTCGTCCGACGCGACGCCGAGCGCGAAGAACCGCTCCCACGGGATCCCGAGCCACTCGGGCACGTCGGAGAAGTAGCGGCGCATCAGGTCTTCCGCGAACCGGTCGTGCCCCGCGGGGACCGGCGTGTGCGTCGTGAAGACGGTGGTCGCGCGGACCGCCTCGCGGGCCTCGTCGAACGAGAGCCCCTTCTCCTTCACCAGCACCCGTGCGCGCTCGAGCGCGCAGAAGGCGCCGTGCCCCTCGTTCACGTGCCACGCCGACGGCTCGATTCCGATCGCGGCGAGGAGCCGCGCGCCGCCGGCGCCGAGGACGATCTCCTGGCGGAGGCGGTGCTCCGCGTCGCCCGAGTAGAGCGCGTGGGTGATCGCGCGGTCTTCGGCGCGGTTCCCGTCGGTGTCGCTGTCGAGGAGGTAGAGCTCCACCGTGCCGACCTGGAGCTTCCACGCGCGGAGGAGGAGCTTCGTCCCCGGGATCTGCAGCGAGACCTCGACCGGCTTCCCGTCGGCGCCGAGCACCGGCGCGAGCGGCGACGCCGCGGGGTCGAGGACGTCCTCGACGGCCCGCTGGTCCGTGCCCCCGTCGAGCCTCTGGCGCATGTACCCGCGGCGGTAGAGCAGTCCGACGCCGACCAGCGGGAACCGGAGGTCCGCTGCGGTCTTCAGGTGGTCCCCCGCGAGGGCGCCGAGGCCGCCGCTGTAGATCGGGAGCGACTCGTGGATCCCGAACTCGGCGCAGACGTAGGCCACGGGGTGCCTCCGCGACGGACCGTCTGCTTCGGCATCGGCGGCGGCCGCCGCCGCGGAGAGATCCGCGTCGAGCCGCCGCGCGACGCGCTTCACGCGGTGCGCATACTCCGGATCGGCCGCGCGGGCGTCGAGGTCCGCCTGCGACGCCTCGCGGAGCGTGCGCACCGCGTCGTGCCGGCACGCGTCGAACACCTGCGGCGAGAGGTCCGCGAAGAGCGACGCCGCCTCCGCGTCCCACGTCCAGCGGAGGTTCCGCGCGATGCGCGCGAGGTCCGCGATCCCCGCGGGGACCGCGGGCGTGACGTCCAGCGGGAAGAGCCGGGGCCGGTTCGGCGGCGCCGCGGGACGCGCAGGGAGCGGATGGGCCGGCGCGGGCGCGGCAGGCACGTGCTTCCGGCGCGACCGCTTCCGCGCCGTCTCGCGGGCCTTCGCGTGCGCGTCGAAGTGCCGCTCCACGAGGAGCGTCCACTCGGTGGACGCCGCGATCTCGCGGCACGACGCGGCGACGGTCTCGCGGTCCCGCGCGTCGTCGAGGCGCCTCTCGATCGCGCGGACGAGGCGCGCCGTGGCCTTCTCGTCGCTCCGGTCCTTCCGCGCGAGCACCGTCACGCCGCGCCCCCGCGGGACGCCCGCGGCCGACGTCCACTGCCCGAAGCCGGTGCAGTCGGTGGTGATCGTCGGGACCCCGAGCGCGAGGCTCTCCTGCGGCGTGTAGCCCCACGCGTCGTAGAAGCTCGGGAAGCACGTCAGGTCGGCGCCCTGGAGGAGCGACTCGTAGCCCATCCCGAAGAGCCCGTCGCCCACGCCGAGGTAGCTCGCCACGTGGATCACGCGGACCCGCGAACCCTTCGCGTTGAGGAGTCCGAGCGCCCGGCACTTCACGGCGATGCCGTCGTTCTCCGCGTCGAAGAGCGCGTGCGTGCAGTGCCCGACGGGCTCCCCGGGCGCGAACGGCGCGCGCAGCCGCTCCGCCACGTCGCGGCGCAGCCCCGCGTTGCCCGCGGGGACGAACATCCAGAGCACGATCCGGCGGCCCGGCTTCTGCGCGATCTCGGCCAGCGCGGCGAGCAGGATGTCGTAGCCCTTGTTGTGCATCTCGTGGCGGCCGGCCGTGACGATCGTGTAGGCGTCGCCGGCGTCCTCGCCGAGCAGCTTCGACGCCGCGTCGCGGAACCGCCGCGCGGAGGCGTCCCGCGTCGCGCCGCCCACGCGGAGCTTCATCACCTCGGGGTCCCACCCGTTCGGGAGCACGACGTCGGCCGCGCGGCCGTGGACGAGGCGCGCCTCGTCGGACGTCATGTCGCTCACCGCGGTGAACACGTCGCATTCGCGGACGAGCGCGGCCTCCATCGAGTGGGCGGCGCGCACGCCGGTCGCCTCGGCGGCCTGCTCGACGGTGCGCCCCTCGAGCCCCTTCTCCGGCGAGACGCCCGTCGCCGCGATGGCGCGCCCGAGGACGGTCGAGTGCGCGGTGAAGACGGTCCCGATCTCCGGCGCCTCGTCGCGCAGGCGGAGGAGGCCCGCGCCCGCGAGCCACTCGTGGAACTGCGCCACGGCGGGCCCCTGCGCGCCCTGCGGACTCTCGCGCCACCACCGCTCGACGACGATGCCCGCGGCCCAGCCGAAGAGCAGGGGCTCGACGTACTCCCATCCGCCGAACAGCGAGTCCACGCGATGGCGGTCCCAGAGCGCCTTCAGGATCTCGTCCTTCCGCGCGTAGAGGCCGGAGAACTCCACGAGGATCGCCCGGGGCTTCCCCGGCACGTCCCACCGCCCCACCTGCACGGGCACGCCGGCCGCCCGGCAGCCCTCGGCGAACGCGTCGAACGCGGGGTCCGGCTCGAACTCGCTCGGGTGGTCGCCGGGGGACAGGCGCCACGGGCCGATCACGACGTAGCTCTCGCCGAGACGCTCGGACATCGAGCGCGCCTTCGTGGCGAGGACGGTGTGGACGCCGCCGACCTTGCTGCAGACTTCCCAGCTCACCTCGAACAGCGTGGCCGTGCGCTTCAACGGGTGCCTCCGGTCGGACGGGAACGCCTCGTTCTACGGCGTGGACGGGCGGCGCGGCCACGAACGGCCGGGCCCGTCCGCGACTTCGGGCGCGTCTTCGGGCGAGCCGCGGCGCGGCGCCGCGTCCGCCGGGCCTTCCGCGGGCGCTCGGCGCGCCGGACGAGGTCGTCGAGCGCGTTCATGAACGCGACGAACGCGTCGTGCGGGGAGTCGTACGGGCTGAAGTAGCGGTGGACGTCGCCGTCGGTGAAGTACTTCGTGCACATGTAGTAGACGTGGTCCGAAGTCGAGAGCCTCCGCCAGTCCGCGAGGAGCCCGGGGTCGTCGTTCCGCCGCACGGCGCGGAGCGCGTCGTAGAGGGCCGCGTGCGCCGACGTCTGCATGTCGTTCCCGAGCCACGCCGTGAGGTCGCGCTCCTGGTCGGCCCAGGAGACCGGGTCCGGAACGTCGAGCACTCCGACCGGGCGGTGCGCCGCCGCCGCCTCCGCGGGGGTCGCGAACGAGAGCCGCCGGTGCGCGAGCACGGCCTCCGGGAGCTCGCGGAAGAAGCGGAGGATTCCCGACGACTCGCCCTGGTGCTCCCCGGCCGTCTCGAAGTCCATGAAGAGGCAGCACACGTCGGCGCCGCGCGGCAGGCGGGCGAGCGACCCGGCGAACTCACGCGCCGTGAGCGGATCGCCGCGCCGCGCGCGGTCGGCGAAGCGGAACGCGATGTCGTCGGACCGGCGGTAGTCGCGGAGGAGGAGCGACACGCCGGGCGCCCCGCGGACGGTCCGCACCTTGTGCGGCGAGCGGCGCCCGAGGAGGCGGTCCGCGCCCTCGCCGAGGAGGGCGCGGAAGCCCATGTCCTCGGCCCGCCGCGCCACCTGCTCGTCGAACACGAGTTCCGTGTTCCGGAACGTCGCGGGCTCCGCGCCGAACACGTCGCGGAGCCGTCCGCGGTGCGCGCCGACCTGCGCCTCGAATTCCTCCCCGCACCCGTAGGCCGCGAGGGAGTGGTGCGAGGTCTCCGCGACGACCTCCGCGCCACCGGTCGCGACGAGCGCGCGGAACCCGTCGAGCGCGCGGGGCGCCCACCGCTCCATCTGGTCGATCACGGTCCCCGTGATCGAGAACGCGCAGCGGAAGCGGCCGTCGGTGCGCCGCACGGCGTCGGCGAGGATCGACGTGACCGGCTCGTAGCTCCGCTCCGCGACGCGGCGGACGATCCGTTCGTCGAGCGTGCGGTCGAAGTAGCGGCGGTCGCGCCCCACGTCGAACCACGAGTAGCGGCGGAGCCGGAACGGCTGGTGGACGTGGAAGTAGAGGACGACGGACGTCACGCGAGCACCTCGCGGTAGACGTCCTCGAGCCGCGCGGCCTGCCGGTCCCACGAGAGCGCCGCCGCCTCGGCGCGCGCGCGCGACGCCATGCGCCGCCGCACCGAGGGCGACGCGAGGAGTTCCTCGATCATCTCCGCGAGGCGCACCGGGTCGGCCGGGTCGAAGGTGCGGAGGCTCGGCATCACTTCGGCGACCCCGGAGCGCTCGCTCAGCAGCACGGGGACGCCGCGCTGCGCGGCCTCGAGGGGCGTGATCCCGAACGGCTCGGACACGCTCGGGAGTACGTAGAGGTCGGCGTCGCGGTAGGCGCGGTCCACGTCGCCGGGCCCGAGGAACCCCGTGAAGTGGACGTGCCGCGCGAGTCCGAGCGACGCCGCGCGCTCGATGATCCCGCGGAGGAGGTCCCCGTCCCCCGCCACGACGAACTTCACCCGCGGACGCGCCGCGACGACCCGCGCCGCGGCCTCGAGGAACACGCCCGGGCCCTTCTGGTACGTCACGCGCCCGAGGAAGAGGACGACCGGCTCGGCGATCCGCCGGCGCCCGCCGCGCCGCGTGCGGTCGCCGCTCCGCGCCGGGGCGTTGTGGACGACGCGCATCTTCGCCGGGTCGGCGCCGTACGCCTCCGCGACGCTCCCGGCCGTGTAGCCGCTCACGCACACCACGCGGTCGGCGGCGCGGACGCCGTCGCGCTCGATCGCCTCGATCGCCGGGTTCGACCGGGGGCCCGACCGGTCGCGCTCGATCGAGTGGACGTGGAGGACCAGCGGGACGCCGAGGATCCGCGCCGCCTCGCGCGCCGCCGGAAACGTCATCCAGTCGTGCCCGTGGACGACCGCTGCGCCGGACTTCCGCGCCGCGCGGCGGACGGCCCGCGCGTACCGCGCGACCTCGGCCATCAGGTCGGGGCCGTAGCGGCCGCCTCCGCGGACGGCGGCGCCCGCCGCATAGGTCTCCTCGGTCGCGTACGGGAGCAGCGCCGCGTCGATCTCCACGACGTCGGCGCCCGGGTCGAGGAACTCCATCGACGGCGGCCGGTCCTCGTCGCCGCTCACGCGGGGCAGGACGAACGCGACGGGGACGCCGCGCCGCGAGAGCGCGTGGGTGAGCCCGTGGCACGCCGTCCCGAGGCCGCCGGAGAGGTGCGGCGGATACTCCCACCCGAGCATGAGCACGCGGCGGCGCGGCGCGCGTCCGGACGTGTCTCCGGAGCGTCGGGGGGCGCGGGCGGCGGGCGGCGGGGGATCGGCGGCGGTCACGTCGTGGACTTCTCGCGGCAGGGTCCGCGAAAAGCGGACGAGGCTATCCTCGACGGCGCCCGCGAAGCCCGCGCGATCCGAGGGTTCGTCCGGAGTTCACCGGATCCGAGCCTGCGGATCAGGAGGCGCGGACCTTCACCAGCCGCCCGATCTCGTCCATCGCGGCGCGGCAGCCGTCGTAGTCGGGGTGCTTCAGGCGGATGTACGCGTTGGCCATGTACCCCGCCTCCACCGGCTGCGTGGGGGTGCCCGGCGGCGGCAGGTGCGCGTCGAGGATGAACTCGCCGAACCGCTGGTACATCTCGCGGACGCCCTCGTACGAGGCGATCCGCCCGTCGCGGTCCGGGCGGAGCGCGATCATGCCCGCGGTGAAGCGGCGCGACGGCCGCTTGTCCGGCCGGCCCTGCGCGACGGCGAAGCCCCATTCGCGGTAGAGGTCGAAGTCGTTCGCGGCGGAGTAGAGGTCCCAGACGCCGACGCCCGGCGGGCGGCAGCCGATCTCGCTGAACTTGAGCCCCTTCGGCCCGTAGAACCACTCCATGTGGGTGGCGGTGGTGCCGAGCCCGAGCGCGGAGATCACGCGCGCGCCCATCGCCTTCACCTCGGCGTAGCCCGCGGCGTCCACGCGGTTCGTCGTGACGATCTGCGGCGAGATCCACCGCGTGCGCATCGCCTCGAGGACGCCCGGGTAGTAGTGCGAGATGAAGTCGTGGACCACCACCCCGCCGATCGAGAGCGTGTCGTAGAAGCCCTCGTGCCCCTCGATGAACTCCTCGACCGCGCACGCCGCGCCGCGGTCCACGTGCGACTCGGCGATCGCGCGTTCGAGGGACGCGTCGTCGTCCACGCGGATCGTGCCCGACGCGCCGGCGGCGGCCGACGGCTTCAGGATCAGCGGATACCCGTTCGCCTTCGCGAAGGCGCGGACCTCGTCGCCGGACTGCGCCCCGGTGGACTTCGCGCAGGGCACCCCCGCCGCGCGGAGCGCCTCCTTCATGGCCGGCTTGTCCCGGCAGAGGAACGCGGAGCGGACCGACGTGCCGGGGATCCCGCACGCCTCCCGCACCTTCGCCGCGGGGAGGATGTGCGCCTCCACCGTGGCCTCGAGCCGGTCGATCCAGCCGCGCGACTGGATCCGCTTCACGGCCGCGGTCATCGACTCCTCGTCCACGACGGACCGCACCTGCTCGTACCACGTGAGCTGGCCGCGCAGCTCGTCGCCGAGCGCCTCCCGGGGCTGCTCGCCCACGGCGCTCACGGCGGCCCCGGCCTCGATCAGGCCCCGGACGAACTTCTTCTGGTTCGACGGGAAGCGCGGCTCGACGAAGATGACGTGCACGGGAAACCCCTCCGGAATGTCTCGGCGGCGATGGATAGCATCGCCCCGTGCGCCGGATCGTACTCCTGGGGTCGCAGCGGCTCCAGCCAACCCTCGTGCAGGCCGTCGAATCCGTGGGAGTCACGGGTCCGATCGTGGCGATCACGGCAGGCTGGGAGGAGCGCGAGGACGAGATCGACGAGCTCCGCGACCACCTCGGCCGCCGGGTCCTGAACCTCCGCCTCCACCACCGGGGCGAGGAGGTCTTCGAGAAGGACCCGGAGCTCTTCCGCGCGGTGCGCGACCGCCGCCAGACGCTCCGCGAGGCGCACGACCTCTACCGGATCCGCCTCGACCGGGCGATCCAGGCGCTCCGCGACCTCCGCACCCACGGCGGGCCGCACGCGCTCCTCGACCCGGCCATGCTCGCGGCGCTCGACGACCTCCGCCGCCTCGACGACTGGCACGTGGCGCGGATGGCCGAGATCGTCCGCGAGTGGGACGAGCGCTGGCGCCCGTCCGAGCGCGCGTCGCTCGCCCCGCACCTCCGCGCGATCGAGGCCATCTCGCGCGAGGCGGAGACGCTCGCCGTCGCGGGCGGGAACGTCGCCGTGCTGCTGAACCGGCTCCGGCTCTTCGGGATCGACCGCACGTTCTCGCGGCACACGGTCTTCGCCTGGTCGGCCGGCGCGATGACGCTCACCGAGCGGATCGTCGTCTACCACGACGACCCGCCGTTCGGCCGCGGCAACCCCGAGGTGCTCCGCCCCGGGCTCGGGTTCGTCGGGGGCGTCGTCGCGCTCCCGCACTGGCACCGGCGGATCCGCACGGACCACGTGAACCGCGTGCGCCTCTGGCACCACCGCTTCCGCCCGCTGCGCTGCGCCGCGCTCGACGACGGGTCGTGGGCGGTGTTCGGCGACGGCGTGCTCCGCGCCGTCTCGAACGGCGTGCGCACGTTCACCGAGGACGGCCGCGTGGAGGACCTCGTCCCGTGACGCTCGCCCTCCGGAACCTCCTCTCCCGCCGCGACACGCTCACCGACCCCGAGGTGCGGCGCTTCCTCTCCGAGCACGGCTCGCCGATCGTCGAGGGCGGGACCGTCACGTTCCTCTTCTACGGCCGCGCGACGGCGGTGCGCCTGCGCCACTTCATCTTCGCCCTCCAGTCCTCGCAGGCGTTCGAGCGCCTCGGAGGGACCGAGCTCTGGCACCTGACGCTCGAGGTGCCCCTCGGCTCGCGCATCGAGTACAAGCTCGAAATCGAGCTCGACGGGCGGACGGTGCTCGTCCGCGACCCGCTGAACCCCCGCATCGCGCACGATCCGTACGGGGCGAACTCCGTGTGCGTGACGCCCGGCTACGCGGTCCCGGCGTGGATCCAGCCCGACGCGGAGGCGCGCCCCGGCGGGTCGGAGTCGTTCTCGCTGCAAAGCGCCGCGCTCGGCGGCGAGCGGCACGTGGACGTCTACCTCCCGGCGCGCATGCGTCCGACGCGCCGGTACCCGCTGCTCGTCGCGTTCGACGGGCGGGACTACGTCCACTTCGCGAGCATGCGGACGGTGCTCGACAACCTGATCCACCGCGACGAGGTGGAGCCCTGCATCGTGGCGTTCTGCCAGTCGCCGGACCGCATGCGCGAGTACGCCGCGTGCGAGGAGCACTCGCGGTTCGTCGGCGAGGAGCTGCTCCCCGCGCTCGAGGCGAAGTACCCGATCCGGGAGGGCGCGGCGAACCGCGGACTGATGGGCGCGTCGCTCGGCGCGGTGGCGTCGCTCCACGCCGCGTGGAGGTTCCCCGGGCGATTCGGAAGGCTCTTCCTCCAGTCCGGGTCGTTCGCGTTCACGGACATCGGGCGGCACGTGAAGCACCCGGTGCTCGAGCCCGTCCTCGACTTCGTGAACCGCTACCGCGAGGAGCCGTCGAAGGTCGCGGAGCGGGTCTACGTGTCCTGCGGCGTCTACGAGGGGCTCATCTACGAGAACCGCTCCCTGTACCCGATCCTCCAGAAGACCGGCATGGAGGTGAAGTTCGTCGAGGCGCGCGACGGGCACAACTGGGAGAACTGGCGCGACCGCCTGCGCCAGGGGCTCGGTTGGCTTTTCCCCGGCCCCCTCAACCTGGTGTACGAATGACGGGTCCCGCGCCTCCCGCCCCGGGGGGCCGTCCCGGAGGGCAGACTCCATGGCCGCACCGCGTTCCGTCGTGACCCGGAGGATCGGGCTCTCCCTGGGAGCCGACCTCTGCTGGCCCGCCTGCTACGAGGAGATCGTGCGGCGGCTGGACCTCGAGATCCCGGTCCGGAAGGAGCGGATCCGGTTCGAGGTCGAGCGCGTGACCATCGAGCCCTTCTCGCTCGCCCAGCCGGTGAAGTACGACGTGGTGCTCGACCGCCTCACGCACTGGTACCACACGTCGCGGGAGTGGGTGAAGAAGGCCGTCGTGATGAACGACGTGTACGTCCTCAACAACCCGTTCTCGATCCAGGCGAACGAGAAGCACACGACCTACGCCGCGATGATGCGCCTCGGACTCCCGGTGCCCGAGACGTGGATGATCCCGCCGAAGGAGTACGAGTGGACGCAGGACCTCCGGATCACCCTCCGGAACTACGCGAAGCTCTTCGACCTCGGGAAGATCGGCGAGAAGATCGGCTACCCGATGTTCATGAAGCCGTACGACGGCGGCGCGTGGGTGGGCGTCTCGAAGATCGACGACGAGGCCGCGCTGAAGGAGGCGTACGAGAAGAGCGGGAAGCGGGTGATGCACCTGCAGAAAGCGGTCTCCCCCTTCGACCTGTTCGTGCGCTGCATCGGCATCGGGCCCCAGACCCGCGTCATCAAGTACGACGCGTCCGCGCCGCTCCACGCGCGCTACACGGCCGAGAAGGGGTTCGTGACCGACGAGGAAGCGCGCCTGATGCGCGAGATGACGCTCACGATCAACGCCTTCTTCGGCTGGGACTTCAACTCGTGCGAGGCGCTCCGCCGCGACGGCGTCTTCTACCCCATCGACTTCGCCAACGCGTGCCCCGACAGCCAGGTCACGTCGCTCCACTACCACTTCCCGTGGCTCGTCCTCTCGAAGATCCGCTGGTCGCTCTTCGTCGCCGCGACGAAGCGCCCGATGCGCCACAACCTCGACTGGGCGCCGTTCTTCGAGGTCGCGAGGGAGGACCTGCCGTTCCGCGAGAAGCTCCGTAAGTACGCGGACATCGCCGAGAAGCGGCTCGAGGCGGACCGGTTCGAGGAGTTCTGCGCGAAGCACCTCGCGCACCTGCCCGAGGTGGCGCACGAGTTCTTCGCGTCGCAGATCTGCAGGGAGGCGGTGCGCGGGAAGGTCGCGCAGCTCTTCCCCGCGCACGAGGTCGAGCAGTTCACCGAGCATTTCTTCGCCGCGATCCAGCGGTGGCGCGAGGAGGAGGGCCGCCCGTCATGACCAGGGAGCAGCAGCCGCCGAAGCAGGGTCCCCGCGAGATCCCGAAGCGCACCGAGCGCCTCTTCGACGAGGCCATCGGGCGCGAGATCCTCTGCGCGCGCTGGGGATGGTGGGGCCTGCCCGTCCTCCTCTACCCGACCGCCGGCGGCGACGCCGAGGAGGTCGAGCGCATGAAGATGATGGTCGTCCTGCGCCCGCTCCTCGAGGCCGGGAGGATCAAGGTCTTCAGCGTGGACTCCATCGGCGGACAGGCGCTCACGCAGAAGGACCGGACGACCCAGTCGTTCGCGCGCGCCCAGACGCTCTTCGACCGGTTCGTCTACAACCGCGTCGTGCCGTGGATCCGGAAGGACTGCGACTCCCCCGCCGCGGAGATCGTCACGGCCGGCGCGTCGATCGGCGCGTACAACGCCGCCGCCTCGGTCTGCCGGCACCCCGACGTGTTCAGCCGCGCGATCGCCATGTCGGGCACGTTCGACCTCACGAAGTGGCTCGAGCCGCCGTACTCGCTCGACTTCTACTACTCGTCGCCGATGCACTTCATCCCGAACCTCGGCGAGTGCGAGCAGCTCCGCCTGCTGCGCACGCGGCACATCCTGCTGCCGACGGGGTCCGGCCCGTACGAGGAGCCCGCGCAGTCGTGGCGCCTCGCGCAGGTCCTCGGCGCGAAGGGCATCCCGAACCGCGTGGACGACTGGGGGAAGGACTACGACCACGCCTGGCCCACGTGGCGCGAGATGCTCCCGAAGTACCTGGGCGAGATCACGCAGGCGTCGTGAGAGGGTGTCGCGCCGGGTTCATCCCCGGAACAGCGTGAGACCCGGGACCTGCTCGAAGCCGCGATCGAAGGTGAGGATCTCGCGCACGCCGCGTCGGCGCATCTCGGCCGCGTGGATCGCGTCGCGCGCCGGGACTTCGGAGCCGGGCAGCAGCAGCATCCGCGCGTCCATGACGTCCTCGGGCGCGACCTCGAACACCTCGTCCACCATGCCGCGGAGCGCTTCGAACGCCGGCTCGATGGCATCGCGGCGGCGGATCGCGGAGTACCGACGGAGGATCTCCTGGAACACTCCCGCGTCCGTGACCAGTCTGCGACCGGCGCTCATTGCGGCGCGCAACCGGAGCGATGCATCGTACGTGTGCGGATGAGGCGCGCCGACGAGGTACATCGGCACGTTCGCGTCGATGAAGATCACTCCTCGGGCCCTTCCGCGTAGCCCGACTCGATTTCGGCGTTCATCTGCTCGACGTCGCAGGTGGGGAACGAGTGCGCCATCGCCCGGTCGATCACGGTGAGACGCTCGCCGACCTGCGCCGTGGGGCGTCGGCGGCACGCATCATCCGGCACCCTGCGGACGAACTCGCCGACGGACAGTCCCTCCGACCGGGCAATGCGCCGGAGTTCCGGCCACCGGGGCTCGGGCACGAGCACCTGAAGCCTCTTGCTCATGACTCCGAGCATGGGATGAGTCACGCTGCGAGTCGATCATGAGTCGGCACATGAGTCCTCCCGGAGGGTGCCTCTCCCCGCGGACGGCCCCGCTCGGCTCGGGCTCAGCCCGCGGCGAGTCGGCGGTAGAGCGACTCGTACTCCCCGATCCGCCGGTCCCAGCCGTTGTCCTCGGCCATGCCCTGGAGCTGGATCGAGCGCCAGACCGCGCGGTCGGCGAAGAGGCGCACCGCCGTCTCCGCGGCCCACCGGAGCCCCTGCGCGGTGAAATGGTCGAAGACGATGCCCGTGCCGTCGCCCGTGCGGCGGTCGTAGAGGCGCACGGTGTCCGCGAGACCGCCCGTCTTCCGCACGATCGGCACCGTGCCGTAGCGCAGGCTGTACATCTGGTTCAGCCCGCACGGCTCGAACAGCGACGGCATCAGGAACGCGTCGGCGCCGGCTTCGATCCGGTGGGCCATGCGCTCGTCGTACCCCTCGCGGAAGGCGAACTTCCTCGGGAACGCGCGGGCCATGTCGCCGAGCATCCCCGCGATCTCGCGGCTGCCCGAGCCGAGGCAGACGATCCGGACGTCGCGGGACGCGAGGACCGGGAGCAACGCCTCCTGGAAGAGCTCGAAGCCCTTCTGCGCCGTGAGCCGCGAGACGACGCCGAACACCGGTCCGCCCGGCGTCGGCGCGAGGCCCGTCTCGCGGAGCAGCTCGGCGCGGCACACCGCCTTCCCCGAGAGGTCGTTCGGCGAGTAGCGGGCCGGGAGGTGCGCGTCGCGCGACGGATCCCACACGTCGTGGTCGATGCCGTTCAGGATGCCGACGACGCCGCGGGCCCGGAGCAGCGCGTCCAGTCCGAAGCCGTGCTCCGGCGTCTGCACCTCGCGCGCGTGCGTCGGGGACACGACGGTCAGCGCGTCGGCCCAGAGGAGGCCGGTGGTCAGGAACGAGAAGCGCCCCGCGCGCGCCTCGTCCTGGTGGAGCATGTGCGCGACGGGGCCGAGCCCCGTCTCCGCCGCGCGCGCGAACGGGAACGCCCCCTGGTAGGCGAGGTTGTGCAGCGTGAGCACCGAACGCGTCCGCGCGAAGAGCCGGTCCCACGAGTAGAGCGTCCTCACGTAGAGCGGCATGAGCGCCGTGTGCCAGTCGTGCGCGTGGACGATGTCGGGCGCGAACCCCATGCGCTGGCAGCTCTCGAGCGCGGCGCGGGAGAGCATCGCGAAGCGCAGGTGCTCGTCGCCCTGCTGCGAGTAGATCTCGTCCCGGCCGCCGAACAGCGCGGGGCAGTCCACGAAGTAGACCAGGGGCCCGCCCGGACCGCCGTGGCGCCCGGCGCGGAGCGAGAACGTGAACGTCCGCCCGCCGAGCTCCACGGGCACGTCGCGCACGAATCCCACCGGCATCAGCGCCGACGCGTCGATCCGCCCGTAGAGCGGGAGGAACGCGCGCACGTCGTGCCCGTGCTTCGTCAGGTACGTGACGAGCGACCCGCAGACGTCGCCGAGCCCGCCCGTCTTCGCGAACGGGGCCATCTCGGACGCGGCGAGGCAGATTCGGAGCGCGGTCATGTCCCTCCGGGCGGGTCGGAGCCGAAGTCGGGTCAGATGATGGTGCCGGGCGGGATCGTGGCGTTGCGGGGCACGACGATGACTCCGCCGCGGATCGCGTAGTTGTCCGCGTCCTCGTGGTCCACGCCCCGGGCGTTCACGAGCTGCGCGCCGTCGCCGATCCTCGCGTCGAGGTCGATGATCGCGTTCTTGACGACGCAGTCCCGGCCGATGCCCATCGGCACGGCGGCGTCGGACGGACGCTGGGACTCGTACTCGCGCCCGCCCATCACGATCGTGCGGTCGATCTTCGCCCCGGGGCGCACGATCGCGCGGATGCCGATGATCGAGTTCGTGATCCGGCTCTCGCTGATGATGCTCCCCTCGCAGAGGATCGACTGCTCCACCTCGCACTTGTTGACCTTCGTGCCGGGCAGGAACCGCTGGTGCGTGTAGATCGGGAAGTCGGGGCTGTAGAGGTTCAGCGGCGGGAGCGGATGCGTGAGTTCGAGGCTCGCCTCGTGGAAGCTCGGGATCGTGCCGATGTCCCGCCAGTAGCCGTTGTAGGCGAACGACCACACGCGCCGGTCCTTGATGGCCGCGGGGATCACGTCCCTCCCGAAGTCCGCCGCGCCGGTGCCGCCCACGATCTCCTGAAGCACGTCCATCCGGAACGTGTAGATGCCCATGCTCGCGAGGAGCGCCCCCGGCTCGGCCTTGAAGCCGAGCGCGGCGAGCGTCTCCGGCGGCGGCGTGAGCCGGTCGAGGACCTGCTCGTCCTGGGGCTTCTCGACGAACTCGACGATCCGCCCCTCCCGGTCCACGCGCATGATGCCGAGCGCCTTCGCCTGGCTCCGCGGCACCGCGGTCACCGCCACGGTCAGGTCCGCGGAGGCCGCCCGGTGGCGCTTCACGAACGCGCGCATGTCCATCAGGTAGAGCTGGTCGCCCGAGAGGATCAGCACGTCCCGGGGCCGCAGGTCCGCGAGGTGGATGAGGTTCCGCCGGATCGCGTCGGCCGTCCCCTGGTACCAGTCCTTCCGGTCGCTCCGCTCGTCGGCGGCGAGGATCTCCACGAACCCGCCGCGGAACGGGTCGAACCTGTACGTCTGCGAGATGTGCCTGTGCAGGCTCGCGGAGTTGAACTGGGTGATGACCCAGACCCGCTCGAAGCCTGCGTGCAGGCTGTTGCTGATGGGGACGTCGATGAGGCGGAACTTCCCGCCCAGCGGGACCGCGGGCTTCGCCCGGTCGCGGGTGAGCGGCCACAGGCGCGAGCCCTGGCCTCCTCCGAGGATGGCGGTGACGACTGTCTTCATATCGCCCGGGGCGAGGCTACCCTTGGACTCGCCCCGGTTCCAACGGAGACTCCCGTCCATGCGCAACGTCGTCTTCGTCGCCCCGTATCTGATGGACGCCACGCTGCGATTCGTCCGGGGGGCTGCGGCGGTGAACGGCGCCCGCGTCGTGCTCCTCACGGAGGAGCCGGAGGAGAAGATCCCGCAGGACCTCCGCGCGCTCCTCTTCGGCCACTGGCGGCAGGAGGGGCTCCTCGACCACGCGAACATCGTGAAGGCGGTGACCGAGATCTCGCGCCGCCTCGGCACGGTGTCGCGGCTGATCGGGATGCTCGAGCAGGTCCAGGTGCCGCTCGGCCGCGCCCGCGAGGAGCTCGGGATCGACGGCATGGACGCGCGCACGGCGGAGCGCTTCCGGGACAAGGGGCTCATGAAGGACGTGCTGCGCGCGGCCGGAGTGCCCTGCGCGCGCCACCGGAAGATCTCCGACGAATCCGAGGCCCTCGCGTTCGCGAAGGAGACGGGCTTCCCGCTGGTGGTGAAGCCGCCCGCCGGCGCCGGCGCGAAGTCCACGTTCCGCGTCGAGACCGCCGACGAACTCGTGCAGTCGGTCCGCGCGTGCGGCGCGGGGCGCGGCCGCGAGGTGCAGGTCGAGGAGTTCGTCACGGGCGACGAACACTCGATCGACACGGTGACGATCCACGGGAAGCCGGTCTGGCACTCGATCTCGCACTACGACCCCTCCCCCCTCCACGTGGTCGAGAACCCGTGGATCCAGTGGTGCGTGATGGTCCCCCGCGAGATCGACCATCCGCGCTACGACGACGTGCGTCAGGTCGCGTACCGCGCGCTCGACGCGCTCGGGATGCGGACCGGCGTCTCGCACATGGAGTGGTTCCGCCGCCGCGACGGGTCCCTCGCCGTGGGCGAGGTCGGGTGCCGCCCGCCCGGCGCGCAGCTCTGCACGCTCCACAGCTACGCGCACGACTTCGACCTCTACGGCGCATGGGGCCGCCTCGCGATCTTCGACCAGTTCCATCCGCTGGAGCGGAAGTACGCGGCCGGAGCGGCGTACCTGCGCGGACAGGGTCCCGGCGGCGCCCGGGAGGGCGGCCGCGTGGCGTTCGTGAACGGCCTCGAGCAGGCCCAGCGGGAGCTCGGGCACCTCGTGGTCGAGGCGCGGCTCCCGCGCGTCGGGCAGACCGCGAGCGGGACGTACGAAGGCGAAGGCTACGTGATCGTGCGCCACCCGGAGACCGAGGTGGTGCGGCAGGCGCTCCGGCGCCTGGTCACGCTGATCCAGGTCGGTCTCGAGCAGGAGCGCAGATGACACGGGTCCTTTACCTCTCGCCCGGCTATCCGCCGGAGATGCCGTTCTTCGTGCGCGGCCTCGTGGACGAGGGCGCGCAGGTCTACGGGATCGGCGACGGCCCGGAGGCCGGCCTCCCGGAGCTCGCCCGTTCGCGGCTCTCGGGCTACCTCCAGCTCCGGAACCTCTGGGACGAGCAGCAGACCGTCGAGACGGTGCGCCGCTGGGCGCGTCACGTCCCCTTCGACCGCGTCGAGTGCCTCTGGGAGCCGGGGATGATCCTCGCCGCCCGCATCCGCGAGGCGCTCGGGCTCCCGGGGATGACCGTCGAGCAGACGCTCCCCTTCCGCGACAAGGAGACGATGAAGGTCGCGCTCGACGAGGCGGGCATCCGCACGCCCCGCCACGCGCGCGCGAAGACCGCCGACGAGATCCGCGCCGCGGCGAGGCGCATCGGCTATCCGGTCATCGTGAAGCCCATCGCGGGCGCCGGCTCTGCCGACACGCACCGCGTGGACGACGACGCGCAGCTCGAGCAGGCGATCCGCGTCACGCAGCACGTGAAGGAGTGCTCCGTCGAGGAGTTCATCGACGGCGAGGAGTTCACGTTCGACACCGTGTGCGGCGGCGGGAAGATCCTCTACTGGAACATCTCGTGGTACCGCCCGCGGCCGCTCGTCCAGCGGCAGCTCGAGTGGTGCACGCCGCAGACCATCGCGCTCCGCAACCCCTCGCAGTCCGACCTCGCCGGCGGCGCGGCCATGGGGCGCGCGGTGATCGACGCCCTCGGCTTCCGCGACGGCTTCACGCACATGGAGTGGTACCGGAAGGCCGACGGAGAGGCCGTCTTCGGCGAGATCGGCGGGCGTCCGCCGGGAGCCCGCTCGACGGAACTCATGAACTACGCGTGCGACTTCGACGTGTGGCGCGCGTGGGCCGAGGCGGTGCTGCGCGGGCGGATCTCGCAGCCCGTGGAGCGGAAGTACAACGCCGGGATGGCCTTCAAGCGGGCCCGCGGCAACGGCCGCATCCA
The DNA here is from genome assembly GCA_022072415.1 of Planctomycetota bacterium. GTDB lineage: Bacteria > Planctomycetota > JAJSAM01 > JAJSAM01 > JAJVHW01 > JAJVHW01. The sequence goes on from JAJVHW010000051.1 coordinate 23,354, forward strand.
GCGGATCGACGGCCTCGAGCGCTGGCTGCAGCGCTCCGCGGGCGCCGTGACGTCGGTGGAGCTCCTCCCGGTCGGCGCCATGCGCCGCGACTGGAAGCAGACGCTCCTCTCCGACGGGTGGATCATCGCGCGGCACCCCGACCTCGGGACGCTGATGGAGATCCTCGACCGCTTCGGGACCGACGTGCAGCTCATCGCCGGCTAGGCGGAAGGGAACGGGAAGGCTTGGGCGACAAGAACGTCATCGAGTCCGGCGACGAGGCCGAGGCGCTGCGGGGATTCACGAACAAGCTCCTCCGCGACCTCCGGGCGCTGGAGATGCTCCTCGAGCGGAAGGCCTTCGACACCGGCGTGCGCCGGATCGGCGCCGAGCAGGAGTGCTTCCTCGTGGACCGCGCGTGGCGCCCCGCCGCGGCGGTGCTTCAGGTGATCGAGAAGATGAAGGACCCCCACTACGTGACCGAGGTGGCGCAGTTCAACCTCGAGATGAACCTCGACCCGCTCGAGTTCACGGGGACCTGCCTCCGCCGGATGGAGGACCAGCTCCTCCAGCTCCTCGTCAAGGCCCGCGCCGCGGCCCACGCCACGGGGAACGAGATCTGCCTGATCGGCATCCTCCCCACCGCGCGGAAGGGAGACCTCGGCCTCGAGAACATGACGCCGAACCCGCGCTACTTCGCGCTGAACCGCGCGATGACGAAGCTCCGCGGGACGGACTACGAGATCCGCCTGAAGGGGATCGACGAGATCAACGTGAAGCACGACTCGGTCATGGTCGAGGCGTGCAACACGTCCTTCCAGGTCCACTTCCAGGTCGCGCCCGACGAGTTCGCGAAGTACTACAACCTGGCGCAGGTCATCGCCGCGCCGACCCTCGCCGCCGCGACGAACTCGCTCCTCCTCTTCGGCCGCCGCCTCTGGCACGAGACGCGGATCGCGCTCTTCCAGCAGTCCGTGGACACGCGGGCCACGGCGCACGACATGCGCGAGGTGAGCCCCCGCGTGGACTTCGGCCGGCAGTGGGTCCGCCGCTCCGTGGTGGAGCTCTTCCAGGAGGCCATCTCGCGGTACCGCGTGCTCATCGCGGGCCCCACCGACGAGGACCCCATCGAGCTCGTCGAGAGCGGGAAGGCGCCCCAGCTCCGCGCGCTCCGCCTGCACAACGGGACCGTCTACCGCTGGAACCGCGCGTGCTACGGCATCTCCGACAACGGGAAGCCCCACCTCCGCATCGAGAACCGCGTCCTCCCGAGCGGGCCGACGCCCCTCGACGAGATGGCCAACGCCGCGTTCTGGTACGGCCTGATGCTCGGGCTCGGGCGGCAGGTCGAGGACGTCACGAAGCACATGAGCTTCGACGACGCGAAGGGGAACTTCTTCGCCGCGGCGCGGAACGGTCTCGGCGCGCACCTGACGTGGTTCGACGGCCAGTCGGTGCAGGCGCGCGACCTGATCCTCGAGAAGCTCCTCCCGGCCGCATGGGAAGGGCTCCGCTCGGCGAAGATCGACGCCGCGGACATCGAGCGCTACCTCGGCGTGATCCAGGAGCGCGTGAAGGAGGCGCAGACGGGTTCCCGCTGGGCCCTGAAGAGCTTCGCGGCCCTGGCCGACAAGGGCACGCCCGGCGAGCGGCTCAACGCGATCACGGCGGCCGCCGTCTCCCGGCAGTGGGAGAACACCCCCGTCGCGCGCTGGCCGCTGGCGCGGATCGAGGAGGGCGGCGGCTGGCGGAACAACTACGTGAAGGTCGAGCAGTTCATGACGACCGACTTCGTCACCGTGCAGGAGACGGACGGCCTCGACCTCGCCGCGAACCTGATGGTGTGGGAGCGGATCCGCCACGTGCCGGTGGAGGACGGCGAGCATCGTCTCGTCGGGCTCGTCTCCTACCGCGCGCTCCTCCGCGCCCTCGCCGCCGGCGCCGCCGAGGGGCGCCACGTCGGGGACATCCCCGTGTCGGAGGTCATGCGCCGCGATCCCGTCTGCGTGACTCCGGAGACGCCGAGCCTGAAGGCCATCGAGATCCTGCGGAAGAGCGACTTCGGATCGCTGCCCGTGGTCAAGGACGGGCGCCTCGTCGGCGTCATCACCGCGCGGAACTTCCTCCAGATCGCGGCCGAGCTCCTCGAGCAGAAGCTGAAGGAGTAGCGGGTGGACTCCGCGCGCGTCTTCGCGTCGGTCCGCGGCGCGGAGCCGGGTCCCACCCTGATCGTCGTGGCCTCGATCCACGGGAACGAGCCCGCGGGGGCGGTCGCGGCGTCGCGCGTCGCGGCGACGCTCCGCGAGGAGTCCGTCCGCGGCTCGTTCGTCGCGATCACCGGGAACGTCGCCGCATCGTCGCGCCGCGTGCGTTGCGTGCACCACGACCTGAACCGGGCGTTCCTCCCGGACCCCGTGGCCGCGGCGCGGCGCGGCGAAGCGCCCGCGGGGCTCGGCGCCGAGGGTGCGGAGCTTCGCGGGCTGGTCCGCGCCCTCGACGACGCGCGAGCCGCCGCCCGCGGCCCCGTGTTCCTCCTCGACCTTCACTCGACCTCCGGCGACGGCGCGCCGTTCCTGCTCCTCCCGACGTCCGGCGGCGCCCGCCTCGCGTCCGCCGTCCCGCTCACCGCGGTGTCCGGCCTCCTCGGGATGCTCCGCGGCACGATGGTCGAGGAGTTCCGCGGGGAGTTCGACGGCGCCCTCGTCGCCGAGTGCGGGAGCCACGGGAGTTCGGCTGCGCCCGACTGCGCCGAGGCCGTGATCCGCTGCGTCCTCGCGGAGACGGGGATCGCGCCGCCGGACCCGGACGCCCCGCGGCGTCTGGAGTCGTTCCGCGGCGCGCTCCCGGCGTCCCTCGCCGTCGCGTACCGCCATGCGATCGCTCCCGCGGACCGGTTCGCGATGCGTCCGGGGTGGCGCCACTTCGACCCCGTGACCGCGGGGACTCCGGTCGCGGACGACGCGCGCGGTCCCGTGCTCGCGCCGGTCACGGGCCGGATGCTCCTCCCGCTCTACCAGCCGGTCGGGGACGACGGGTTCTTCGTCGCGATCGGGTAGACTGCGGCCTCCGGGACCGGGCGCACCGTTCGAGGAGGAGATCCATGACGTTCGTGCACGCCGCATCCGTCGCCGCAGCCGCCGCGCTTTCGCTGTCCGCCTGCGCGTCCGGTCCGCGCACCGGAAGCGATCCCGCGTGGTCGAAGGACGCGTTCGAGACGCTGAAGCGCCGCGAGGGCGCGTGGACGACGACGGGGAGCGGGATGCCCGGGAAGGTGGTCTACCGGGTCGTCGGCAACGGGAGCGCGGTGCAGGAGATCCTCTTCCCCGGCGAACCGCACGAGATGATCTCGATGTACCACCTCGACGGGCCCCGCCTCGTCATGACGCACTACTGCGCGGCCGGGAACCAGCCGTTCTACGTCGCAGGGCCCGGAGACGCGCCCGGCGAGATCCGCTTCCACTTCGCGCGGCTCTCGAACGGAGACCCCGCGAGGGACATGCACATGCACGAGGGTTCGTCGTCGGTCGGCGCCGACGGACTCCTCCGCCAGACGTGGATCGGCTGGCAGGACGGGAAGCCCGGGGAGCACACCGTCACGATGGAGCTCCGGCGGCAGTAGCTGACGCCGCATCTCTCGCCACGGTGGCGCGCCCGGCGCTCTGCCGCCGGGCTCCGGCTGCAGCGCCGGCGCGACACCCCGTCAGACGATCTGCAGGTTCGTCTCGATCGTCAGCGGCTCCGGGAAGACCGGAGCCGGATCGGCGGCGAGGTGCTCCCCGAGGATGTGCTTGTAGATGCTGCGGAAGTCCACCGCGTAGGCGAGGTGCTCCGCGTTGAGGTCCTGGTTCGTCAGGTCGGGGCCGTAGCTCCCGCCGGTCACCGCGCCGCCGATCACGAGCGCGCAGAAGCCGTGCCCGTGGTCGGTGCCCGCGGATCCGTTCACGTAGTTCCGCCGTCCGAACTCCGTGATCACGACGATCGCGATGTCGTTCCAGACGCCGCGGTTCTTCATGTCCTGCGCGAAGGCGCCCACGGCGTCGTCGAGCTGCGTGAAGAGCGACGGGAGCGCGCCCGTGGACTGCCCCTGGCTGCTGTGCGTGTCGAACCCGCCGTAGCCCGTGTAGAAGATCCGCGTCTCGAACCCGCCCTCGATCAGCACGGCCGCGTCGCGCATGCGCTGCGAGAGCGACGTGTTGGCCCAGGACACCGCCGTCGTGTACGAGGCGAGCGCGGTCTGCACCGCGCTGGTGAGCGTGTACGCCTGGTCGAGCGCGTCGCGCGACTGCTGGTTCAGCCCGGCTCCGGAGTAGCGCTGGATCATCTCCTTCGCGTACTGCGACCGGTGGAGCCGCGCGTTCGTCGAGTTCGAGGCCGTCCCGCTGATGTTGAACGCGCCGAGCGACGAGACGAGGAGCGGGTTCGTGCCGCCTCCGATGAAGTCGAGGAGCCTCCCGACGCCGAGCCCCACGGCGCCCATCGACGTGGGCGCGTTGTCGTTCGCGTAGCGTGCGATCCATCCGCTCGGCGACACGCCGAGGGGCCCGAACCCGTTCCGGACGCCCGTCGAGAAGATGTCCTGGCTCTCGAAGTGCGAGAGGTTCGCCGAGGGGTACCCGACGCGCTGGACGAACGCCACCGAGCCCTCGTCGTAGAGCGCGCGGATCCGCGGCAGCGACGGGTGCAGCTTGTAGAGCTGCGTCGCGAACGGGCCGCCGAGCGCGGGGACGCCCGACGTGTCCACGGCCACGCTTCCCGCCGCCGACGTGCGCCGCGACGAGTAGCTCGACAGCGAGACCGGGATCACCATGTTCAGCGTGTCGCAGCCGCCGAACATGTTGATGACGATCATGCGCTTCAGGTTCTGCGGCGCGGCCGACGCCGGAGCGCAGAACCGGCCGAGCGGGCCGAGCGCGGTGATCCCCGCCCCCGCGAGGGAGAGCTTGAGGATGTCGCGGCGGGAGACGTTCTTCGGGAGGTGCAGCGGGCTGGCTGGGGACATGGCGGTCGCTCCTTCACCGGACCTGGTACGTGGGGTGCTGCGCGAGGATCAGCAGCAGTCCGCGGACGCGCTCGTCGCGGTGGGACTGGCTCTCGCCGTCGAACGGCGAGTTCGTCGTGGTCCCGTTGGTGTTGCGGACCGTGTTCAGGTACTCGACCAGCTCGGTGCGGTCGGCCTCCGTCAGCTCGACGCGGAGGCGCTCCGCGAGCGTGTCCACCGTGTTCCCGGCGGTCCGCTGCCCCGAGGGCGGCATGAGGTTCACCACGTCGATCCCGGCGTTCCTCTGCCGCGTGGTGTCCTCCACGCACTGGTAGATCAGGTTCGTGCGGTCGGCGAGCCCCTGCGACGACAGCCAGAGCTCCCCGAGAGGCCAACCGTTCACCGTGGGCGACTGCGTCGGGCGCTGTCCGAGGGTGTTCAGCAGCGAGTCGAGCGACGAGACGCGGAGCACGAGCCCCGTCGCGCGGATGAACCCCACGCCGTACTCGACCGGCGCCTTCACCTGCGCCCGCCGCGCCTTCGCGTGGAAGAACGCCTCGCACGTGAAGAGCCGCCGGAGGAACGGAGCGAGCTCCCACTGGCACGTGTCCACGAAGTAGTCGGCCATCTCGTCCACGAGCACCTGGTCCGGATCCTCGAACGCGTAGTACTCGAAGAGCTTCTTCGTGATGAACTTCGCGACCGGACGTCCGGGGAGCCCGAGGGTCACGTCCACCACGGACTCGTAGTCCTGGTCGGTGGTCTGGTTCCCGGGGATCGTCTGGCCGAAGATCGTCTTCGCGCCGGTGTCGTGCCGGTTCGTGTCCACCGACATGTACCCGAGCCCGTTCGCGTCGTACCGCTCCCGGTACCCCGACCACGCCTTCGCGCCCTGGACGATGTCCGCCTGCGTGTAGACGTTGTCCACGCCGAGCGTGTAGAGCTCCCAGAACTCGCGTGCGAAATTCTCGTTCGGCGCCGTCCGCGTGTTCACGCGGCCGTCGAGGAAGACGAGCATCATCGGGTCGCGCGCGACGTCGAGGAGGAGCTGGCGGAAGTTCCCGTTCCCCCCGTAGCGGAGCTTGTTGACGTGGTCCACCATGTAGAAGTTGTTCGAACCCTCGAGCACGACCGTCGAGCAGCCGAAGTGGTCGTGCCAGAAGAACCCGATCGTCTCCTTGAACGGGTTCTCCGAGTTGAGCATCAGGTTCGTCCACCAGCGCGCCACCTGCGTGGACGACGGGAACTTGCCCTCGAGCCCGGGCGGGTCGGTGACGTTCACGAGCTCGGTCGCCGCCGCCGCCTGCTCCGCCGCGGTGTTCCGCTGGAACGAGAGCATCGTGTTGAGGTACGTGTCCACCCCCTGGCTCTGGACGGCCGCCATGTCGGCGTCCGTCGCGAACCAGCGGGTGCGCGTCAGGAAGTGGCGGTAGTCGTCCTCCGCCAGCGTGCGCCCTTCGAACGCGAAGGACCGCGACCGGTTGAGGCGCGTCTGGATGCGAAGCGTGCCCGCCGCGGAACCCGCGGCGTTGGACGCGGTGACCGTGTAGGTGGCGAGGGGGCTGATCTCGGTCGGCGTGCCCGTGATCGCGCCGGTGACCACGTCGATCGCGAGGCCGGCGGGGAGCCCCGGCGACACGCTGAAGCGGCCGCGCGGGTTCGTGCCGCCGACGATCACGTTCGCGGCGATGGCGTCGCCCTCCTCGTACTCGACGACGGGCACGGAGTAGACGGGTTCCGTCGGCACGTCGAGCGGATCGAGGACGAGTCCCGAACCGGACGCGCTCGCGCCGAAACCCGAGGACTCCCACTCGAAGCCGCCGTCGCCCTGCCGGAGAGAGAGCGTGAACGACTTCCCCTTGAACGAGAGCTTCGACGCCTTGCCGCCGCCCTTCAGCGCGACGACGTCGCCGCAGGACGCGGCCGTGCCCTCCGCGGCGAACTTCCCCTTCTTCCCCTCCGTGAGCACGACGTCCACGGTGGCGGTCTGCTCCGGAGCGGACGCGAGGTCGATCACGCACGTCCCCTTCCGTGCGAGGGCCGCGTCGCCCTTCACGGACGCCCCGCCGGCGAACGTCCGCGCGCCGGGCCCGCCGCCGAGGACGCCGTCCAGCGCGAGCTTCGTGCGTCCGGAGGTGCCGTCGAGCGACAGCGTGCTCTTCGCGGCCTTGAACTTCACGGAGCCGGTGACCTGGAACGAGAGCCCGAGGTAGTCCGCCGTGCCGGTCACGCGGCCCTTGGCGTCCGTCTCGACCGTGAGCGTGCCCTGCGACGCGCCGTCGTCGGTGGTCAACGTGAACGGGAACGTGCCCTCGAGGCAGACCGGCGCCGTGACGACGTCGAAGGAGTAGACGTTGACCTCGCCCTCGGCCCCCGCCGCGCTCCCGGCGCCGCCGCCGAACGCCGCCGCCGCGCCGACCGTGAGCGCGAGGAACCCGTGACGTGCGACGGAACGATGCGTGCGAGCCATGCGTGCCTCCCGGAGTCTCGCGGGCCGCGTCCCGCGCCGCAGAGACTCTACCCCGGCGCGCCAGTCCCGTTACGAGAGAGACGGCTTCTCACGTCGGTCTCACAGGGCGCGCACGCCGTCCTCGACGGCCGCGAACGGGGACACGACGAACCGCCCCTCCGTCCCGAGTTCCATCTCCAGGCCCTGGGGTGGGCGCCCGGACCGGAAGTGATCGGTCCTCTGCTGCGGCAGCGCCGGCGCGTCCGGCGGTCGGTTTCCGCCCCTCGTGCTCTCCATTCATCCGAGCGTCAGGGTGTCGAAGGATGCAGGTCGACTCCGGAAACGGGATGGCGCGGTTTCGTGGGCGTCGTGGGAGGATGCCCGCCGTCGGGGGGCGTTCCCCGTGGTCCGAGGCGCCCGTGAGGAGTCCCGGGGCCGACCGGAGGTGGACATGCCGGAACACTTGCACAGCGGCCCCGCTCACGCGATCGGGAGCCGTCCTCCCGAGTGCCGCGCGGCCGGATTCGCGGGTCCCGTGGTCGCATGCGACCGCGCAGGATGGTTCGACCCCGCGCGGCCGCTCGTCTGCCGCCATGCCGAGCCGCCGCCGGGCGGCTTCGGGTGGACGCCGTACGTGCCGTCCGCATCGGGCGCCGGGGCACCGCCCACCGGCACGCCGCCGACGCACGGCTGGGGGAGCGACGTCTACATCTACGGAGGCGCAGGAGGTGGCGGAGGAGGCGGCGGCGGCCACGTCCACGTCGGGGCCCCGCCTGTCCTGGTTCCGCCCCAGCATCCGTGGACCGATCCGGAGCGCGTGCCGGGCGACCCGGCGGCGACCGTCCGCTTCCGGCGGCGCGCCGGATATGCGTACGACCGGAACGACCCGCTGCAGGTCGTCGAGATCCCGTGCAACCCCGACGCGATCGCCGAGCAGCGCGTGCGACTGAAGGTCACGCGGCCGGCGACTTCGACGGGAGCGGTCGGCGCCCCGCTGGCCGGCGTCATGGACGCAAGGATCCACGTGGCCTTCCCGAAGGACCACGAGATCGAGGTGGACCACGTGTTCAAGGGGGAGCACTGCCGCTCCGTCCGCTACGAGATCTTCGTGCAGTACGTCGTGTTCGACGTGGAGCTCAACGTGCCGGGGCAGGTTCCTGAGACGTTCTCGGTGTCGGAGCCCGTCGGGTGGTTCCCCGTGAAGCGCCACATCGACCCGACGTGCTGCACGGCGACCACCGAACGGATCCAGAAGTCGGTGGAGAAGTCCGCCGCCACCTCCGAGCCGCCGGTGCGCCATGCGTTGGTGCGCGCCGCGGACCATCTTCTCGCGGCCCGCGGGTTCCTGCCGCACCCCGGCCGCATCTCCGATGCCACCGATGCGTACGCCCGCGCAGCTCGACTGCTCGCCGACGCGGAGCGCGGCGGGGCCGACGTCTCGGGCCCGCTCTCCGGCATCGCACGGATTGCGCGCGGTCTGGCGGGACCGGTGGTTTCGGACGCGCTCGCGTCGAGACTGGGCGCGTCCGACGCGCTCCTGGGCGCGCTGATCGTGCGCGGAGGGTCGGAGGCCGCCGCGGACCTTGCAACCGGCGACGCGGCTCGCGCGGAGTCGCCTGCGGACGCGGTCGTCTGGTACGTCGCCGCCCTCCATCACGCCTCGGCGGCGCTTGACGTCGCGAACGCGGCTCGCTTCGACGCGCCCGTCGCCGCGAAGCGCAAGCCCCGCCGCGCCTGACCGCTTCGCGGCCGGTCTCTCCAACGAATCAGCGGGTGCGCGTCACCCGCCAGATCGCCGCGAAGGTGGACACGTACAGGCTCCCGTCGGACGCGATCTGGACGTCGAGGGGCTTGCCGTCGATCCCGGTCTCGTCGAACCGGAGGAACGGGCGCTCTTCGTCGAGGTCGGAGACCGTCGGGCCGGAGAGGCGGATCGTCCGCACGTCGGCCCCGTCGTACCCGGCGAGGAAGAGGACCGACTCCCACTCCGGGCCGAAACCGGCGCCGTCGTGGAACGCGAGGCCCGTCGGCACGATCACGGGCGTCCAGTCGATGATCCGCCGCCCGCGGAGGGGGCCCGGGATCGACTCGGGGTCCTCGGACCCCCACTCGAAGTTCTTCCCCGCCTGCACGAAGTCGAGTTCGTCGTGCGCCGTCGGCCCGTTCTCCGTGACGAAGAGTCCGCCCGTCGGGCCGTGGAACGTCAGGTCGAACGGGTTCCGGAACCCGATGGCCCAGACGGGGCTCGACGGGTCCGGGTTCGACGCGGGGACGCGGCCGTCCGGCGCGTACCGGAGGACGCAGCCGGCGAGGGACGCCGGGTCCTGGGCGCGTGCAGGGTCGCCCGTGTCGCCGACGGTCACCCAGAGCATGCCGTCCGGACCGAACTCCACCGCGCCCGCGTTCTGGGTGACGCCGCTCGGCAGGTCGTCCACGATCACGTCCGGCCCGGCGACGGACTCGACCGGACCCGCGGGCGGCGACACCGTGTACCGGAGCACCCGCGTGCGCTCCGCGTGCCCCGCTTCGGCCGCGGTGGTCGCCGTCACGTAGACGCGGCCCGACGACGCGAAGTCGGGCGAAGCGCAGATCCCGAGGAGGCCGCGCTCGCCGCCCGTCACGACGGGCACAGTCACGAGAGGTTCCGGGTCCAGCGCGCCGTCGGCGGACACAAGCCGGACGTTCCCGCTCAGGAGCTCGGCGTAGAGCATCCTGCCGTCGGGGAGGAGCGCCATGCGGACGGGGATCGCCGCCTCGGTGACCTTGGCGATTCCGAAGCCTGGAAGAAGTTCGGCGACGCCGGCGGGAAGCTCCGGGTCCACGGCGATCGTCAGGTCCGCCGACGTCGAGCCGCGCGCGTTCCGCGCGGTGACCGTGTACACCGTCGGCGGGCTCGTGGACACCGGCTCGCCGGAGATCCCGCCGGTCTGCGGGTCGAGGGCGAGGCCGTCCGGGAGCGGGGGGAGGATCGTGAACGCGAGGTCGTCGCCGGAGACGGTCGCCGAGACGGCGAGAGACTCCGCGACGCGCGCATCCACGACGTCGTCGTCGAAGGAGAGGTCCCGCGGCGGCGCGAGGTCGAGCGTGCCCGGCGGGCCGACGTTCACGAGGCGCACGTCGAGGGTCGCGGCGCCGCTCGTCACGCGAACGACTCCGACGCCGGCGGCCGCGCCCATCGTGAACGCGTGGACCGCCCCGCCTCCCCCGGGAGCCGCTGCGACCGCACCGGCGCCGTCATCCGCAAGTTCGACGACCACGTCGCCGCCCGGCGAGGCTGCGACGCGGAGCCGCACTGCGTCGCCCGGCTCGTGGACGAGGACCGTCCGCCCGGTCTCGACCGCATGCACGTCGCCGATCGGGCCGAGCCGCCGCCGCGCACGAGCGATCGACGCGGCGGCGCGGCCGGTTGCCAGCATCGCGTCGAGATCGGAGGCTGCGCCGACTTCGTCCGCCGCGCGGTCAATCCTGCGCCGCGCGTCGAGCAGGCCGACGCGGAGGTCGCGCGCCATCCCCGCAGGCCGCACGTCGCGGATCGCGGTGGACGCGGCGGTCGCGGACTGCGCAGCGTCTCCGAGCGCGAGGGCGGCGGTCCGGTCGTCATCCGCGAGGAGCGCCGCCGCGGCATCGGCGAGCCGCCCCTCGCACGCCCGCAGCGCAGCGTCGAGTGCGTCGCGCGGCTCGCCCGCGAACGACGCCCCGCCGCAAAGGAGCGGCGCGAGCACGAGCGGCGCGAGCAGGAGCGGCGCGAGCACGAGCGTCGGACGCATCGGCGGCATCGTGCCACGGATTGCCATGCGCGTCGAGCGGGTCCGTCGCGAGGCGGGCGCATCCGCGAGCGGAGCAGGACGTCCACCCGCGACGCCGCGGTGGACGGCGGCGCGCTTCGCGCCGGCGTATCCGCGAGCGGAGCGAGACGTCCACCCGCGACGCCGCGGTGGACGACGGCGCGCTTCGCGCCGGCGTATCCGCGACCGGAGCAAGACGTCAACCCGCGACGCCGCGGTGGACGGCGGCGCGCTTCGCGCCGGCGTATCCGCGAGCGGAGCAAGACGTCAACCTGCGACGCCGCGGTGGACGGCGGCGCGCTTCGCGCCGACGTATCCGCGAGCGGAGCAAGACGTGGTGGGCAGACCCAGACTTGAACTGGGGACCCCAGCATTTTCAATGCTGTGCTCTACCAGCTGAGCTATCTGCCCACGCGCGAGGCGCCGAACCTACCCGCAGCCGCCTCCGCTTCAAGATTCGCGCGGGGTCGTCACTCCGGATCGGACCGGAGCCGCTCGGTCACCGACGCGTAGAGGGCGTCGAACACGATCTTCGACCGCTCGACCGTCTCGTGGTCGTCGCGGCAGACGAGCGGGAAGCCGCGGCAGACGGCGCGGAGCCCCGCGCCCTCGGCCGTGTCGTGGAGGCGCGGGGGGAGGTCGGCGGAACCGACGATCCGTCCCATCTCGCGGAGGGTCTGGTCCCCGTGCTGGTACATGAGCGCGAGTTGTTCGAACGAGGTGCGGCCCTTCGCGTCCTCGTGAGGGAAGTCGGCGCCCGGCGCGTCGAAGCCGCGTGCGCCCTCGCGCGCCTGGACCGCGGCCACCTCGCCGGGCTCGACGAAGAGGAAGGTCGCGTCGGGGTCCACGAACCTGCGGATCAGCCATGCGGTCGCCGCGCGGTTCACGCGGATCCCCTTCCGCGTCACCCACTTCGTCCCGGTGCCGGCGCCCGCGCGCCTGTCCCCGTCCGTCGATCCGCTCATGTCTCCCTCACGTCCACGTGCCGCCCGCGCCGGGGACGTCGGCCCGCCACTCGCCGTCGCGGAACCTCCGGCGCATCTCCGCGATGTCGGCCGCGATCTGCGCGCGGAGCGCGTCGGGCCCGTCGAACCTCCGCTCGTCGCGGAGCTTCCCGAGGAGGAACACCTCGAGCGTCCTTCCGTAGAGGTCGCCCTCCCAGTCCGGGACGTGCGCCTCCACCGTCTCCGCGCGGCTGCCCTCGGGGTGGAACGTCGGACGCCCGCCGATGTTCACCACGCACGGCCGCGCCGCGCCGTCGCGTTCGCCGCCGATCGCGGCGACGCCTCCGTACACGCCGCGTCCCGGTCGGAGCTCGCCTTCGAGGTCGAGGTTCGCGGTCGGGAAGCCGAGGCTGCGCCCGCGCCCGTCGCCGCGGACCACCGTCCCGAAGAGGGCGGGCGGACGCCCGAGCAGGTCGCCGGCGCGCGCGAGGTCCCCCCGCGCGACCGCGGCGCGGATCGCCGACGACGACACGATCTCGCCGTCGGCCATGCGCACGGGTTCCGTGGACTCGACGAGCACGCCGAGGGGCGCGAGCCGCTCGCGCAGCATCGCGGCATCGCCGCGGCGGTCGCGCCCGAAGCGGGTGTCGTGCCCCGCGACGACTCCGCCCGCGCCGATCGCCCCGGCGAGCACGTCGTCCGCGAACGCCTCCGCCCCCATCTCGCGGAGGTCGCGGTCGAACCGCAGCACGGCCACCGTGTCCACGCCCTCGCGGCGGAGCAGATGGAGCCGGTGACGAAGCGACGTGACGAGCGGCGGCGCCTCGCCGTGCGTGACGGCCTTCGGGTGCACGTGGAACGTGACGACCACGACCTCGCCGTTCAGCCGCGCGGCCATCTCCCGCGTGCGGGCGAGCACCGCCCGGTGCCCGCGGTGGACTCCGTCGAAGACGCCGAGCGTGACGGCCGGCCGGCGGAAGCGCTCCCGGCGGAGCGCGCCGAGGCCCTCCAGCGTCCGCACGTCAGGCCGAGGCCCGGTCCGCCGCGCGATCCTCCAGCGCCTTCAGCGCGCGCCGGTTGGCGAGCTTGTCCGCGGGCGTCATCTTCGAGAGGAACGTCACGCCGTCGAGGTGGTCGATCTCGTGGAGGCAGCAGCGGCCGAGCATGCCGTCGTCCTCGATCTCGCGGACCGTGCCGTCGAGCGTCGTGTAGCGGACCTTCACGCCCTTCCGGCGCGTGATGACCGCCGCGACTCCCGGGAACGAGAGGCAGCCCTCTTCGCGGGCCTCGCTCCCCCACGCGTCCACGACCTCGGGGTTGATGATCACGATCTCGTCGCCCGGCCGGCCGGTGCCGGAGACGACCGCCACGCGCGCGTCCCAGCCGACCTGGGTCGCGGCGAGGCCGAGCCCGTTCTGGTCGAACATCGTCGCGACCATGCGCGCGGCCATGGCGCGGACATCCGCCGACGCGGGGTCGGCCTTCGCCGCGCGGCGGCGGAGGAACGGGTCGGGGTACTTGAGGACGGGCAGGAGTTCGGACATGGGGATGCGGGCTCCGGGCTGCGGCGCGGCGGCGGCGCCGGGCCACGGGGAACGAGCATACTCATCGGCGCGGGGCCGGTCGGAACAATCCCCTTGCCGCCCCGGCGGGGCCCCCTACGATGCTGGAATCCAGAGGAGCCGAGCCCACATGGCGATCGACGTCAGCAAGCAGGTCCAGAAGGCCGAGCAGGCCTTCCAGACGAAGAAGTACGAGATGGCGATCGAGATCTACCTGCAGGCCCTGCAGATCGATCCCGACAACCGCGCGGCGCGGCGCGGCATCCGCCTCGCCTCGCTGAAGAAGACGGAGAACAACTACCCGAGCTCGCTGTCGATCAAGCTCTCGACGGCCTCCACCCGCGTCGGGATGCTCCACCCGACGGCCGAGCAGCGGTTCCCCGCGTACGAGGCGTACCTCAAGGTGGACCCGAAGAACACCGACATCGGGCACCAGCTCGCGGAGGCCCTGGAGAAGGCCGGGCACCAGAACGGCGCCATCGGCGTGCTCGAGGCCATCGTCGAGATCAACCCGAAGGACGGCCAGGCGCGCACGTCCCTCGGCCGCCTCCTCGCGGGGAAGGAGCCGCAGAAGGCGCTCGAGCACCTCGAGGCGGCGCTGAAGATCGACCCGAAGAACCAGCTCGCCATCAAGACCCGGAAGGACCTCGCCGCGGAGCTCTCGATCAAGCGCGCCGGGTTCGAGACCGCGCGGACCACCCACGACCTGATCCGCGACAAGGACAAGGCGAGGGAGCTCAACCAGGCCGACCGGCTCCAGCGCGACGCCTCGGAGTCCGGCGACCACATCTCGCGGATCGAGGCCCGGGTGCGCCAGACCCCGGGCGACCGGAAGCTCCTCCGCGAGCTCGCCCGCGCCTATGCCTCGGCGAACCGCACGGCCGACGCGGAGAACGCGTGGCAGAAGATCATCGACTCGGACCCGGCGGACTTCGACGCGAAGGTCCAGCTCGGCGACCTCCGCCTCGGCCAGATCGACCGCGCGCTCGCCGTCGCCGAGCAGAAGGGCGACCGGATCGCCGTCGACAACCTCACCCGCCGCAGGACCGAGGCGCAGATCGCCGAGTTCACGATGCGCGTGTCGGAGCACCCGACGGACCTCGGGATCCGCTACCAGCTCGGCGAGGCCCTGCTCCGGGCGGGGCGCCTCGACGAGGCGACCGGCGAGTTCCAGAAGTGCGTGAAGGACCCCCGCCGGCGGGTGGACGCCATGTGCCTCCTCGGCGAGTGCTTCCTCCAGCAGGGGCTCCACGACCTCGCCGCGCGGCAGCTCGAGAAGGCGCTGGAGGAGAGCCCGGGCCTGAATTCCGAACGGGGCAAGGCCATCGTCTATACCCTCGGCGTCCTTCGCGAGAGCCAGGGCGACCGCGCCGCGGCGAGGGACGAATACCTCAAGGTGTACGAGGTGGACGTGTCCTTCCGCGACGTGGCGAAGAAGATCGCCGCGCTCTCGAAGCCGCAGTAGCCCAACGAAGCGCCTCGCCGGGAGAGCCCGGACGGGCGCGACAGACGCAGAGAGGAACCTGACGAGACGCCATGCCCCACACCGAGCACGCCAAGAAGTCCCACCGCAAGTCGGTCCGCCGCCGCGAGCGCAACCGCGCCGCGAAGGCCGCGTACCGCACCGCCGTCAAGAAGGCGCGCGCGACCCCCGCCGGCACCCCCGGCGCGAAGGAGTCCCTCTCGGCGGCGCAGGCGCGGCTGGACAAGGCGGCGAAGAACCGCACGATCCACCCGAACACCGCCGCGCGCATGAAGAGCCGTCTCGCGAAGGCGCAGAAGCGCACCGCCTCGGCCGACGCGAAGTAGCGTCCGCCGCGCACGCCGCCGATCCATCTCGACGGATCACTCCGCCCGGGAGTCCCTGCGCGTCAGGAGCCGGTCGGGGGCGAAGTGCGCCTCGAACCCCGCGCCGTATCCCCGAGTGGCGCAGTCAGTCCCCCCCGCGCCGCCGCGGTGGACGGCGCGCCTCGCGCCGTATCCGCGAGTGGCGCAGACAGCCTCCCGCGCCGCCGCGGTGGACGGCGTGCTTCACGCCGTATCCGCGCGTGGCGCAGACAGTCCCCCCCGCGCCGCCGAGGTGGACGGCGCGCTTCGCGCCGTATCCGCGAGTGGCGCAGACAGCCTCCCGCGCCGCCGCGGTGGACGGCGCGCTTCGCGCCGTATCCGCGAGTGGCGCGTGCAAAGTGCCGCGTGCAAAGCGCCGCGCGTTCTCAGACCGAACGCCAGAGCGCCCGGTCGAGCCCCCACTCGCGGCAGACGCGGTCCGCCTCCGGCGCGTAGAGCGACCGAAGCGTCTCGGCGAGTCCGGGCACGTCGTTCCAGGGCTCGGGCACCTTCGCCCCGCCCGTGGCGTTCCACGTCTCGGCGCCCGGCGCGGTCACCGCGCGCGGCGGCAGTCCGAGCCGTGCGAAGAACGCCGACGCGGCCCCCGCGGGATCGGCGACGATCCGCTCGTACTGCATGACGAGGAAGCTCGTCCGCGGGAACGCCCCGAGCCACGCGTCGAGCTGCGTGGCGTACATCCCGCCCCAGAGCGCGTCGTCGCCCTTGTCGCGCACCCAGTGGAGCCACGCGCGGCCGTCGGCCTCCGCCGGCGCGCCGGGGCGCGTCGCCATCCAGCGGAGCGACGAACGGAAGCGCTCGACGGGATCGCGGAGCAGCACGACGAGCAGCGTGTCCGCCGGCACCGCGCGGGCGAGGAGGCGCGGAACCCAGAGGCAGCGCAGGTACGCCGGGGTGAACTCCCCCGGCGCACGCACGGCCGGGAACGACGCGTGGTACGCGGAGATCCGCGCGTCGGACCAGGGCGACGCGAGGAAGCGGTCGAAGAAGTGCGCCTCCTTCTTCCCGTCGCGCGGCAGCGCCACGTCGGGGTGCTGGAGGACGAGGTCCGTGAACCAGGTCGTTCCGGAGCGCTGGGCGCCGATCCCGACCCAGGCGGGCGCACGGCCGGGGGTCACTTCGCTCCGACCCCGGCGCCGTCGCGGTGTCCCGACTCGCTCCGCGCGGCGGCCGCGGCGCGCGCGAAGCCGGGGAGCGCGCGTTCGATCGTCGCGTCGTCCACGCAATAGGAGAGGCGCATGTGCCCCGGCCGCCCGAACCCGGCGCCCGGGACGGCGAGGATCAGCTCGCCGAGGAGCCTCCGCACGAACGCCACGTCGTCCGGGTCCGGCGTGCGGGGAAAGAGGTAGAACGCGCCGTCCGGAAGCACGACGTCGTATCCGGCGGCGACGAGCCCGGCGTGGAGCCGGTCGCGCTTCCGGCGGTAGATCCCCGGGTCCACGGAGACGCCCTGGAGGTCCCCCGCCGCGCGCTGCTGGATGGCCGGCGCATTCACGAACCCGAGCGTGCGCGTCGCGAACGTCGCTCCCGCCACGAGGGCGTCGCAGTCCGGCATCGACGGGGAGAAGGCCAGGTACCCGATCCGCTCGCCGGGGAGCGCGAGGTCCTTGCTGTGCGACGTGACGACCACCGTCGGCCCGTAGGATGCGAAGGGCCACGGCACCGGCGCGCCGTACGCGATGTGCCGGTACGGTTCGTCGGCGACGAGGACGATCGTCCGCCCGTGGCGCTCGGACGCGTCCCGCAGCAGCGCGCCGAGGCGGTCGAGCGCGGATGGCGGATACACCACGCCGGTCGGGTTGTTCGGACTGTTGACGAGCACGGCCTTCGTGCGCAGCGTGATCGCGCGCTCGAGGGCGTCGAAGTCGATCTGGAAGTCCCCGCGCGTCTCCGCCACCACGAGCCGCCCGCCGTGGTTGTCCACGTAGAACTCGTACTCGGGGAAGTAGGGCGCGAGGACGACCACCTCGTCGCCGGGGTCGAGGAGCGTCTTCATGAGGACGTTGAGCCCGCCCCCGGCGCCCACGCTCATGACGACGTGCCGCCCCTCGAAGGGCAGTCCGGCGGCTCCGGCGAGGTGCGCCGCGACCTTCGCCCGGACCTCCGGGTACCCGGCGTTCGGCATGTAGCGGTGCGCCCCGGGCGGACCGGGCTCCACGGCGCGGCGGAGCGCGTCGATCACCCGGGGCGGCGGCTCGACCACGGGGTTCCCGAGGGAGAAGTCGAAGACGTTCGCCGGGCCGTGCTCGGCCTTCAGGCGATTCCCCTCCTCGAACATGCGCCGGATCCACGACGCGGAGCGCATCGCGTCGGCGACCTTTCGGGAGAGGACGGGGCCGGGCACGGACCTCCGAGGATGCCGCGTTCCCGTCCGCCGCAAAGCATTGTGTGGGCGTCGCGGCGGGCTGCGGCGAGGATCGGAGCACGATGGACCTCGCACGGATGCGGGCCGCCGACCGCTGGCTGGGCAGGCCGCTCTGCGCGGCGCTCACCCTCGTTCGCCGGCTGCTCCCCGCGCCCGGGCCGAAGCCCCCCGCCGAGGTCCGCCGCGTCCTCTTCGTGAAGCTCTCGGAGATGGGCGCGCTGGTCCTCTCCGCGCCGGCCTTCGCGGAGGCGCGCCGCGTCTTCCCGAACGCGGAGGTCCACCTCCTGTGCTTCTCGGAGAACGCCGAGCTCGCCGGGGTGGCGGGCGGGATCCCGCCGGACCGACGGATCGAGGTCCGGCCCGGGGGCGTGCTCGCGACGATCGGCGGGCTCCTCGGCGCGATCCGGGAGGCGCGGCGGCGGCGCTTCGACGTCGTGGTGGACCTCGAGTACTTCTCCCGCGTCTCCGCGATCCTCTCGTTCCTGACGCGCGCGCCGGTCCGCGCGGGATACCACCGCTTCGAGGCGGAGGGGCTCTACCAGGGCGACCTCTACACCCACCGCGCGTCGTGGAACCTGTATCTCCACGTCTCGCAGAGCTACGTCGCCCTCGTGCGCGCCGCTGCGGCCGATCCGCGGGCGACGCCTCTCCTCAAGGCCGAGGCGCCGCCCCTCGCCGACCTCGTGTTCCCGCGGTTCGAACCGACCGACGCGGACGTTTCCGCCGCCGCCGACGTGCTCCGCGCGGCCGGTGTGCCGGACGGCGCGCGCGTGCTCCTCGTCAACCCGAACTCGAGCGACCTGCTGCCGCTGCGCCGCTGGCCCGAGGAGCGCTTTACGGCGCTCTGCCGCGCGCTCGCCGACGCGCACCCCGACGCATGGATCGTGCTGACCGGCGCGGGCCACGAGGCCGAGGTGGCGGAGCGCATCCGGGCCGCGAGCGGCACGTCCCGGTGCGTGTCGATCGTCGGCAGGACCGGACTCCGCGCGCTTCTCGCGGTGTTCCGTCGCGCGTCGGTGCTCGTGTCGGCCGACAGCGGACCGCCCCACTTCGCGGCCATGACCGACCTGCGCTGCGTGACCCTCTTCGGCCCCGAGACGCCGCAGCTCTACGGCCCGGTGACCTCGCGGAACACCGCGATCACTGCGGGACTCGCGTGCAGCCCGTGCATCCACGCCTGGAACCGCCGGGTCTCGACGTGCACGGACAACCAGTGCATGCAGCGGATCGACGTGGCGCGGGTGGTGGCGGCGGTGAGCGCGGCCGTCGCCGGCTGAGCTGGCGTCGCCCCGCGAAACGAAGACAGCCCCGGCCGCCTGCCTCCGTGGACCGGAGGCCGGATGACCGGGGCTGCTCGGGTCGCGGGCGACCCGGGACGTCCTACTTCGCGCCGCCCGTGCCCATCACGCGGCCGTAGCGGTAGAAGACCTCGAGGCAGAGGCAGTTGACCGCCGTCGAGTAGATGCGGCCGCCTTCCGGCGCCCACGGGTCCTCGGGGTCCCAGGAGCCGATCTCGTCGCGGCCCGGCTCGGTGCGCTGGTGCTTGATGATGGACTCCTCCATCGCCGGCTTCCACGCCTCCCAGTACTTGCCGCCGAGCTGGTACATCGCCAGCGAGCCGTAGTACCAGTAGTAGAAGTCGATGCAGCCCGCGTCGGCGTCCCACTTGGGGAGCTTCTTCAGCATGAGGTCGCCGCCCTTGGCGATCATCTCGTCCTTCTTGATCTCGTCGCCCTCGTCGCCCTTGCTGTGGTGGCAGAAGATGCGGTTGAGGACGCCCACGGCCGTCATGGCCTCGGACTCGCTCTGCGGGAACTTGTCCTTCATCGCCTCCGTGCGGGCGGGCCCGGTGCCGCGGGTCTGGTACCCCACGCGGCCGAAGTCCGGCTCCGTCATGCGGTCGGTCCAGGTGAGGGCGCCCTGGAACGCCGTCTTGTCCACTTCGAGCTCCGCCATGATCGCGGACTTGAGGGCCATCACGGCCCAGCCCGTGACCGACGTGTCGTTGTCGCCGTCGCGGACGCCGTAGCGCCACGCGAGGTAGGGGTTCTGCGACTGGATGACGAAGTTGACGCCGCGCTGCGCCGACTCGCGGAAGAGCGGCGACTGCGTGAGGCCGTACGCCTCGGTCATCGCGAGCGACGCGCACATGTGGTTGTACTGGAAGTGCTGCGTGGAGCGCGGGCCGAAGCAGCCTTCCGCGTCCTGCTGGTCCTTCAGCCACTTGAGGCCGTTGCGGACCGTGTCCTTGTACGTGCCGTTCTGGTGCGTCTCGCCGGCGCCGAGGAAGCAGAGGAGCGCGAGGCCCGAGTTGCCCGGGTCGTACGTCCCCTCGCCGGGGCCCGAGCACTTGTTGAGCTTGCACATCTGGTCGAAGCCGTCGGTGTCCCAACGGCCGTCAGAGCTCTGGTGGTTCTTCAGCCACTCGAGGGCGAGGTCCACGGCGTTCTGCGACTTCTTGCCGCCGCCGCCCGCCTTCAGGTTGTTGCGGCCGCCGCGGCGGTTGCCGAACTTGCCGCCGGCGCCGCCGCCGATGCCGATGGTGCCGTTCGTGCCCGGCCCCTCGAACGGGGCGTCGGAGTTGAAGCGCGGGTCGCCGAGGGACCCGTTGTCGTCCATGTCGTCGTCGGTCTCGTTGTGGTCGGAGACCTTCGCGTCCTTGAGGACCGGGTCCTCGACGACGCGCTCGGACTCCTCGAGAGGCTTCGTCTCCTCGGGCGTCGGAGGCGGCTCCTCCTCCTTCATCTCGAGGTTCTCGGTCTGGTTCATCGTGAGGTTCGACTGCTCCTGCACGGGCGGCGGAGGCGCGCTCGGCATGAGGGCGAAGATCGCGAAGGCCACGCCGTGGATGCCGATCGACGCGAGGAGCCAGGGGGCGTTCTTCGTCTGCTCGTAGAGCAGCTCGTTGAAGTCCTTCGCCTCGTGGCCGTACATGCGCTCGGACAGCGTCATCTGCTCGCGCTGGGGCGGCGCTTCGGCCTGACGGCCGCGCTGGGGCTTCTGTGCCATGTCGAACCTCTCGCTGAGGGGACGAACCGGGCCCGCCGGGGGTTCCCGACGCGCCGCCCGGGCCGCGCCCGGGTACCGTCGGGGATGTTACCCGGGGGTCCCGTGATCCTCCTGAACGAAACCCCGCCTCCGCGGTTCGGAGGAAATCCCGGATTCCGGCGGGGTTGACGGAGGCTCAGTTCGAGCCCGGGTCCGTGGCCTTCCGGCGGGCCGCGCTCAGGTGCTCGCGGAGCCCGGACGCCACGTCCTGCGGCCGGACGGTCGCCTCCTCGAGGAGCGAGAGGCAGACCTCGTAGTACGCCGCGTCGAACTTGCGCCCGCGGAGCTCCTCCTCGAGCCGGGGCTGCGCCTCCTCGAACGGGATCGTGCGCGCGGGCGTGACGCCTTCGGAACGCAGGATGTGGAAGCTCGGGCCCTTCTGGAGGATCTCCGACAGCGCGCCGCGGGGCTTGTCGAACGCCTGCTCCTCGATCCACGGCTGCGCCTTCCCGCGCTCGGTGAGTTCGATCAGCCCGTCGGCGGGGTCGGGCTCCGGGGAGTTCCGGGTGACGTCGCGGAAGACCGGCACCCAGTCCTCCCCGGCCCGGAGCCGCGCGAGCGCCGCCTCGGCCTTCCGGCGGGCGTCGGCCACCGCGGCTTCGCGGTCCGGCGCGTCGAGGTCGGAGAGGATCGTCAGCTTCCGCACCCGCGCGACCGCCGGCACCTTGAATCGCTCGGGGTTCGCCTCGTACGCGGCGACGACGTCGGTCGGCCGCACCCACGTGTCCGTCCGGGCGCGCACGCGCACGTTCGCCGACGACGAGAGCCCCACCGCCGCGCTCATGTACCGCCGCGCCCGCTCGCGGCGCCGCAGCACGTCCTCCCACTCCCGGCGGGTCATGTCCCGCTCGGCGAGGTACGCGTCGAGCTTCCCGCCCGCGCGTTCGAGCCGCCGGACCTCGTTCGCCTGGATGCGCTCCATGTCGTCGCGCGCGAGATCGATCCCGCTCTCGACGGCCGCCTGGTCCACGAGACGCTCCGTCAGGATGTCGTAGAAGGTGCTCTTCTCGAGCGTCGCGAGGTCCGCGTCCTCGGACAGCACCCGCCGGGACGGCAGCCGCAGCGCGACGTCGCGGTACGTCACCACCTCGCCGTTCACGTACCCGAGCACGCGCGACGGCGACGTGGAGGACACGACGCGAGGCTGCGGCGGCGCCTGCTCGGCCGCGTCGTTGAGGATCTTCGTGGTCGCCGGCGCCGGGTCATCCCGCGACGCGGAGCCCTCGTCCCCCGGCTCCGCCGAAGCGCACCCGCCGGCCGCGAACGCCCCCGCGATCACGAGCGGCGCCGCGATGGCGGACGTCAGGTTCCGGACCGACCGACGGGACGACGGAGCAGCGTGCATCCGTCGATGAGAGATGCCCCCCGCCCCGCCGCGCCAGCCAATTCGCAGGGCGGGGGTCGCGCGCGCCTCCTCCGTACACCGTGCGGACGCCGCCCCGGAACAAGGGTCACACCGGCACCGATCGCGGCGGCCGGCGTGCACTCGCCGCTCGGCTCCGGATCTCCCGGCGCGACGACGGCCCCACGGACCCGTCCGCCGCCGGTGCGGTACACTCCGGAGCAACGTGACGCCTTCCACGAGGCCGTGCGCTCCCGCGTCCGGGACGCTCTGCTCCGCGCAGAGGGTGCCCGTGCGCGGCGCCGCGCGGAGCGCGAGATGATCCACGCGGAGTTCGAGGCTGTGGGGGGACGGATTCTTGGCCGCCTAGCTCGGGACCGGGCGACGGAAGTGTAGAAATGAAAGCTGACCCCATTGGCAAACCTCATCGCGCAGGACTCGAGTTTCAATCGCGGAGCATTCAATCAGCTCGAGAAGGAACTAGCAATGCACCTTGATGCCGGAACTACGGTTGACTACGCGTACGAGGTCCACTACGCTGATGGCCTTGGTGCGCGACCGACTGGCCTCACGGTTGGCGCCTCAATCAATGAATGACCAATGACCTACTCCGACTTAATCAACGCCCCCGGCGGAAGGTAACCCGATGACTCACGAGTTTGAGTTCATCGGATCGAGACTCATGCAGAGTCTCGATGGCGTTTCATGGAGCAGCGCGTGGATATCGTTCGAGATCGTCGATCAGGGAGTGATCCGACGGAGCCAAAGATTCCGTCCCGAAACGGGTGGTTCTGAACGAGACTTCCGCCTGATCGATCCCATCGGCGTCGCCAAGGTGGTCGAGTCACTTCGCGATGAGATGGCCCAGCAGGGCTATCCGAGGTGGAGTGGGCTCGTCATCAAGCTCCATCCCACCGGTGACTACCAGTTTGAGTACCGATACCCCGACTCAGGTCCGTCCCATTTGCTTCGTTCGAACGAGGACACGCCAGGCGGCGGAACGTAGGCGTGCCAATGTGCCAATGGGGTCAGATGAGATGAGAAGGTCGGCTCTCCGGACGAAGAACCCTTCGTAGGGGTTTCAAGTCTGCAACCGGGCCTTGCGCCCAGGAGAACCGGCATGAGCAAGGGTACACGCTTCGTCCTCGGGTTCGACATCGGCGACCGCCTCTCG
>JAJVHW010000067.1 GCA_022072415.1 Planctomycetota bacterium
GGGCGGCCGCGACCAGCGCCGCGGCGGTTGCGCCTCTCACCGCGCCGCGCCGACGCCGGACGTGCGCGGCGGCGCCGCCGGACGCACGGTGAACGCGTGCGGGAAGTGCCGGCCGGGGCACTCGGTGCCCTTCACGTCGCCGTGCATCAGGATCTGCGACTCCGGGATCCCGCAGTGCGTCATCAGGAACGCGCAGAGGCGCTCGAGGGAACGCATCTGGAGCGCGCTCGGCTTCGTGCGGTTGAAGTCGCCGACGAGCACGATCCCGATGCCGTGCTCGTTCATGTAATTCGACGGCCCCGGCGTCTGCGCGTGCGCGCCGACGAGCTGCCGCTTCCAGCGGTAGCCGACTTCCACGTGCCCGTCGGGCGTGCCCGTGCCGTTCCCGATCACGAAGTCGTAGCCGAGTCCGTCCCAGCCCTTGTCGCGGTGCCAGCGGTCGATCTGCGCGGCGCTGCCGAAGGCGCTCGCGGAGTGGTGGATCACGATGTGCTTCCACGCGCGACGGAGCGGCACCGACCACGCGGTGCGCTCCGCGGGCGTGGGGTCGTTCTGCGACGGCTGCGGCGCGGGCTCCCCGGCGAGCACCGGCGGACGCGGCGACGTGGAGGGCGGCGGAGGCGCGGGAATCCAGACCGGGGCAGAGCTCCCCGCCTGCGCCTCCTCCGCGGCGCCCTCGGACCACGCGGCGCGGATCGTCCCCGCGTCGCGAGACGACACGAACACGTCGTCCTCGCGGAGCGACGCGCCGTCGGCGAGGTCCACCGTGCGGCCGCGGACGCTCGCGATCGCGGTGCCCGCGAACACGAGGATCCGCGAGCCCGCCGGGGACTCGAGCGTCGCCTTGCCGCCCGCGACCGACGCGCGGAGCCCGAGCGACCGCGCGATCTCGGACGACGCGACCCAGGGCGAGGGAGGGCGGACTTCGACATCCGTAGAAGCCGCGCCGGACGACGCGCACCCTGCCGCGAACGCGGCCGCCGCCAGCGCCGCGAACGCGACGAGCGAGGAGCCGGGGACGCGCATGGGACCGCCTTCCGGCGACCGGCCTCCGCGGGGAACCGCGGGGACCGGGCGCACGCTGATCGAACGGGAGACACGGAGATGGCCGACGGGACGGCCCTCAGAGCCATCCGTCCCGCCGGACCGCGGCAGGCACCATCCCTTGGGGACGTATGCCCGTGCCCCGCATTGTGTGGGAGCCCCGGGGCGTCCGTCAAGTGCCCGGACGCCGCCGCGGCGGGTGTGCCGCCGGCGACGCGGCGTCCCCGGCCGGGGCGACCGCATGTGAGCCCGCGGATTTCCGCAGATTTCTTCCCGCTCGGCGCGGCCCGTCGGGACCGGGTCGGCTCCCGCCCCGGTGGAGAAACCCTCCGGACCCGTCACGCTCGCCGCGGGCGGTTCCCCACCGTCGGCACGGCTCTCACCGCTTCTCCACAGCGGCGGTGGAGAACATGTGTGCGTAATTCGGCCCCTTGAAACGTGTTGCGACGTCGCTACGATGTGCCGCAGGTCGGTCGGGCGTGCCGGAGCATCCGAGACACCCCCGCTCGAGAGACGCAGTTCCTTGAAAACCCGGTGCCGGGAGCGCGACCGCGGGCGACCGCGGACGCAGGAGGGTTCATCCCCTCCGGCTTCCGGACTCTGCGGGGCGCGCCGGCGCTCTGCGGAGGGAGCACCGGGAGGCGCCGGAGGCGCCTCGAACGGTGCAGGTAAACCCCATGGGAGCCGCGGATCTCTCCGAGATCCGCAGGCCCGCGCGCCGAGAAGGACCTCGAGATGCCGCCCCGGGTGACCGCGCAAGCGGCGGCCCGTGAAGAAGCATGCGGAGGGACGTGCGAGGACGCCGGTCCTCAGCCGCGACGCGCGGGAGACGAGCTCCGGAGGGGGGACGCCCGAGGGCATGGACCGCGGCAGGCGTACGACGCAGCGGTCAGGACCAAGGCTCGTCCGGTCAGGCGTGGCTGCGTGGCTCTCCTCGTGTTCCTCAGAGCTCGGGGAGCAGACACTCGTGCCGCAATCGACCGGGGCTCGGCGGAAACGCCGGGCGGCCCGTCCGGACAGGTCTTCGAGGCGGAAGGAACCGGCCGTGGCGCGGCCTCCCGGGGAAACCCGGGCGGGCAGCGCGCGCAACAGGGAGCAACCCGCCGTGGGGGAGAGACACCCCGGGGGCGGAACGTGCCGGGGAGTGGCATCCCCGGGTGAAGCGGACCTCTGCGCGTACGTCACGGACGGGCCAGCGAGAACCCCAGGAGGGGAGTCCGGGCCGGCAGGCTCGGACGCCCCCGCGGTGGACGCCCCGAGAGGGGCCCAAGCCTGAGGGAGCCGTCCGCACCGCCGGGTGCGGACTGACCGGTCGGCGGAAGACCTCATGGTCGTCGAGACGACGCAGAGGGAGCGGCCAAGCCAACAGGCCGCTACGCCGGGCGGAGAGAGCTCCGGGAGGACGGGCAACCCATGGAGGGCAGGACGGAGGGCGGCGACGCTCTCCGGACGAGCCGCGGTCGGCGAGAGACCCTGAAGGGGCGATGGACGCACGGAACCTGCCCGACCGACTGACCGGCAGCTCAGGCCCGTCTCACCGCAAGGGAAGGCGGGCCTGTTCGATTCCCGGCGGACGCCGGGGCGGGGTACAAAGACGGCGTGAAGCTGAGCCAGCTCCTGCCGGCCGCGCAGATCCGCGTGCCCCTGCTCGCGGCGTCGAAGCCCGACGCGATCGCCGAGCTGCTGACGCTGCTGCCCCTCCGCGACGACGCGCAGCGGGCCGAGGTGCGCGTCGCCGTCCTCGCCCGCGAGAGCGAGCTCTCGACGGGCATCGGACGGGGAGTCGCCATCCCCCACGGGAAGACGGAGGCCGTCGGCCGCCACACGTGCGCGTTCGGCATCTCCGCGGCGCCGATGGACTTCGGCGCGATCGACGGGAAGCCCTGCACGATCTTCTTCATGTGCGTCAGCAACCCGAAGGACGCGAACGAGCACGTCCGCGTGCTCCTCCAGGTGGCGCGCATCCTGAACAACCCGGCCGCCCGGGCCGCCCTCGAGGCCGCGCGCACGCCCGAGGCGGTGCGGCAGGTGTTCCTCGACGACGAAGCCCAGCAGGTGCCGCCGAGGTAGGAGAATCGCGAGCCGGGCCCGCCCGGCCCGGCGGTAGGCTCGTCCCCATGGCGACCCCCGCCTCCGAACTCCCCGAGGACCTGGACCGCGCGGTCAGCGAGATCCGCGACGCGATCGCGTTCGTCGAGCGCCGCGCCGTCAACCGCTCGGACGTCGTGAAGAAGATCTTCTGCGCGCTCCTCACCCGCGAGCACGTGCTCCTCCAGGCGCGCACCGGCGTCGGCAAGTCGCTGCTCGCGAACCAGGTCTGGGGGATGTTCGAGGGCGCGCGGATCTTCCACATCCAGGCGAGCAAGGAGCAGCAGCCGGACAGCTACTTCGGCGCCCTGGACTTGGAGGAGCTGAAGAAGGGCCGCATCGTCCACAACACCGAGGGGTCGCTCGTCGAGAGCGAGTTCGCGTTCATCGACGAGATCTTCGACGCGAACGACTACACGCTGCGCGCGCTCCTCACCTGCCTGAACGAACGGCGGATGATCCGCGGCGTCCAGAGCAAGGCCGCGTCGATCCACACCGTGATCGCGGCCACGAACTACCTCCGCGTCACCGAGGTGACCGAGGCGGTCCTCGACCGCTTCCTCTACAAGGCCGTGATCGAGCCCGACCGCGAGCCGTTCTACATGTACCGGATCTCGCAGCAGTTCGTGCTCCACCGCGGCGGCGTGGCGCAGCCGCCGAAGCGGATCGCGTTCCAGTCGCTGAAGAAGGTGTCGAACGTCGTCCGCGGGCACGACCCGCAGGTCGCCGTCGCGGTCCCCCCGGAGATCATGTTCTTCGCGAACCTCGCGCTCCGCCACTATGAGGCCGCGCTCCGCCGCGCGCGCCGCGGGAAGCACGAGACGGGGCCGGACTTCTACATCTCGCCGCGCACGCAGGCGAAGGCGCTCGACGCGCTCCGCGCGATCGCCGTGATGAACCGGCGGCTCCACGTCACCATCGACGACGTCGGCAAGCTCCGCCTCATGCTCTGCACGGCCGGGCTCCGCGAGGAGTCGGAGGTCTGGGACAAGGCGTACGAGTCGCTCCGCAACCACTACGCGGCGTCGAACGCCTTCGACCAGCTCCACACGCTCCTCGAGCTCCAGGACGTCCTCGACCGCATCCAGCTCGATCCGGAGCTCCGCGCGAGGCCGATCTCGGAGCTCGCGACGACCAAAGTGAAGCGCACCCTCGGCGAGTGGGCGCGGAAGACCCTGGGGCTCGCCACCGACGAGGCGGCGCACAACCAGCGGCTGCTCTCCGCCTACGTCGAGGCGGTGGAGCCGCTGACCGACGAGATCCGGCTGCTGAAGGCGCGGCTCCAGGACGAGATCGTCGCGATCTTCAAGTCCGACGAGCGGTTCCAGTGACGGCATGGAGACCCCGGCGCCCCTGCTGACGGACGCACCCGCCGGGGCGGCGGATCCGGACGCGGGAGACGCCGGCCGCTACGCCGCGTTCCTCGAGGAGATGGACGAGCTCGGCCTCCTCTCCGACCTCGAGGAGGAGCTCCCGCCGGACGTGAGCGCGATGTTCGAGATCGGCCGCGTCCTCGCCGACCCCGCGTCGAAGCTCGGCCGCGCCGTCGGCCCGGCCCTCGAGCTCCGGCGCGCCGACACGCCGGAGGCCGAGGACGAGGAGGAGCAGCCGAACGAGAGCCGCGTGCAGGTCCCCGCCGCGGAGGAGTACGAGGCGGAGTTCATCCGCACGTGGAGCGACGTGCAGCACGTCTACGCGTGGCAGTGGCTCCTCCCGGAGGAGGAGTTCATGCGCCGCCTCGGCGAGCGGCGGCTCCTCCTCCCGCTCGCGAAGGCGCCGCGGATCCGCGCGATCGAGGACGGCGGCGACGGCTTCGCGCCGTCCCCCACGAAGCAGAAGGCCTACGTGCTCTTCGACACGTCCGCGTCGATGTCGCTCCGCCACCGCTTCTCGCTGGCGAAGGCCGTGGCGCTCCGGTTCCTCCGCGAGAACCGCCGCGAGCTCGGCGAGGTGTGGTTCCGCACGTTCGACGTGGACGTGGGCCCCCTCGAGGAGGCGCGCGACCGCGCGAGCTACGACGCGCTCCTCCGCCGCGTCGCCCGGCGCAGGACGCTCGGGAACGGCACGTGCCTCGAGAAGGCGGTGCTCGCCGCGTGCCGCGACATCCGCGAGCGGAAGGGGCTCGCGGGCGCGGAGATCCTGATCGTGACCGACGGCGCGGCGCACCTCGACGAGCGCGCCGTCGCGGAGGCGCTCGGCGGCGACATCGAGCTCCACTGCGTGAAGATCGGCACGGCCGACGTTTACGCCACCGACCAGTGGGTCGAGGACCAGCTCGAGTTCGGGAAGCGCGACGACACGCGCCGCGAGCAGCGCATCCTCCAGATCCGCGAGCGGCGGGACCGCCTCCGCCGCGCGCTCGCGGACGCCCAGGACCCGTCCGTCCGCCGCGGCATCCAGAAGGGGCTCGACGAATGCGCCTCGGAGCTCGCCGCGATCGGCGAGGAGCTCCGCGGCGAGTACGGGCACGAGATCGAGCGCCTCACCCACGTCTACGTGCAGGTGCCCGACATCGATCCGGCCGTGTTCGCGCTCACTCCCGGGCAGATCGAGTCCCTCGAGCGCCTCGCGCGCGAGCTCCTCATGCGCCTCGACGCGTCCCCGGTGCCCACGCCGACGATGAAGGACGCCGCGCTCCTCCTCTCCCACACCGCGCTCCTCGCCGCGGAGCAGTCCGACCCCGCCCTCCGCGACCGCCTCGAGGCCGTCCGCTCCGCGCTCGAGCGCCGCCTCGCCGCCGCCATCGAGCACCACGAGTCCCGCGTCCTCGACGCCGGCTACCTCACGCCGCAGGACCAGCGCGACCTGCGCATCCTGCTCCGCCGCGGCACCACGCGCTACTCGTCCCTCTGGCTCGCGCTGCTGCGCTACTTCTACTCGTTCGTGTCGAGGATCGGAGGCAGGGGCTGATGGTCTTCGACACGCTGCTCTGACACCGGGACCGGCGCGGATACTCCCTGAGTGCACAGCAGTATTGCATCGCCGTCGATCTCGCTAGGGCTGTATCCTCGCCTTGTGCAGACGACGGCTCGGCTGACCTCGCTACGCATCCGCAACGTGCGGTCATTCGATTCGCTCGATCTGGACCTCGGGTCGCTGACCGTCCTGATCGGCGAGAATGGTACAGGAAAGAGTTCCATTGCGGAGTGCGTCGAGATTCTCCGGCGAACTCGTGGAACGGAGTTCTTCACGGAGTGGCTCACGCTGTTTGGTGGAATCGACGGACTCGCCCGAGATCGGGCGAAGCCACTGACACTCGGGTGTCGGCTGGAAGTCGCACCGGCGGAGAGCTCGGTCAAGGAGTGGCTCGACTACGAAATCTGCATCGGGCCTGGCGGAATCGCTTCCGAACGGGCGCACATGTCTCCGCGACCGGGCCATGCTCGTCCGCTGATTCTCTTCGAACGCACGGGCGTTGCCCTTCGCGTGTACACGCGGATCGGCGACGAGTCTGGCCTACAGGTCATTGGGATCTCGCCAGATCGGACCGCTCTGTCGACGGTTGGCTATCCGCCTGGGCACCCCTCGGTGAGAGCTCTGCAGGACTCGTTGGCTGGCCTCCAGGTGCACGTCCCGCCAGAGGGGGCTCCATGGTGGGCGGCCGCTGGCTCCGCCAGATCCGCCGGCGTGCGTGGTCTCTCTCCGATCGCACCAGCGAGTCAACTCGCGCGCTTCGCCGAGAACCTGCCGAACGTGTACCATGCACTTCGGAACGAGACCGCCAACGAGGCGGCTTGGGCAGCGCTCATGGACTGGGTGCGACTTGGGCTTGGAGAGGACATCGAATCCGTCAGTGCACCCGCGGCCGGGCCACAGGGGCTGCTAGACCTGCGCGTCAAGCGACGGGGTCGCGATTCCGCCGTACCCGCGCGCTGGCTCAGCGCCGGGGAACTCCACTACTTGGCGATCGTTGCCCTGACGCACCTCCCGAGCGCCGCACCGCTCGTCGTCTACGACGAGCCCGAGGTTCATATGCATCCGCAGCTCCAACTGCGGGTTGCAGGCCTGTTCGCGCGCCTTTCAGAGCGAGTCCCGGTCCTCATCGCGACGCACTCACGACGGCTGCTAGACGGCCTGCCGTCGCCAGAGAGATCGGTCCGGGTACTTCAGCGCGGGGATGCCGGAACGACCTCCGCTCTACGCCTCGACGCCCGGGCACTTGCAGCATGGTGTTCGTCGTATGAGGTTTCTGGCCTAGGCGAGGCGCTCGACCGCGGGCTGGAGCGGATGGTTGTGAGTGACGCTCCGCATAGCGGAATACAATGAGTATTCCATTCGCGATCGTGTACGAAGATTCTCGAACAGTGCAGTCGGGCACCTACCCGCTCCATGATCTCGTAATCGAGGCCGCGCTCGACCGGGAGAGCGTGGCGATGCCTGAGAGGTACCCCCTGCGCCGCATCCTGCGAAGATGCGCCCTGCCGCTGAACGGCGTTTCCAAGGTGATCTCCGCCCTGAGGGACCCGGACAAGTTTCTTCCATCGTGGGCGCGTTGCTGCCCCGTGCGCATTGCTGTCGTGGATCTCGACCGGCTGGACCGCGCGATTGCGGACACAGCGCTGCCACGTCCGATTGCGCCGAGTGCATGCGCCCGGAGACTCCGCGACATGCCGCCTACCACCTCGAAGGTTGCTTGGCGCGGTCTTCGGCCGAACCTGGAAGGCGTGTTGAGCGGGCTGCGGCAGATCCCTGAGTGCGAAGCGCGCTCGGCTGAGATCGAACGCGCGATCACAAAGGACCTGAACGCTCGCGACCTCGTGTTCACGTGGCTCGCCAACGATCCGAGCTGCAGCGCTGTGCGCAGTCGGCTCGTATCCGAACGAACGGATGTCAGAACGCTCGTCCGCTGTGTTTCCAGGCACATCCGTCGGATGAGAACAACCTGAACTGCGGCTTGTCCGGGAGCACTGTCACCTCCCGTCGAACCGCTGGTCGAAGTGGAGCCAGAGGGTGCGGGAGGTGCGGAAGAGCCACGGGGCGAGCGGGACGAGGCAGAGCGTGGCGGTCCAGCCGGTGCGCTGGATGCCCCAGTCCATCGCGATTCCGAGGAGCACCACCGGCGCCGCGGCGGCGACGGCGAGCGCGTAGCTGAAGTACATCGCGCCGAGGAAGTAGCCGGGCTCGCGCTCGAAGGGGAGCGCGCAGTCGGGGCACTCGCGGTGCATCCGGACGAGCGACGCGAATACGGCGCCGGTGCGGCAGCGCGGGCAGCGGTGGGAGACGAGGCAGCGGAGCCAGCGGTTCATCGCCGCGCGCCGAAGCTCGCCCGGTGCCGCGCGGTCGTCATCGCGGCGGACTACTTCCGGCCCGCGACCTCGATCTTCGCCTGGACCGACCGGCGCTTCGAGAGCAGCGTCCGGAAGTCCTCGTCGGACTTCGGGTGGCGCAGGGCCTCGAGGGTCTCCCCGAGTTCGCGCTCGAGCGCGCCGCGGTCGATGTCGTCCTGCTTCACCGCGTCGGTCACGAGCAGCGTGAGCTGCCCACGCCGGACCTGCAGGAAGCCGCCGGACACCGCGAGGCGCTCCACGGCGCCGCCTTCGTCGGCCGCGCGGTGGATGCGGATCACGCCGGGGTCGAGCTTCGCGATGAGCGGCGCGTGGCCGCGCAGCACCGCGATCTGGCCGCGGGCGCCGGGCGCCACGACCTTGTCCACGCCGCCCTCGAAGAGGGGGCGTTCGGGCGAGACCACGGTGCAGCGGAAGGCGGCGGTCATCGAGATCCTCGTTCCCCGGCGGCCCTCAGGCCTTGCCTTCCTTCATCTTCTCGGCCTTGGCGACGGCCTCCTCGATCGCGCCCACCATGTAGAAGGCGTTCTCCGGGAGGTGGTCGTACTCGCCGGCCACGACGGCCTTGAACGAGCGGATCGTGTCCTCGAGCTTCACGTACCGGCCCTCGATGCCCGTGAACTGCTGGGCGACGAAGAACGGCTGCGAGAGGAACTTCTGGATCTTGCGCGCGCGCTGGACGAGGACCTTGTCCTCCTCGGAGAGCTCGTCCATGCCGAGGATCGCGATGATGTCCTGGAGGTCCTTGTAGCGCTGGAGGATGCGCTGCACGCTCAGCGCGACCTTGTAGTGCTCGTCGCCCACGTACTGCGGGTCGAGCACGCGCGACGTCGAGTCGAGCGGGTCCACGGCCGGGTAGATGCCGAGCTCGGCGATCTGGCGGCTGAGCACCGTCTTCGCGTCGAGGTGGCTGAACGC
Source organism: Planctomycetota bacterium (assembly GCA_022072415.1). GTDB lineage: Bacteria > Planctomycetota > JAJSAM01 > JAJSAM01 > JAJVHW01 > JAJVHW01. Next base: position 9,336 of record JAJVHW010000067.1, read on the forward strand.
GGTCGCGGGGGCCGGGTCGGTGAGGTCGTCGGCGGGCACGTAGATCGCCTGCACCGACGTGACGGACCCGAAGTCCGTGGACGTGATGCGCTCCTGGAGCGCGCCCATCTCGGACGACAGGGTCGGCTGGTAGCCCACGGCGCTCGGCATGCGGCCGAGGAGCGCCGACACCTCGGAGCCCGCCTGCGAGAAGCGGAACACGTTGTCCACGAAGAGGAGGACGTCGGTGCCCGTCTGGTCGCGGAAGAACTCCGCCATGGTGAGGCCCGAGAGGGCGACGCGGAGGCGCGCGCCCGGCGGCTCGTTCATCTGGCCGTAGCAGAGCACGGTCTTGTCGATGACGCCCGACTCCTTCATCTCGGCCCAGAGATCGTTCCCCTCGCGGGTGCGCTCCCCGACGCCGCAGAACACCGAGAAGCCGCCGTGCTGCTTCGCGATGTTGTTGATGAGCTCCATGATCACGACCGTCTTGCCGACGCCCGCGCCGCCGAAGAGGCCGGTCTTGCCGCCCTTGGCGTAGGGCGCGAGGAGGTCGACGACCTTGATGCCGGTCTCGAACAGCTCCGTGCGCGTCGAGAGGTTCTGGAACTTCGGCGCGGGGCGGTGGATCGGGCGGCGCTCCACGTTCGCCGGCAGCGGCGCGCCGTAGTCCACGGGCTCGCCGAGCAGGTTGAACACGCGGCCGAGGCAGGGCTGGCCCACGGGCACCGCGATCGGCGCGCCGGTGTTCTTCACCTTCGTGCCGCGCACGACGCCGTCGGTCGTGGACATGGCGACCGCGCGGACCTGGTTCCGGCCGATGTGCTGCTGCACCTCGGCCGTCAGGTGGATCGGCGTGTCGCCCGACTCGTCGTCGATGCGGAGCGCGGTGTAGATGTCCGGCACCGTGTCCGCCGGGAACTCGATGTCGAGCACCGGCCCGATGACCTGGACGACCTTGCCTTCGCTGAGAGGAGCCATGGGTTCGTCACTCCAGTGCGGCCGCGCCGCCCACGATCTCCGCGATTTCCTGCGTGATCATGGCCTGGCGGGCCTTGTTGTATTCGCGGGTCAGGTTCTTCTGCATCTCGCTCGCGTTGTCGGTGGCGTTCTTCATCGCCACCCGCCGCGCGAGCTGCTCGCTCGCGACGGCCGAGAGGAGCATCCGGTAGAGCACGTTCTTCACGTAGACCGACGCGAGCTCCGCGAGGATCTCCGCGGGCGCCGGCTCGAAGAGGAAGTCCTCCTTCGCCTGCGGCGCCGCGTCCTTCGCCGCCGCCGGGTCGGCGGAGCCGAGGGGCAGCAGGGTCAGGGCCGTCGGCGGCTGCTGCGCCACCGAGCGGAAGTCGGCGTAGACGACGTCCACGCGGTCGGCGTCGCCCTTCAGGAACGCCTCGAGGAGCGGCGCGCCCGCCGACTCCGCCTCGGCGTACGTCGGGCGGTCCGTGAGGTCCGTGCGCATGACGGCGGGCTCGATCCCGGCGAAGCGGAACGCCGCGATGCCCTTCCGCCCCGCGACGTGCAGCACGACCTCGAGCCCTTCGGCGCGGAGCGCCGCGACGTGCTCGCGCGCCTTCCGCACGATGTTCGCGTTGTAGCCGCCGCAGAGCCCGCGGTTCGACGTGACGACGAGCACGAGCACCCGGCGCACCGGGTTCCGCTTCTCGAAGAGCGGGAAGTTGCCGAGGGACCCGACGGCCTCGGAGAGCGCGGCGAGGAGCGAGGCGAGCGTGGTCGTGTACGGGCGGGACCCGACGACCTTGCCCTGCGTGCGCTGGAGCTTCGACGTCGCGACCATCTCCATGGTCTTCGTGATCTTCTTGGTCGACGCGACGCTCTTGATGCGCTTGCGGATCGCCTTGCTGGACTTCGCCACGGGGTTCCCTCGTTCCTCTGTTCAGTTCCGGAGGGAGGTCACTTCGCCGCGTTCCGCTGCGCGCGGAAACCTTCGCACGCCTTCAGGAGGTCGTCGCGGATCGCGTCGGTCAGCGCCTTCTCGGCGCCGAGCCGCTCCATCACGCCGCTCGGGTGCGAGCGGAGGTACTCGAGGAGCTTCGGCTCGACGGTGCGGACGTCCTTCACGTCCACGTCGTCGAAGAAGCCCTCGTTCACCGCGAGGATCACCGCCACCTCGTCCTCGACGGGGAGCGGGCGGTAGAGCCCCTGCTTCAGGATCTCCACGTTGCGCTGCCCGCGCGCGAGCTGGCGCTGCGTGTTCTTGTCCAGGTCCGACGCGAACTGCGCGAAGGCCTCCAGTTCGCGGAACTGGGCCATGTCGAGGCGCAGGCGGCCCGCGACCTTCTTCATCGCCTTCGTCTGGGCGTTGCCGCCCACGCGCGAGACCGAGATGCCCACGTTGATGGCGGGGCGGACGCCGGCGTAGAAGAGCTCCGGCTCGAGGTAGATCTGCCCGTCGGTGATCGAGATGACGTTCGTCGGGATGTAGGCCGACACGTCGCCCGCCTGCGTCTCGATGACGGGGAGCGCGGTGAGCGACCCGGCGCCCTTCTCGTCGGAGAGCTTGGCCGATCGCTCGAGCAGGCGGCTGTGGCAGTAGAAGATGTCGCCCGGGTACGCCTCGCGGCCCGGCGGGCGGCGGAGGAGGAGCGAGAGCTGGCGGTAGGCGACCGCCTGCTTCGAGAGGTCGTCGTACACGCAGAGCGTCGCGAGCCCGCGGGCGGAGCCCTTCGCGAGCTTCTTCCGGCCGAGGTGGTCGGCCTTCTCGTCGTAGACGAGCGTGCCGCGGCGGAAGCTGCCGTCGCCGCTCCGCTCCGGGACGCCGTTGGCGTCCACGGCGAAGTGGTTGTACATGAAGTACTCGGCCATCGCGGTGCCCGCGTACGGCGCGACGTACTGGAGCGGCGCGGGGTCGTTGGCGGTCGCGGAGACCACGATCGTGTAGTCCATCGCGCCCGCGTCGCGGAGCTTCGCGACCGTGCCCGCCACGGTGGAGGCCTTCTGGCCCACCGCGACGTACACGCAGATGACGCCCTTGCCCTTCTGGTTGATGATCGCGTCGATCGCGACGGACGTCTTCCCCGTCTCGCGGTCGCCGATGATGAGCTCGCGCTGCCCGCGGCCGATCGGGATCATCGCGTCCACGGCCTTGATGCCGGTCGCGAGGGGCTCGTGCACCGACTGGCGGTCGGCGATGCCGGGCGCCTTGCCCTCGAGGGGCATGTGCGCCGACGCCTGGATCGGGCCCTTGCCGTCGAGGGGCTCGCCGAGGGGGGTCACCACGCGGCCGATGAGCGCCTCGCCGGCGGGCACGGAGAGCACGCGGCCGGTGCGCTTCACGGTCTGGCCCTCGCGGATCGCGAGGCAGTCGCCGAGGATGACGATGCCGACCGAGTCCTCCTCGAGGTTGAACGCCATGCCGTAGGCGCCGTTCTCGAACTGGACCATCTCGTTGGCCATCACCTTCTCGAGGCCGTACGCGCGGCAGATGCCGTCGCCCACCTCGAGCACGGTGCCGACCTCGGTCAGCGAGAGATCGACGTCGAAGCTCTCGATCTCCTTCTTGAGGACCGAGGTGATCTCGTCGGGACGGATGCTCATCGCTTCGTGGTCTCCATGTTGTCGGCGGTGAGGCGGCGCCGGAGCGCGGCCAGCCGGGTGCGGAGCGTGCGGTCGATCACCTTGTCGCCGATCCGAAGCGAGGCGCCGCCGAGGCAGGCGGGGTCCACTCGCTCGTGGAGGGCGACCTTGCGGCCGCTGGCCGACTCGAGCCGCGCGACCAGCGACGCGCGGAAGTCGGGCTCGACCGCCGCGGCGGTCACGAGGAACGCGTGGACGCGGTTCTCGGCCAGGTCCTTGAACCGGTCGAACTGCCCCACGACGTTGTCGTAGACGGGCTCGCGCCCCTTCTCGATCAGGACCTTGAGGAGGCCCATGACCGGACGGCCGATCTTGCCGCGGAACGCCTTCTCCACGGCCTTCCACTTCACCGCGCGGTCGATCCGCGGGGAGGTGAAGAACTGCCGGAACCACTCGTCGCCGGAGTAGATGCGCTCCACGGCGTGCAGGTCGTCGTAGATCTGCGGGAGCGAGCCCTGCTCGCGGCCGAGCTCGATGAGCGCGGCGGCGTAGACGCGGGCGACCGGGTCGGACGTGTTCGGCAAGGCTCAGTTCCTCGCCACCGACTCGGCGTCGCGGAGGGACTCCTCGGCGAGCCGCCGCTGGTCGGCGGGGGAGAGCGAGCGGCCGAGCAGCTTCGCCGCCGCGGCCAGGGTGAGGTCCACCGCGTCCTTGCGGATCTCGGCGCGGACCTTGTCGGCCTCGAGCGCCATCTCCCGCTGGAAGCGGTCCTTGGCCGACTCGATCTCGGCGTGCGCCTTGGCCTCGATGTCGGCCGCGGCCTTCGCGGCGGCGGCGCGGGACTCGGCGACGATCTGCTGCGCGGCGACCTGCGCCTCGGCGAGCGTCTTCCGGTTGGTTTCCGCGATCTCCCGGGCGGCCTTCTCGACCTCCTCGGCCTTCGCGAGGGACGCGTTGATCTTCTCCTCGCGGTCGTGGAGGGCCTTCACGATCGGGCCCCAGCCCTTCCAGAAGAGGAGGCCGAAGAGCGCGAGGACGATGCCCAGGGACCAGAAGGCGGCCTTCATGTTCGCGGGGTCCGCGACGTCCGTGGGGTTGATGTGCACGACGTGGCCGCCGTGCCCTTCCTCGGCCAGCAGGATGAGAATGTCCATGCGTCCTCCGGTGAGACGTTCCGCGGCAGCGTCCCCCGCGGGGCCCGGGACCGGCGATGCGCCGGCCCCGGGGCGGGTTCAGGCCGCGGAGGGGACTACTTGCCGGCCTTGGCGGCGTCGACCTTGGCCTGCGCCTCGATCTTGGCGACGTCCGTGACGCCGAAGCTCGTGAGGAGCGCGATCACGCAGGCGAAGAGGCACACGCCCTCGATGAACGCGGCCGTGAGGACCGTGTTGCCCTTGATGTCCGCGGCAGCCTCGGGCTGGCGCGCGATCGACTCGCACGCGGCGGCCGAGATCTTGCCGATGCCCATCGCGGCGGCGACGGCGGCGATAGCGGCACCCATGGCTGCACCGACGAAAGCCCACTCCATGTTCGTATCCTCCTGAAACGTGCGGCCGTCGCCCGGAGGCGAGGTCCGCGGCCTGAACCTAGTGCTCGTGCGAGAGCGAGGCGCCCACGAAGACGCTGCTCAGCACCGTGAAGATGTATGCCTGGATGAATGCGATCGCGAGCTCGAAGGCCGTGATCGCGAAGAAGCCCAGGGCACCCGCCGCCCCGCCGACCGTCTGGCCGACCGAGTGGAACATGCCGAGGACGAACGACATCAGCACCGCGAGGATGATGTGACCCGCGGTCATGTTCGCCGTGAGGCGGATCGTGAGGGCGACGGGCTTCACAAGGAGCCCGGCGAACTCGATCGGCCAGAGGACGAACCAGCGGACGGGGAACGGCGCGTGAGGCGCGATGTGCGCGAGGAACCCGATCCCGTGCGCGTAGAACCCCGCGCCCCAGATGCCGATCAGGTAGGTCACGCCGAACGCGAGCCCGAGGTTGACGAACGGGCTCCCGGTGGCCGTGCGGCCGAAGGGCTGCGGCATGAGGCCGAGCAGGTTGCACGTGAGGATGAAGCAGAAGAGCGTGGCGAAGAGCGCGATGAAGTACGGGCTCCGCTCGTGGTGCGGCATCGCCGGCTTCAGCACCGCGTCGCGGATGAAGAGCACCGCCTGCTCCATCACGGCGCCGAGCCCGCGCGGGGCGCGGCCCTCGGACGCCGCGCGGGCGCACTCGGATGCGCCGCGGAGGCAGAGGAAGGCGATCAGCGCCGCCGCGAAGAGCATCATCACGACCGCGTTCGTGATCCCGAGCTGCCTGCAGACCGGGAACGCGTTCAGGTTGACGATCCACCGGTAGAACTCGATGCCCCACGTGTTCCACGTGTGCTCGAAGGGGTTCCCCGCGCCGAGAAGTGCGTTCATCGCGCCGAGCTCCCGGCCGCCTTGCGGTTGTCGCGGACGACGTAGCCGTCGCCGTCCGGACGGGCGGCGGACGAACCCTGCGGCTGCTTCTTCGACTTGCCCCGGTAGTGCACCGGCGCATGGTACGTGACCCACGTGAGCCAGCACATGTAGAGGAAGAAGGTGCCGCAGTAGGTCAGGGCGAAGCCGTAGGGATCGACGCCGGCGTCGAGGCTCCGGAGGAGCATGGTGACCGCCCCCACCGTGACGATCCGCATGAGGAAGCTCATGAAGGTCGTCTGGACGCCCTGCGCGTGGAAGGTCCGCGCGGAGCGCTCGACCATGGCCATCTCGACCACCAGGGAGACGAGTCCCGCGAAGGTGCCCGCCCAGCAGCCCATCCACACGGCCGGCTTCCCGCCGAGCATGGCGAGGACGATCGCGATGGTGGCGGCCTGGGCGCCCGCGAGGAAGACGGCGCCGGAGACGCGCGCCGCGGCGGATCCGCGGGGCATCGCGACCTTCGCGGCGGCGACGCTCGCGGCCGCGGCGGCGGCGATCTCGGACGGCGCCCGTGCGGTCCTCACCGGATCGCTCCCGCGTCCTTCACCACGGCATACATCGACGCCGTGATCCCGAACAGGCTCCCCACGACCGTCCCCCACGGCGCCCATCCGAACTTCGTGTCCAGCCACCGGCCCAGGAAGACGCACAGAAGCAGCGTCACCGCGAACTGCAGTCCCAGGTGCGAGTACCGGAGCCACGTGGATGATTGCCCTCCCTTGCGTTCGTCCTGCCGATCGCTCCGTCGCGGGTCGTTCCCTTCTGGGTCGTTCCGTGGCGGGTTGGCCGACATGGGCGAGGCTCGGGGCCGGGCGTTCTCCTTTCGGATCAGGGGTTCGGTTCGAGGGGTCTCGGGGGTCCCGTCGGAGGACTTTCCGAAGGGGGCGGGGATAAAAAGGTCCACAGGGTACCGGCGCCGCCGGGGGCCCCCCGAGAAAATCGACGGGGAAACGGGGGGACGACGGGGCCGGCCCGAGGGGTCCGGGCGGGGGTCCGAGAACGACGTAAGATGTTACTCCAACTCCAGTTACGGGACCACTTCGAGCCCCCGACCCACGGCCGCGCGCACCGATCCGCCGGGAGGGCGCCGGATTTCCCCTCGGACCGCCCGGATTCGCGGCCTCCGGAACCCGCGGCGGGCGTCCGGTCGCCGCCGTCGATAGACTGCGCCGATGCTCCCCTCCCCCACGGGTCGGTCAGGCCCGACGCGCCGACGGTTCCTCCGTGCGCTCTCCGCCATCTTCATGTGCGCCCCCCTCGCCGCAAGCTGCGGCGGCGGAGGCCCGGCGCGGCTCCGGATCGGGCTCGAGGCCCAGTATCCGCCGTTCGAATCGGTGGACGCCACGGGCGAGATCGTCGGCTTCGACGTGGACCTCGCGCGCGGCCTCGCGGAGGCGACGGGCCGGACGCCGGAGTTCCGCAACATGGCGTTCGACGCGCTCCTGCCGGAGCTCGAGGCCGGGCGGATCGACATGATCTGCTCCGCCATGAGCTTCACGGAGGAGCGGGCGAAGAAGGTCGCCTTCTCGCGTCCCTACGTCCGCGTGCGGATGGGGGTGCTCGTCAGCGCCTCGAAGGCGGCCGACGTGTCGGGGATCGCGGACCTCGACCGCGACGGCGTCGTCGTCGCCGTGCAGCGCGGCACGTCCGGCGAGACGAAGGCGCGCGAGGCGTTCCCGAAGGCGAGGATCGCGCCCTACGACAACGAGGTGGACGCGTCCACCGAGGTCGCGGCGGGCCGGGCGCACGCCTTCGTCTACGACATGGTGTCGGTCGGGAAGCTCGCCGCGAAGGCGGGCGCGGCGGTCCGCGTGCTCCCCGGCGACCTCGGGTCGGAGGAGTACTGCATGGCCTTCGCGAAGGGCTCTCCGCTCGCGGAGCAGGCGAACCGGTTCCTCGACGCCGCGTCGGCGCCGGGGGGCCTCGTCGAGACGCTGATGGAGCGCTGGAAGCCGGCGGTCGAGCCCGTCCGGACCGCGTCGAAGTGACGCTCCGCGGATGAAGGCCCGGGAGAGGATCGTCCGCGTCGCCGTCGTCGCCGCGGCGCTCGCCCTGATCGCGGAGGCGGCGCTCTCGGTGCCGGGCGGCGCCGACTACGCGAAGGCGTGGGACCGCCGGGCGCTCTTCGCGTCCGGACTCGTCACGACCCTCTTGATCTCGCACGGCGCGCTCGCGCTCGGACTGCTCCTCGGCGGTGCGGCGGGGCTCGCGCGGTCGTCGCGCAGCGCATGGGCGGACCAGGCGGCCGTCACGTACGTGGAGATCGTCCGGGGGACGCCGTTCCTCGTGCAGTTGTACATCCTCTACTTCTGCGTCGCCCGCGCGGCGCGGCTCCAGGACGCGCTCGGCAGCGCCGAGGCGGCGATCGTGGGCGCGGTCGGACTCGGGATCTTCGCCGGGGCGTACGTGGCCGAGATCGTCCGCGCGGCGATCGAATCGGTGGACCGCGGACAGTGGGAGGCGGCGCGGTCGCTCGGGCTCTCGCACGGGCAGACGCTCCGCCGCGTGATCCTCCCGCAGTGCCTCCGCCGGATGGTGCCGCCGCTCACCGGCGAGGCGGTGTCGCTCGTGAAGGAGTCGTCGCTCCTCTCCGTGATCGGCGTGGCCGAGGTCACGTTCCACGCGAAGAACCTCGCGTCCGCGTCCTACGACACGTTCGCGGCGTACCTCCCTCTCGCGGCGCTCTATCTCGCGGTCACGCTTCCGCTCTCGTGGCTCTCGCGGCGGCTCGAGGCGCGCCTCACGCCGACGCCTTCGCTTCCGGTGACGCGCCTGTGAGCGGTCCGCTCGTCCGGATCCGCGGCCTCCGGAAGCGATGGGGCGGCGTCACGGCGCTCGACGGCGTGGACCTCGACGTGGCGCCCGGCGAAGTCGTGGCGGTGATCGGCCCGTCCGGCGGCGGGAAGTCCACGCTGCTCCGCTGCGTGAACGGCCTCGAGGCGCCCGACGCCGGGACCGTCGAGGTCGAGGGCCGGCCGGTCCGCGCCGGCGCCGCGGACATCGACCGCGTCCGCGCGCGGATCGGCATGGTCTTCCAGGCGTTCCATCTCTTCCCGCACCTCACGGCGCTCGGGAACGTGACCCTCGCCCCCCGCCTCGTGCGCGGCGAGTCGGCCGACGCGGCGGACCGCCGCGGCCGCGCGCTGCTCGACCGCGTCGGTCTCGGCGACCGCGCCGGCGCGCGCCCCGACCAGCTCTCCGGCGGGCAGCGCCAGCGCGTGGCGATCGCGCGCGCCCTCGCCATGGAGCCCTCGCTCCTCCTCTTCGACGAACCCACGAGCGCCCTCGACCCCGAGACGACCGGCGAGGTGCTCGACGTGATGCGCGATCTCGCGCGCTCCGGCACGACCATGATCGTCGTCACCCACGAGATGGCGTTCGCCCGCGAGTGCTCGTCGCGGACGCTCTTCATGGACGGGGGACGGATCGCCGAGGACGGCCCGTCGCCCGCGCTCTTCGCGGAACCGCGTTCGCCGCGGCTCCGCGCGTTCCTCGCGCGCACGCACGGAGGCGCCCCGCGATGAAGCTCGTCCTCACCACCGCCCCCGCGGATCGCGCCGACGCGATCGCGCGCATGCTCGTGGACGAACGCCTCGCCGCGTGCGTCGCGCGGATCCCCGGCGTGCGCTCCGTCTACCGGTGGAAGGGCGCGATCGAGGAGTCCGACGAGGTGCAGCTCGTCGCGAAGACGAGCGACGAGGCCGCGCCGCGCGCCGCCGCGCGGATCGCGGAAGTGCACCCCTACGACGTGCCCGAGATCCTGGTTCTCGACGTCGATTCGTCGCACGCCGCGTACGCCGCGTGGGTGGCCGCGGAGACGCGCCGATGAAAATTCCGCGGATGCGGGCCGAAGATTTTCCGTCCCGCTGACGATGAACGGATTCGAGCGGGGCGCGTGGCTCCGCTCAGAGTTCAAGGACGTTCCCCCAAGGAGGGATGACCGATGGCCGCCAAGAAGAAGGCTGCGAAGAAGCCCGCGAAGAAGGCTGCGAAGAAGAAGAAGTAAGCAGCCGAGATCGCGAGCGGGGAGGCCGGAAGGCCTCCCCGCTTCGATTCCGCCTCCGTGCATCCCCTGTCGTGAACCGCCCGCCGCGATCCGCTACGATCCCCGCATGATCCGCCGTTTCTCCGCCCTGCTTCTCGCCGCGGCCGCCGCATCGCCCCTGTTCGCTCAGGACGACATGATGGGCGCCGGCGCCGCGAAGGATCCGCCCGTCGTCCACGACCCCGCGTACTTCCGCGACCGCGTGCTCCCCGTCCTCGCGCAGCAGTGCCTCGGGTGCCACGATGCGAAGGACCCCGCGAACGAATCGCGGCACCGGCTGGCCGCGCCGGGCCCCGACGGGAAGTGGACCGAAGAGGACGTCCGCGCGAACTACGAGATGGTCCGCGGCCTCGCGTCCGCCGACTCGCCCGAGCGGAGCCTCGTGCTCTCGAAGCTCGTCCCGGTGTCCCGCGGCGGCGTGGACCACGACGGCGGCAAGGCCGACGACGTGGAGATCCCCGCGAAGGTCATCGATCCGCAGGGCCCGCTCGTGTCGTGGCTCTTCGGCGCGACGCCCGCGGACGCCCCGCCCGTCGCCGCCTACGCGCCGGTGCCCCGCCAGGTGACTCTGGGCGAAGAGGTGCGCCTCGACGCGTCGCTCTCCTCCGACCCCGAGGGGAAGCCGCTCTCCTTCGCGTGGGAGATCGCCGACGCGCCGCAGGGGGCCCGCGCGAAGCCGTCGGACCCCCGGGCGAAGACCACGACGATCACCCCCGACAAGGAAGGCCCCTGGGTTGTGCGGCTGCGCGTCCGCGACGGCGCGCTCCGCGGATGGCCCGTCACGGTGCGCTTCGCCGCGGCGCGGAAGACGGAAGCCCCCGGCGCCACGGCGGCTCCCGTCGCCGCGGACGCGATCCCCACCGCCGACCGCCGCGCGACGCGCAGCCTCTACCTCGACCTCTGGGGCCGCACGCCGACCGACGAGGAACTCGCCCGCGCCGCGGCGCTGCCGTGGGAGAAGCGCGTGGACGCGCTCCTCGACACCGACGAGACGTGGCGCACGTGGCTCGACGAGGAGGCCTTCTACTTCCTGCTGATCGACCAGTTCCGGCCCGTCTCCGACCGCGTGGCGGCGGTGCCGTCCGGGATGCGCGCGGGCCGCACGAGCTTCCGCGACGCGCACCTCGCGGTCGCGCTCTCGACCGAGTTCAACGCGCGGAACCCGGGCAACGACACCTACTGCACCGTCGTCTTCGAGCAGTTCCTCGGGATCGAGGTGCAGAAGAACGTGAAGCTCCTCGAGACGGCGAAGAAGGTCTACGACGGGAAGCAGGAGCGGATCTTCAACGCCGTCGCGAGGAACCAGAGCGACATCGTGCAGCTCTCCCTCCAGCAGAAGTCCTACTACGACCTCTTCACGAAGCGGATGGCGATCCGGTACCTCGGCGCCGAGCTTCCGAAGGCCGAGCACGAGGCCACGGCGGCGATGCTCGCGGCGCAGCCCGGCGTGTTCCGCCAGATCCTCCGCGACTGGCTCCTCTCCGACCGGTACACGTCGCCCGCGCGCCCGCCCCGCGCGAAGTCGGACCACCAGTTCATCCGCTCGCTCTTCGTGGACCTGATCGGCCGCCCCCCGGCGTACGAGGAGTTCCGCAACATGCGGAACGCGCTCCAGGCGCTCGCCGATCCGACCCCGGTCCGCGGCGTCCTCGCGAAGGTGCTCCTCGACAGTTCCGCCGCCGTCGCGCCGCGCGAGTCCCCGCACCCCGACCGCTACCCCGGCGACCGCTTCCGCCCGGCCGTCGTCGAACTCTTCCGGCGCCTCCTCGGCCGCGACCCCTCCACCGAGGAGACCGACGCGTTCGTCACCGTCCTCCTCGAGCCCGGCGCCACGTGGCGCACCGCCGCGCTGGCGATCCTGACGAGCGGCCAGTACGGGACGTACTGACGCCGCCGGATTCCGGATCCTCCGGATGACGTACCTCGCACCGACCGGAGCCCGGGTTCGTGCAGACTGCGCAGGTCCGCGCGGCGCGCGCTCCGCGGAAGGAGACCCGTGACCATCCACCACCTGGCCGCGCTCGACGTGGGCCGCGAGATCGACCTCGCGCTCGCGCGCCGCATGCTGCCCGCCGCCGCCGCGCCTGAGGGCGGGCCGTACCCGGGGTCGTACGTCGCGGCGGCGCCGGGCGGCGCGAGCGTCGAGGTCACGGTCTTCGACTTCGGCGCGGTCGTGTTCCGCACGGAGGGTGCGCCCCTCGGCGACGCTGCGCTCGCGGCGGCGCGGGCGGGCGTCGTGGCCGCGCTGGGTCCGGCGGTCCGCGATCCGGGCGCGTGGGCGGCGGTCGAGAGGTACGAGGTGACCGTGGGAGCGGACATCCCCTCCTCCGATGCGGACACCGCGGCGCGTCTCCGCCCCGGCCGCGGTCCCCTCTCCGACGACGAGGTCCGCGACGCCGTGCGGCACCGCGTCGGCGGCGCGGGCGGAGACGCCGCGGTGACCGACGTGGAACGCGCGCTCGTCGCGTCGCGCGATCCGGCGGCGGCCCTGGCCGTGCTCGCGTTCGTGCTCGTGCAGTCGCTCGAGGCGCGGTTCCTCGACGAGCGGCTCGACGAGGCGCTCCGCACGTCGTACGAACGCCTCGGCGCGCGGCGCGCGCCGTTCGCGCTCCTCGGACGCCTGCACTCGAAGGAGCTCGACCGTGTGGCGCGAGCCCGAATCGACGCGGCGATGCTGTTCGAGCACGTCCGGAACCCGCCGAAGCTGCTCGACGACCCCTATCTCGTCCGGCTCTACGAGGCGGCCGCCGTGCGGCTGCGGCTCCCGCAGTGGACGGACGCGCTCCTGCACAAGCTCGACACCCTCGGCACGGTGTACGAGGGGCTCCGCGACCGCGCGGCGATCACCCGCGCCGAGACGCTCGAGTGGATCGTGATCCTGCTGATCCTCGTCTCGATCGTGTTCCCGTTCCTCGACTGACCCGCACGCGGCGGACAACGCGACGCATCAACGCGCGTGGGCACCGGCCGGCTCGGCGAGCGGCGGCGGGCGCGGCGAGGTCTGGTCCGTGGTTTGCGATTCCATGGTGCGCTGCCGCTCACCCCCCGGCGGCGCGAGGAGGTCCCCATGGCATCGATCCTGCGTCGATGGGTCCGCGCGCTCTGCGAGGAGTGCGGCGAGACGGTGTCCTTCGAAGTCCGCCCGGACTGGTCGCTCGTGTGCCCGGAGTGCCGCTCGGAGCTCCAGCTCGAGCCGAACGGGCTCTATCCCCGCCCGCGTCCCGCGACGACGCCGGCGCCCGCGCCGGGTCGCGCCGCGTAGCGCCTCGTCAGAGCTTCACGGTCACGCGGAGAGCCTTCGAACCGCGCAGCACGCGGAGGGTCACCTTCTTCCCCTTCGCGGCGGAGAGCGCCTCCTCGAGGCCCTTCACCGGGTCCTCGCCCGGGAGGGCGTCGTCGCCGACGCCGAGGATCAGGTCCATCGGCTGGAGTTTCGCCTCGAACGCGGGCGTGCCGTCGAGCACCGATCGCACGACCACGGCGCCGTCGTCCGGACCGAGCTTCGCCTGCGGGATCTCCGACGCGGGGATCATGTCGAGCACCGCGCCGAGCGGGCCGGACGATGCGTTCGCGTCGAGCTTCTGGAATCGCGGGCGCTCGGTGCGCGAGGCGACCTCCCACGCGACGAGATAGGCGTGCGTCGCCGCGCGGGCGACCTTCCCTTCGTCGATCCGGTCGGCCTTGTCGTCGGGCGTGTGGTAGTCCTTGTGGAGACCGCTCGTCCAGAAGAGGCACGGCACGTTGCGTTCGTAGAAGTTCACCTGGTCGCTCCGCAGGAAGATCGACCCGGTGCGCGGGAAGAACACGAGGCCGCTCCGCGGCGCCGCCCGGAGGTGCGCCGCGTCGAGGTCCGGGGACGTGCCGTTCCCGTAGACGTCCATCTCCTTCGGCTTGTTGCGCCCCACCATGTCGATGTTGAGGTCGCAGACGATCTGCCCGAACGGCACGGTGGGACGGTCGCAGAACCACCTGCTCCCGAGGAGGCCGCGCTCCTCGGCGGACACGTGGAGGATCAGGATCGACCGCCTCGGCCGCGGCGCGTCCTTCAGCGCGAAGGCCTGCGCCACCTCGAGCAGCGCGGACGTGCCCGACGCGTTGTCGTCGGCCCCGTGCCAGATCTTCTTCTTCCCCGCGCGGCCCACGTGGTCGTAGTGCGCCGAGAGCACGACGTACTCCTCGCGGAGCTTCTCGTCGCTCCCGCGGACGACGCCGATCACGTTGAACGTGGGCGCGTCGCTCCCGTCGGCCCCCTCACTCACGGCCTGCCCGGGGAACGGCACCCGCTTCACCGTGAACGGCTGACGGAACCCGCCCGACTCCCCCGCCGGCTCGACGCCGAACGACTTCAACTGCTCCTCGAGGTACTTCCCCGCCTCGTCGGCGCCGGGGAACCCGGAGCCGCGGCCCTCGAGCTTCGCGCTCGCGAGGTGCGTCACGTGCTTCAGCGCGTCGGCCGCGGTGATGGTCGCGAGCGCCGCGGCGGGCGCTTCGGGGAGCGGTGCGTCTTCCAGGGCGGGGAGCTGCGGCGGCGCGCAGACGAGGGCCGCGGCGGCGAACGTGGCGATCGGGAGCGCGCGGCGCATGGCCGCACGATCCTAACCCGGATCACTCACGAGGCTTCGCGCCTGGCCGAGCCCTACCGCGGAGGCGCGTCGGCGGGCTCGGGGGACTTGCGCTTCTCGTGCGCCGCCTTCCGCGCCGCGGCGAGGAGCGCGTCCCGCGCGGTGACCGGCCCCCGCGCCTCGATCGACTTCGCGCGGGCGAGCCACTCGAGCACGGCCGCGGACTGGAGCGAGTACACGACCGCGCCGAACACGGCGCCCGACGCCCCGAGGGCGCCGCGGAGGAGGCTCGCCTTCGTCTCCGGATGCCAGCCGCGCGCGCACTCGAGCGCCGCCGCCAGCGCGACGGGGATCGCCGCCCCGCGGAGCACCGCGGCGGCGCCGCGCGTCTCCCGTCGCGTCCAGGCCTCGGTCGCCATGTAGCCCGCCAGCGTGAACGCCGCGGTCCACTCGAGGAGACGGGCGAGTTCGACGAGCTCGGGCGGGCGTCCGATCTGCGCGAGCAGGAGTTCGCCGCGCCACGCGTCCGACGGCGCCGTGAACGGCCAGCCGGCGAGCACGACCAGGTACGCGACGAAGAACGGCGCGGCGCGGAGCAGCGTGGGGATCTCGAAGCGGCGGGTGCCCGTGTCGAGGAGCACGGGCACGGCCGTGAGCGTGCGCGTGGCGGCGAAGGCCGCGAGCGACAGCGCGGCGAGTTCGTCCGGGTTCTTCCGGAGCATCGGCGCGGCGGCGGCGGCGAACCACGCGCCGGCCGTGAACGACGCGCCCCACGCGGTCATCGCCCGGACGGGTTGCAGCCGGTGCCGCCAGAGCGACGCGATCACCACCGCGCCGAAGAGCGCGAGCGGCACGGCGAGCGCGATCCGCCGGTCATGACCGATCGACGCGAACCCGTTCAGCCAGAGCAGCGGGACCATGAGGTAGAGGAGCCCGGTCAGCGGCAGGTCGAGGAGCATCCGCCCGGCCATCCGCTCGTCGGCGACGCGGCGGAGCGAGTCGTGGCACATCGCCCCCGCCCACGCGCCCGCGGCGTTCGCGGCTATGTCCAACGGACTGAAGCACCGCCCGCCGACCAGGATCTGCGTGCCCTCGATCAGGGACGCCGCGGCGATCCCGGCGAGGAGCGGGACGAGGCAGTAGACGTCGCGGTTCGCCCCCGTCACGGCCCGGAGAAGGAAGCCCGGCGCCGCGAGGAGCGCGCAGTTGACGAGGAGCTCGAACGCCCCGCCCGCCGCGGCGACGCGGATCTCGCCCGGGATCCGGAACTCGAACGGCGCCAGCGTCACGAGGAGCACGCCGACCATCGTGTAGACGAGGAGCACGGCCGCCAGGGCGCGACCCGGCCGGCGCTCCGTCGCCGGAGGCAGGGCAGGCTCGTCGAAGGCTCGTTCGGACATCTCCCCCGTATCGGAATCGGGGGAGGCCGGAGTTCATCAGCCCCCGAACATGGCGCGGAAGACGTGTCCGGCGAGCGCGGGGTTCTCGCGGAGGCGCCGCACGCTGTAGCCGTACCACGCGGCGCCGTAGGGCACGTAGACGCGGAGGGGGTGCCGCTCGCGGAGGAGCCCGTCGCGGAGCGGCTCGCGCACGCCGAGGAGCATCTGGAACTCGTACCGCTCGCGCGGGACCTTCAGTTCGGCCAGCGCCGCGCGGGCGTCGTCCACGAGCGCGTCGTCGTGGGTCGCGATGCCGACCTTCGCCGTGCCCGCGAGGAGTATCCGGAGCACCTTCCGGTAGTTCGCGCGGATCTCCTCGCGGTCCTGGAAGGCGATCTCCGCGGGCTCCCGGTAGATGCCCTTGCACAGGCGGATCGGCACGCCCTCGGCCGCCAGCGCGGCGGCGTCGCGCTCGGTGCGGCGGAGGTACGCCTGGAGGACGACGCCGACCGGAAGCCCCTCCGCGCGGAACGCGCGGCACATCGCGATCGTGCGGTCCGTGCACGGGGAGTCTTCCATGTCGAGCCGCACGAAGCTCCCGAGCCGCCTCGCGCGCTCCGCCAGGCCGCGGATCAGCGCCGCGCAGCGCGCCTCGTCGAGGAGCAGGCCGAACGCCGTCGGCTTGATCGACACGTTCGACCGGAGCCCCGCGGCGTGGATCCCGTCCAGCGCCGCCTCGTAGCCGCGCGCGGTCGCCTCCGCCTCGGAGAAATCGCGGATGAACTCGCCGAGGACGTCGAGCGTCGCCTCCGCCCCCGCCGCGTTGAGGCGGCGGATCGCGGCGAGCGCGTCCTCGAGGGTCTCGCCGGCGATGTAGCGGCGGGCCACCCTCCCCACGACGAACTTCGGCGTGACGGGGAGGAGGGCGACGACGGTGCGGTCGAGGAGGGACAGGGCGGGTCTCCGCTTCTTTCGCGTGGGAAAGGGGCGAGGATCGGGCGGGCCCTCGGCGGTCCGGTAGAGGAATCCGCCGGAGTCGCGGCGGCGGCGGAGCGGGAGCCGCTACTCTGCCGGCGTGCCCCTCGTCCTCGGCTTCAACTGCACGCACGACGCCTGCGCGGTCCTCCTCCGCGACGGGGAGGTCGTGCTCGCCGTCGAGGAGGAGCGCCTCTCCCGCGTGAAGCACCACTTCGGGATGCCCCTCCGCGCGATCCGCGCCTGCCTCGACGAGGCGGGGGTGTCGATCGGGGACGTCGAGCATGCGGCCCTCTACATGGAGCCCGGCCTGTGGCTCCGGAGCTTCGGGTTCCACTTCGCGCGGAACCTGCCCGGGAGCCTCGCCTTCACGGGGCGGAAGCCGGCGCTCTGGAAGAGCTTCCTCGGCGTCGAGCGCAGGTTCCGGCGCGAGACGGGGTTCACCGGCTGCTTCCACGCGGTCGAGCACCACGCGGCGCACGCGGACAGCGCGTTCTTCCCGAGCGGGTTCGGGTCGGCCGCGTCGATGACCGTGGACGGCGCCGGCGAGCACGTCACCACGCTCCTCGCCGCGGTGGACGGCAGCCGCATCCGCCGGATCGCGGACGCGCGGTATCCGTTCTCCATCGGGAAGGTCTGGGAGGCCGTCACGGACTGGCTCGGCTGGCGCGCGACGCAGGACGAGGGCAAGCTGATGGGCCTCGCCCCCTACGGCACCCCGCGGTTCGTGGAACCCTTCCGCGCGGTCTTCGCCGCGGCAGACGAGGGCGATCCGCGTCTCTTCCACATGGACCTGCGCTGGTTCGACTTCCCGAGGGGGCGCACGCGGCTGGTGTCGCGGCGGTTCGTCGAGGCGTTCGGGCCGCCGCGCGCGCCGGACGGTCCCGTCGAGGACTGGCACCGCGACGTCGCCTTCGCGCTGCAGCGCCGGACGGAGGAGGCGGTCCTCGCGATGGCGCGGCGCGTCCGCCGGGAGACCGGGCTTCCCCGCCTCGTCATGGCGGGCGGGGTCGCGCTCAACTGCGTCGCCAACGGGCGGCTCGTCCGCGAGGGGATCTTCGACGAGGTCTTCGTCCAGCCCGCGGCAGGCGACAACGGCGCGAGCCTCGGCGCCGCGCTCCACGTGGCGCACCGCCGGCTCGGCATCCCGCGCGGCGCGCCCATGCGGCACGCGTTCCTCGGCCCGGGGTTCACCGAAGCCGACACCGACCGCGCCGCGGCCGAGCGCGGGCTCACCGCCGACTCCGCGCCGGACGTCGTGGAACGGACGGCGGAACTCCTCGCGGGCGGGGCCATCGTCGGCTGGATGCAGGGGCGGATGGAGTACGGCCCGCGTGCGCTCGGGAACCGGTCGATCCTCGCCGATCCGTCGCGTCCCGGCATGAAGGACCACGTGAACGCCCGCGTGAAGTTCCGCGAGGGCTTCCGGCCCTTCGCTCCGTCGGTGCCTCTGGACCGGGCGGCGGAGTGGTTCGAGGACGTGCGGCCGTCGCCCTACATGCTGCTGGCGTTCCGGGTGAAGGCGGAGCAACTGGCCCGGCTCCCCGCGGTGACCCACGTGGACGGAACGGCGCGCGTGCAGACCGTGACCCCCGAGGAGAATCCCCGCTTCCACGCGCTCCTCGGCGCGTTCGGACGCCGGACCGGTGTCCCCGTGCTCCTCAACACGTCCTTCAACGTGCGGGGCGAGCCCATCGTCCGCGCGCCCGCGGAGGCGCTGGACGCGCTCCTCCGTACCGGGCTCGATGCGGTCGTGATCGGCGACCGGATCTTCCGGAAGTGACCCTTCCGGCGAGGTGACCGGCGGCACCGGGTCCCCCGGCCGGGCGCGGCGGCGCGGCGTTCCCTGTTCTCCGGCCCCCGCGTCCGGCGGGTAGACTCCCCCTCCCCTTCTGGAGGAGCTCCCCATGTCCGGATCCGCCGACCCCAACCTGAGCACCGTGAACCTCGAGTGGCGCGCCCGCGCGCGCGAGGTGGCGGAGAAGTACGTCCGTCCCGTGGCGTGGAAGTACGACCGCCTGCAGGAGTACCCCTGGGAGATCCAGAAGCGACTGAAGGAGTACGGGCTTTTCAAGGTGTTCGTGCCGAAGGAGTACGGCGGATCGGAGACGTCCGGAGTCCTCAACCTGTGCATCGTCGTCGAGGAATTGGCCCGCGCGTGCGGCGGAATCGGCGTCGGGTTCGCGGTGAACGCGCTCGGATCGTTCCCCCTCATGATCGGCGGCACCGACGAGCAGAAGCAGCGTCTCCTGCCGTCCGTTGCTGCCGGAGACCGGCTCGTGGCGTTCGGCCTCTCGGAGCGGAACGCAGGCTCCGACGCGGGAGGAATGGTCACGCGCGGAGAGAAGAACGACTCTGGATGGGTCGTGAATGGTCACAAGAAGTGGAACACGAACGGAGCTGTCGCGACGCTGAATACGATCTTCGCGGTGACCGATCCGGAGTCGAAATCCCGCCGCATCAGTGCGTTCCTCGTGGAGTACCCGCGCGACGGGTTCCACATCGTGAAGGTCGAGGACAAGATGGGGATCCGCGCGATCCCCGTCGTGGAGCTCGAGTTCCGGAACATGCAGCTCCCCGACGACGCGCTCCTCGGCGGCCGGCCGGGGATGGGCTTCTCCCATGCGATGGCGACCCTCGACAAGGCGCGTCCCGGCGTCGCCGCGCAGGCCGTCGGCTGCGCGCAGGGAGCGCTGGACTTCGCCCTCCACTACGCCACCAAGCGGGTGCAGTTCGGCGAGCCCATCGTGAGCAAGCAGATGGTCCAGGCGATGCTCGCGGACATGGCCGCGCAGGTCGAGGCGGCGAGGCAGCTCGTCCACGCCGCGGCCCGCCACATCGACGCCGGCTCGCCGAAGGGCAACAAGTTCGCCGCCATGGCGAAGTGCTTCGCCACCGACACCGCGATGCGGGTCACCACGGAGGCGGTGCAGATCCTCGGCGGCTACGGGTTCATGCGCGACTACCCCGTGGAGAAGTACATGCGTGACGCGAAGATCACGCAGATCTACGAGGGCACCAACCAGGTGCAGCGCATGGTCATCGCGCGGAACCTGATCAAGGAGGCCGCGGAGCTCGACAGCCTCGCCGCGTACTTCCCGATCCCGGAATCGGCGCGATAGAGACGGTTACAACTTCATTCCCAATCATGTCTTGCGCGGTTGTTGGTCGTTTGTTCGTAGTCCGGGCGGCCCGGTGTGCTTCAGGACGGCCGGGGGGATTCCCGGTCGAAGTGAGCCTGCCATTCCGGGCCGGTCGGATCCATTGCCTCCGCGGTTCCGGTTCGTCGTAGGTTCCGCGCCACGGTCGTGTCGTCGTCGTCTCCCCACTCCCCCATCGGAGCGCTCCCCATGGCCTTGCAACCTTCCGCGATGCCCTCGGCAGACGAGGTTCGCGAAACTCTGCTCGATCGCTGGTACTTCCCCTATCGGAAGCAGATCTGGGCCGGCCTTCTTGTTGGTGCGATCGCCGTCGTGGCGATTCTGTGGGCCAAGCAGTGGCAGCGGAACGACCGCGACAATCAGTGGAACCGGCTTGCCGTGGCGACCTCTCAGGAGTCGAGCGCGCAGCTCGCGCCGCTGCGTCGGCTGATCCAGGAGTACCCTGCGGCCCCGGTGACTCCGTGGGCGATGCAATCTCTGATCGCTGCGCAGATCGAGCTCGGAGCACACGACGATGCGCTCGCCACGCTCGCGGAGCTCCGTGCCAAGTTCCCCGACTTCGTCATCTCCACCGAGTCGATGGACTCCTCGGCCACGCGCTCCCTCGCCCACCAGCTCGAGGAGTCGATCAAGTCCCAAGCCGCTTGGGAAAAGGAGCACGCGTACGTGCATCCGGTTCCGAGCAAGGCGCGCGAGGTGCTGGTGGAGACGACGGCGGGCGACTTCTGGCTCCACCTCTACTCCGACCTCTCTCCGGCGCATGTGGAGGAGTTCGTCCGGCGCGCGAAGTCCGGGGTCTACAACGGGACCCAGGTGTACGCGACCCGCGTGCGTGAGTCCGCCACCGCGAGGGAGCCGCTCCTGTTCGAGGCCGGGAGTTCATGGTCCAACGTGAACGGGGGTGACCGTTTCCGTCGCGATCCCGGCGATCACGACAGGGATGAGCCGGACGCCGTCCAGGAGCCTGAGCAGTCGAGGTACCGGATCCGTCACCAGCGGGGGGTCGTCAGCTCCGTCATGATGGGTTCAGGCGAGTCGATGCAGCGGTTCCAGGTCATCCTCGCGAAGAGCGGGATGTCGCAGGAGAACGGTCGTACGACGCCGTTCGCCGCGGTCGCGGACCGCGACGGTTCGATGGACGTGGTGGACCGGATCGGAACCGCGCCGACCTACGGAACGACGGACGCGACCAAGGACTTGGCGGGTGTGGACCGGATGCGCGATCACCCCTATCCGCCGATCTACATCCGCAGGGTGTCGGTCTGGGCCAGCGAGAAGCTCGAGGACGGGCACACGTGGGACACCAAGCGGGTGCGCACCAAGGACGCGGAGCCCTGGGAGACGACCCTTCCGAAGCCTTTCGGGCCCGAGGACCTGGTCTCCGGCCAGAAGTAGCCCCACGAAGCGCCAAGGGGGGCATGTTCCACGTGGAACATGCCCCCCTTGGATTCAGCCCCCGTCAGCCGAGCAACTGCTCGACCAGCCGGTCGCACTCCTCGCGGCTGAAGTACTCGATCACGATACGGCCCTTGCCGCCCCGATCCGCCACGGAGACACGCGTTCCCAGCCGCTCGCGGAGCTGCTGCTCCAGATCCTCCAGGTGGGCGGCCTTCGCCTTCACGGCCCCCTCGCGCGGGTCCCCGGACGACTCCTGCACGAGACGCTCCGCGTCGCGGACCGACAGGCCCTCGGCTGCGACCCGGGCCGCGAGCACACGCTGCGTTTCCACGCCGGGCGCACCCAGCAACGCCCGGGCGTGCCCCATGGTCAGTGTTCCACGTGAAACAAGCTCCTGCAGATCCGCCGGGAGGTCGAGAAGCCGGACCATGTTCGCCACGGCCGACCGGCTCTTCCCGATCCGCTTGGCGACCTCGTCCTGCGTGAGGTCGAACTTCTCCATGTAGGAGTGGTAGGCCCGCGCCAGCTCCATGGGGTTCAGATCCTCGCGCTGGACGTTCTCGATGAGCGCCAGCTCGAGCATCTCCGCATCGTTGGCCTCCCGCACGATCGCGGGGATCGAGTCCAGACCCAGCGACTCGCACGCGCGGAGTCGGCGCTCGCCTGCGATGACCTGGAACCGGTCGCCGAGTCGGCGCACGGTGATCGGCTGCAACACCCCGTGCTCACGGATCGATGCCGCGAGATCGCCGAGCTCTCCGTCCGTGAACGTCCGGCGGGGCTGGTACGGGTTCGCGTCCACGCTCTGCAGGGGGATCTGCGTCACCGACGCCGCCGGCTGCTCCTCCTGACCGGAGAGGAGGAAGTCGAGTCCGCGCCCAAGCCGTCGCTGCACCATGAGAACACCTCCATCGGACCGCGCGAGGCACTCCGCGTCGCGCCGCAGGCGAGACTACGGGATAGGGAGGACAGGCGTCACCTCAACCGCTAGAATCGGAGGCATGAGATGGGCGTTCGAGGCAACGGTCCGAGACGGGCTCCGCGCCCCGGGACTTCGCCTGCTGCTCGCCGCGGTCGTCGTCATCGGAGTCGCCCTGCCGCGCATCCCGATGCCTGGCGCCTCGCTGCACGATCACCGGCACCTGTCGGCGGAGATCATCTGGTCCACGCTGATGCTGGCCGTCGGTGTCTCCTCCCTCGCAGCGGGGGCCTACGCCGCCCAGCGGGACCATTCGAGGGGGTACACAGCGGAGTGGGCCTCCAGCCCGGCGAGCGCCTCGAGCTACGCATCGGGGCGGGTTCTCGGTGCCGCCATGCTGGCCTTCATTGCGGGAGTCGTTCTGTCGGTCTCGGTCTTGCTCTTCCAGTGGATCGCGGACATCTCGGCGGTCCCGTCGGACGCGGCTCTCGTGCTTCCGTTCTTGGCCGCGCTCCAGGCGGCCGCGCACGCCGCATTCGGTCTCGCGCTGGGCTGCCTGCTCCCCGTCGAAGCAGCGCTTCTCGTCGGTCTTCTCGCGTCCTGGACCTGCCGCCTCGGCGGCGACGACTTCGCATGGGTCCGCGTCTGCATTCCCGACCCTGCGGGTCCATGGTCCGGGCGCAGGGTCGCGCTCACCGGGCTTCCCTCGGCGCTCGAAGCGACGTGGGGCATCTCCGCGTGGCTGGCCGTCGCCGCGGCGTGGACCCTCGCGTCTGCGGCAGGACTCAAGCGAAGACATCCGGCGACGACATAAGGTGTTTCTGGACAATGCTTTGCGCCTCCCTCGGGTCCCCCCGACGAGGCTCCTTGTGTTTCACGCCGGACGGGGCATCATGCGGGGCTAAGGTCAACCCGCGTTGCGCGCCGCAGTGATCGCCGACATCCACAGCAACCTCGAGGCTCTCGAGGCGGTGATGGCCGCGCTTTCGAAAGCCCGGATCGACCGCTACGTCTGCGTCGGCGACGTCGTCGGCTACGGCGCCGACCCGGAGGCCTGCATCCGGATCGTCCGGGAGACCTGCGACATCGTCATCGCCGGCAACCACGACTGGGCGGTCGCGAACCGTCTGTCGATGGAGTTCTTCAACGCGTACGCCCGCGACGCGATCGTCTGGACGCGCACGCGCATCACCGCCGACGACACGGCATGGCTCCGCGACCTGCCGCTCACCGCGGACATCGACCATCACGCGACCCTCGCGCACGCCACGCTCCACAACCCCGCCGCATTCGACTACCTCCTCACGTCGTACGACGCGCACCTCTCCATGAACGTGCTCGAGCGTCCCCTCTGCTTCGTCGGCCACTCGCACATCCCCATCACGTTCATGGAGCGCGGCGGGCTCGGCTTCACGTTCGCGGACATCATCGACCTCGCCGCCGTCGAGAAGGCGATCATCAACCCCGGCTCGGTGGGGCAGCCGCGCGACGAGAACCCCGCCGCGGCGTACGCGATCCTCGACACCGTGAAGCGGCGCGTCACGCTGCACCGCGTCCCCTACGACGTGGACAAGGCCGCGTCGAAGATCCTCGCCGCGGGACTCCCGCAGGTCCTCGCGGACAGGCTGCACGTGGGGAAGTGACCCCGTGAGCGCGCGCCACGGACACCTTCCGCGGATCGCGCTCGCCGCCGCAGACGCGGCCGCCGCCGCTGCCGCTGCCGCCCTCGCCTACTGGCTGCGCTTCGGCTCGGGCCTCCTCGACGTGCACGGGCGCACCGACGTCCTGCCCGGACGATACGCCGCGGCGATTCCCGCGGTCGTCGGCTGCGGCCTGGCCGCCGCCGCGATCTCGGGCTTCTACGACCGTAGAAGGATGGACCGCGCCCCGCGCCCCGCGGACCTCATGCGCCTCGCGTTCCACCACGGGGCCCTCCTCGCCACGCTCGCGCTGCTCTGGCGCGACGAGTTCCAGTACGCGCGCGTCGCGGTGGCCGTCGCGGCCGTGCTGTTCGCGCCTGCGGACTTCGCCGCGCGGTCGCTCGTCCTCTCCGCCCTCGCCCGCGCCGCCGCCGGCGCTCCGTGGAGGACGCGCGCTGCCGTGCTCGGAAGCGGCAGGCCCGTCGCGGCCCTCGCGGCGGCGATGTCGCGGAGCCGATCCACGGCCGCCGACGTGGCGCTCGTGGACTCCGACGACGCCGCGCGACTCTGGCCCCGCGCCGCGCGGATCGACGCCGCAGCGGCAGATGCATCCGCACTCGCCGCCGAGATCGCCTCCAGGGGACTCGACGAAGTGTGGATCGCGCACGACGCGGCCGACGCAGAGCGCGTCCCGAGACTTCTCGTGGCGCTCGAGCAGACGACCGCCGACGTCCGCGTCGTCCCGGACCTCGGGGACGCCGTGCTCGTGAACGCCGACGCCGACGTGGTGGGGGGCCTCCCGGTCGTCACCGCGCGCCAGCGGCCGCACTTCGGCCTGCGGGCCGCGCTGAAACGGACCACGGACGTGGCCCTCGCCGCGGCGCTGCTCGTCGCGTCCGCGCCCGTCATCGCCCTCTGCGCGCTCGTCGTGCGCCTCACGTCGCCGGGACCCGCGCTCTACACGCAGGAGCGCATGGGGCTCGACGGCCGGAAGTTCCGGATCTTCAAGCTGAGGACCATGCGCACGGACGCCGAGGACCTCACGGGGCCCGTCTTCGCCGCGCCGAGCGACCCTCGCGCCACGCCCTTCGGGCGGTTCCTGCGCCGCTTCTCCATCGATGAGCTCCCGCAGCTCGTGAACGTGCTCCGCGGCGAGATGAGCCTCGTCGGACCGCGGCCCGAGCGCCCGTCGTTCATCGCGCAGTTCCGGGCGAGGTACCCCGGCTACATGCTCAGGCACTCGGTGAAGGCCGGGATGACGGGCTGGGCGCAGGTCCACGGATTCCGCGGCGAAAGCTCACTTGAGGACCGCCTTCGGTACGATCTTGAATACATCGAACGATGGAGCTTCTTCTTCGATCTCGAGATCCTCGGACGCACCGCCTTCCAGGTGGTCGCGGGTCGGAACGCATGCTGACCGCCGGAGCGCGGCGGACGGAGGAGCGCGCGCGATGACCGCGAAGAACGCGCCGTCCCGGCGGAGGTCGGGCGACGATCCCGCGCTCGACTCCTACCTGCGGGACATCCGGGAGACTCCGCTCCTCACGGCCGACGAGGAGAAGGAGCTCGCCACGCGCGTGCGGAACGGCGACCTCGAGGCCCGCGACCGCCTCACGCGCGCGAACCTCCGCCTCGTGGTCTCCATCGCGAAGCAGTACGCGAACCGCGGCCTCACCCTCACCGACCTGATCGAAGAGGGGAACGTCGGTCTCCTGAAGGCCGTCGAGCGGTTCGACCCCGCGGCGGACTGCCGCTTCAGCACGTACGGAGCGTGGTGGATCAAGCAGTCGATCCGGAAGGCCCTCATCAACACGTCGCGCATGGTGCGCGTGCCGTCGTACATGTTCGAAGCCATCGCGAAGCTCCGCCTCACGGCCGCGCGCGTCGAGCACGAACTCGGCCGCGCACCCACGTTCGACGAGGTCGCCGAGGCGATGGGGCTCGACGACGACGGCCGCGAGAGCCTCCGCCGCGCGGTCAGCGCCTCGCGGTCCGGCCGCGCCACCACGTCGCTCGACTCGATCACCGGCGAGGGCGACTCGATCCCCGACCCGCGTTCGACCGCGCCCGACGACGAGGTCTCCGGCACGCAGGACCGCGCGCGGCTCCAGGAACTCCTCGCCTCCATCGACCCTCGCGAGGCGGACGTCCTGCGGCTCCGCTTCGGCATCGACACCGAGGCCCCGGTCACGCTCCGCGAGATCGGAGAGCGGCTCGGGATCTCCCGCGAGCGCGTGCGGCAGATCGAGGTGCGCGCGCTCCGCCGGCTCACGGAGAGGATCCGCGAGGAAGACGGCCCCGCGTGAGCGATCTCGCGCGCGGCGCCGCGGCGCTCTACGTGCACGTGCCGTTCTGCGAGTCGAAGTGCTCGTACTGCGACTTCTACTCCGTGCCGCACGACGGTTCCGGCCGCGCGAAGTACGTCTCCGCGCTGGCCCTGGAGGGCGCGCGGCGCCGGCCCCGCGACTTCCGTCCCGCGACGACGTTCGTCGGCGGCGGAACGCCGACGGCCCTCTCCGACGCCGACTTCGCCGAGATGCTCCGCGTCGTCGCCGAGCTCGCCGGGGCGCCGCGCGACGCCGATCCGCAGCGCTTCGAGTGGTCGGTCGAGTGCAACCCCGGGAGCCTCACGCACGCGAAGGCCGCCATGATGCGGGCCGCCGGCGTCACGCGCGCGTCGATCGGCGTCCAGAGCTTCGACGACCGCATCCTCCGCAGCGTCGGCCGCGTCCACGACGCCGCGACGGCGCGCGACGCCGTCCGGATCGCGCGGGACGCGGGCATCCCGCAGGTCTCGGTGGACCTCCTGTTCGCGATCCCCGGCCAGGGGATGGCGACGTTCGAGGCGGACCTCGATGCGGCGATCGCGCTCGGCACCGATCACGTCTCCGCGTACGCGCTCCTCTACGAGGACGGAACCGTCCTCGAGCGGCGCCTCCGCGAAGGCCGCGTCGAGCCGGAGGAGGAGGACGTGGAGCTCGCGATGCTGCGACGCGCCCACGAGCGCCTCGGCGCCGCCGGGTTCGAGCGCTACGAGATCAGCAACTTCGCGAAGCCGGGCTGCGCGTGCCGCCACAACATCAACTACTGGCGGAACGGCGAGTACCTCGGCATCGGAGCGTCCGCGGCGAGCTACCTCGGAGGCGAGCGCCGGACGAACGTCGCCTCGTGGCGGGACTACGAGGACGCGGTTCACCGCGGCCACGACCCCGTCGCCTCGGCCGAGCGCCTCGCGCCGGACCGCGCCGCCGGAGAGGAGGCGATGCTCCGCCTCCGGATGCGGGAGGGCATGTCGCTCCGGGACGTGTCGGCGCGATGGGGGATCGACGCGGCGGAGCTCTGGCGGCCCGTGATCTCGCGTTTCACGGCCGCCGGACTCCTCGCGGCCCACGACGGCGGCGACCGCGTCACCCTCACGGCGCGGGGACTCGAGGTCGCGAACGGCGTGATGGCGGAGTTCGTCGTGCCGGATCAGCCCGCGAGCACCCGCTCGTAGATCGCCACGTACCGCGCGAGCACGGCGTCCTCGCCGAACCGTTCCACGGCGCGGCGCCGCCCGGACGCGCCGAGCGACCGCGCGAACGGACGGTCCTCCGCGAGGCGCCGCAGCGCTCCCGCCGCGGCGCCCGGATCGCCCGGGGGGACGAGCAGTCCCGTGACGCCGTCCTCCACGACCTCCGGCACGCCGCCCACCCGCGTCGCGACGACGGGGACTCCGCACGCGGACGCCTCGAGCGCCGCGAGGCCGAAGGACTCCGACTCGCTTGCGAGGAGGAACGCGTCGGCCGCCGCGTGCACGCGCTCCACCGACTCCGTCTCCCCGAGGAACTCCACGCGATCCGCCACGCCGGCCGCGCGGGCGCGCTCCTCGGCTCCGGCGCGGTCCGGCCCGTCGCCCGCGAGCAGCAGGCGCCCGCCGCCGCGCGGAAACGCCGCAGCGAACGCCGCGACCACGTCGTGGACCCGCTTCACGGGCCGCATGTTCGACACGTGCACGACGACGAACTCGTCGTCGCGCGCGAAGTCGCGCCTCGCCGCCGGATCGGGCCGGAAGCATGCGGCATCGACCGAGTTCGGCACCACGTCGATCGCGCGATCGAAGCGGAAGAAGCGGCGCGTCTCGTCGCGAAGCCACGCCGACACCGCCGTCACGGCGTCGCTCCCCTCCAGGCCGAACAGGGTGGGGCGGTGGTACGAAGCGTCCACGCCGACGATCGTGATGTCGGTGCCGTGGAGCGTCGTGACGACACGCAGCCGCGATCCGAGCATCGCGCGCGCGAGGAGCGCGGCCACGGCGTGCGGGATCGCGTAGTGGACGTGCACGATGTCGAGCGAGTTCCGCTCCGCGATCTCGCAGATCGCCGAGGCGAGCGCGAGGTCGTACGGCGGATAGCGGAAGAGCGGGTACGCGGTCACGCCCACCCGGTGGAACGTCACTCCCGTCGCGCCGGCGGGGAGGCGGGCCGGCTGCTCGTACGAGAGCACGTGCACGTCGTGCCCCGCCTGGCCGAGCGCCCGCGCGACCGCCACCGCGACCGCCCCCGAACCGCCGTACGTCGGATGGCAGACGATCCCGACGCGCATCACCGCGCGCCGGGGCCGAAGAACGCGCCGACGTCGCGCACGGGCAGGGGCCGCGCGGCATAGAGCGGCTCCGCGAACTCCACGCCGCACCGCCGTCCGAACTCGCGGCTCCGCGCCTCCATCCGGAGGAGGAAGTCGGCGCGGGCGAGCGACGTCGCGAACCCCGCATCGGCGGGCCCGGCGTGGAGCTGGCTTGCGAAGCAGCGCGCCAACGCGAGGCGTTCGTCCCAGACGGCCGACACGTCCACGAGCACACCGCCGCCCGCCGCGACGTCGGGCGCATCGTGCATCGCGTAGTGGTAGAGGGCTTCCGGCCGGTGGGGGACGCCGGCCGCGGAGAGGTTCTTCATGCCGGACGGATAGAACGCGTCGCGGGCCGCGGCGCCGGCGGCCGCGTGGTCCGGGTGGAGGTCGTCGGGGCGCGGCGCGAACACGACGCGCGGGCGGTGACGGCGGTACGCCTCGACCAGCGCGCGACGGAGCTCGAGCGATGCGACGAGCTCCGTGTCGGCGAACCCGAGCGTCTCCCGTGCGACGAGACGGAGCATGGCCGAGGCCGCCGACGCCTCCGCCGCGCGAAGCTCCGGCGTCCCGCGGCTCCCGCGCTCTCCCGCCGTCAGATCCACGACGGCCACGCGAAGTCCCGCGTCGCGCATGCGCAGCAGCGTGCCGCCCGCACCGAGCTCCGCGTCGTCCGGATGCGCGCCGATCACGAGCGCGTCGACGTGCGCGTTCGCGTCGGCTTCGGACGGGGCTCCCGCAGAGACGTCGCGCGGCCGCGTCACGCCAGGTCCTCCGGCGACAGCACGGCATGCTCGAGCGAGGGGTCGGCGAAGGCGTCCAGCATGCGGTCGAGCATCGCCTCTCCGTGCCGGGCCACGAAGGACAGGATGGACAGGGCCCGTTCCTGGGGCACGCCGCCGGGCCGCTCCGGAGCTTCCGAGAACGTCACGCCCGGCCGGGCCGCGGCGTGCGGGGGAGAAAGCCCCAGCGCGCGGTGCGCCGCCGACGTCATCGACACGTACGCGTACTCCGCAGGGCCGCAGACCTGCGCGGCCACGGGAAGCGCTTCCGACTGCGCGAGCACGCGCCCCGCAACGTCCCACGACACGTGCTCCGGACCGCGGCGAAGGGCTGCGGCGAGCGAGGCCGCGTCGGCGCGATGGCGCGTCCCGTCGCGCCCGACGACGAAGCACACGTGCGGACCGCGCAACGCGAGCGGCGGCGGGAACCCGTGTCCGACCGCGATCGCGCGCTCCATGGCGCCGATCTCGGCGACGAGACGGCCGGGCGCGGACGCGTCGAACTCCGCCACGCGGCGCGCCGCGGAGCGCAGCCACTCCGGCTCGACGACGACGAGCCCGAACCGTCCGAACGTCTCCGCCACTCCGCGAGTCACCCACGTGCCCCACGTCGCGTCGCCCGCGCGCGGCGTCCACCGGGACATCACGGCCTCCCGACCCGGACCGTCCGGGAGAGATGCCGCGAGTTCCGCGCACTGCGCGCCGAGCGTCGACGGCAGCGGTACCCGCGAGAGCATGCGGCGGCCGCCGGGAAGCGTCGCCGCGAGGGACCGCACTCCGCCCGTCCCGTCGAGCACCTGCACCGCACACGACTCCGCGTGATCGTGATCCTCGGTCGCCGACCACCACACGGGAACCGCGGGGACCCCGGCCGCCTCGATGCGCCGCGCCAGCGCGACCGCGGCGAGCGCCTTCGACCAGACGAGGTGCGGCCCGCCGAAGAGCACGGGCTGCTGCCCGGCGACGACGGCCACGACTCCGTCCTGCCGCAGCCGCGACGCGGACCGCGCCGCATGCTCCTCGGCGGCCGGACCGAGCGCCGCAGCGCCGCGGAGGATCGCATCCACGAGCGTCGTCCGGTCGAGCGTCCGCTCCGTCGCCGCGCGCACGCCTTCGCCGAGCGACACGGCGCCGGGCGCCGCGATCCTCCCGCGCAGCAGCGCCAGGAAGAGCCCCGCGTCGGAGTGCGCCTGCTCGAACGACAGCATTCTCACGGAGCGCCTCCCCGCTCCGCAGCGACGGAGTTCGGCATCCGGCCGGACCCGATGTCCGTGCTATCCTCGGTCCGTCGGCGGACGGCGCGCATGAAGACGAACATACTCACCTACGATCAGCTCGGCGAGGCCGAACAGGCGACGCTGCGCGAATACGTGCGGTCCCAGCAGGACAGGCACTCCCTCATCCGGGATCACCGCGAGACGATGGCTTTCGCCGGCTTCGCCGTGTACCTCGGCGCGGTCGCCGCGTGCCTCGGGAGTCCCGACGGACCGCCGATCCTGTCGGCGGCGGGCCCGTCCCTCTTCGTGCCCGCCTTCATCGCGTTCTGGCTCTACGTCGCGTTCTACCTCCGCTACCAGTTCCGTCGGAGGCGCTGGGCGGCGCTCCGCGTCGCGGGCTGCGACTGGCTGATGGCCGAGTGGATGCCCGGAAGTCCGCAGGCGATGGCATCGATGCCCGAGGATCCCGCGCGTCCGAAGGCGCCCACGCGCCTCGTCGTCTCCCTAGACGTCCTCTGGCCGCTCCGCGCGTCCGTGGTCTCGATCGACTCCGCGCTGAGGGTCTACCCGCCCGAGATCGAGCGCGCGTGGATCCTCGCCGGCGATCGGAGCACCGACGCGCTGCTCCACGAGCGCATCATCCACGCGGCAGGCTGGCTCGGCTTCGCGGCGGTGATGCTGCGCGTCGCGCTCTGACCGACGCGCGCGTCACGCCTTCGCGCGGCGGGCCGCCTCGAGGGCGTCGCGCATCTCGATCACCGCTGCGCGCGCCGAGTCGCGCCAGCGCGCGTCGCCGAACCGCGCAGCATGGTCGCCGGACCGGAAGGCGAACGTGATCCCGCGCGACGAGTTGACGACCGCCGACGCGCCGTCGTCGGCGAACCCCGCGGCGCAGTCGGAGGCCGAACCGCCCTGCGCGCCGTAGCCGGGGATGAGCAGCGGGGTGCGCGGCATCGCCTCGCGCAGCGCCGCGAGCTCGCGGGGATGCGTCGCGCCGACGACCGCTCCGACCGAGCTCCACCCCGACTCGCCGCGCTGCGACGCCTCGGCGCCGAGTTCGTGCACCATCCGCGCGACGCGCGCATGCAGCGTGCCGCCGCCCTCGACGGCCAGGTCCTGGAGGTCGGCCGAACCCGGGTTGCTCGTCTTCACGAGCACGTAGATCCCCTTCCCGCGGTTTGCGTACGGGAGGAACGGCTCGATCGAGTCGCGGCCGAGGTACGGGTTCACGGTGATCGCGTCGGCGCCCACGGTGTCGAAGTGGGCCTCCGCGTACGCCTGCGCGGTGCTTCCGATGTCGCCGCGCTTCGCATCGGCGATCACGAGCACGTTCCGCTCCTGCGCCGCGAGGACGATGTCGTGGTACGCGCGGAACCCCGGCGCCCCGAAGCACTCGAAGAACGCGAGCTGCGGCTTCACCACGGGGACGAGCGGCGCGACCGCCTCGACGAGCGCGATCCCCCAGGCGCCGACGGCCTCCGCGTGCGCCGCGGGCGTGTCCCTCGCGGGGCGGAACTCCGAGGGGAGCGAGCCGGGGCGCGGATCGATCCCGACGCACACGGCGGAGCCCTTGGCGCGGACGGCGGCGGCGAGGCGGTCGGCGAAGCGGGGCATCAGCGTCCTCCGGAGTTCCAGCGCGCGGCCGCGCGGAGGAAGTTCACGAGGATCGCAGGCCCCGCCGACGTGCGGTAGCTCTCCGGGTGGAACTGGACCCCGTGGACCGGCAGGGCGCGATGGGAGAGGGCCATCAGCTCGCCGTCCGCGCCCTCGGCCCGCGCCGTCGCGGCGAGCGGCTCCGGGAGCGGCTCCGCAACGACGAGCGAGTGGTACCGCATCGCCTCGAACGGCGACGGGACCCCTTCGAAGAGCGGCCCGCCCTCGTGCCGCACCCGGCTCGTCTTGCCATGGACGAGGCGAGGCGCGGACGCCACCCTGCCGCCGAACGCAGCCGCGATCGACTGGTGCCCGAGGCAGACTCCGAGGAGCGGAATGCACGCCGACGACGCCGCGCGCACGAGGTCGACGCTGATCCCGGCATCGGCGGGACCCTTCGGGCCCGGGGAGAGCACGACTGCGTCCGGTCGCGCCGCCACGGCGTCCGCGGTCGTAAGCACGTCGTTCCTGCGCACGTCCACGACGACAGGACCCCCGGGCGCCTCGGCCGCACGGAGCGCCTGCACCAGGTTCCACGCGAACGAGTCGTAGTTGTCGATCAGGAGCACGCGCACGCGGCGATGCTACGCCGAGGCCGGACCGGCGTCAGGTCCGCGACGAGGCGGGGGATTCGATCGTCTGCGCGTGCACCGACGAGGCGGGCTCCTCGTCCGACGCCGGCAGCGTGAATCCGAAGATGCTTCCGCCGTCGGGGGCGGGCTCGTGCCAGATCCTCCCGCCGAGCGCGGAGATCACGCACGCGCACATGGGGAGGCCGAGACCGAGGCCCTGCGGCTTCTCGGTCAGCACGTCGCCGAGCTGCTTGAACTTCTCGAAGATCATCTCCCGGAGCGCCTCCGGGACCCCCGGCCCGTCGTCCCCCACCTCGACGCGCACGGCCCCGCCGTCGGCCCGGAGCGTCACCGACACGTGGCCCCCCTCCCGCCCGAACTTCACGGCGTTCGAGAGCAGCGCGTCGAGCACGCGGCCGATCCACGAGGGGTCGGCCATCGCCAGCGGAAGCCCCTGCTCCACGCGCAGGTGCAGCTTGGCGTGCGCCGCCTTGAACTGCGGGCGGATCCTCTTGTGGCTCTCGAGGACGGCGTCGCGGAGGTTCACGCCCTCGATCGAGAGCGCGGCCTTCCCGGCCTCGAGCTGCGAGAGCTCGAGCACCTGCTGCAGCATCGCCGTGAGGCGCGCCGCCTCGCGCACGACGACGCCCGCGAACTCCGCCCGCTCCTCGGCGGCTGCGGACCCCGTCTCGGCGGCCATGGCGCCGAGGATCTCGCCGGCGCCCGCGATCGACTGGAGCGGCGTGAGCAGCTCGTGGCTCATCGACGCGAGGAAGTCGTCCTTCATCCGGTCCAGCGCGCGCAGCTCCTCCACCGCGCGCTCGATGTCCCGCGTCCGCTCCGCGACCTTCCGCTCGAGCTCGCGGTTGAAGCCCTCGACACGCGCGTAGAGCCTCGCGTTGACGAGCGCCACGGCGGCCTGCGACGCGACCGCGCCGAGGAACTTCGCGCGGAGCCGGAGGTCCTGGTCGAGCGGCCGCTCCAGCACGTACGCGATGATCGCGCCGAGCACCTCGCGCTGGTGCACGAGCGGCGCGACGATCGCGGCCATGGGCACCGTCTCGCCCGCCGCGGGGACGTCCATCATGTCGGCGCCCGCGTCGATCTGCAGCACGAACGGACGCTGCTCGTCGATGCGGCCGCGGATCTCGTCGGCCCGCGCCTCCGCGATCGGGTCGCGGGCGAGCCCGTGCACCACGCGCTGGCGGAGCGCGCCCGAGTCGTCGAGGAGCAGCACGCTGCCGCAGTGCGTGTCCACCGTGCGGAGCACGGACGTGAGCACGCGATCGAGGAGCCGGTCGACGTCGAGCTCGCTCGCGAGGGCGACGCCGGTCTGGTGCAGCGCGGCGAGCTGCCGCACGTGGTCCGAGAGGCGGCGCCGGGTCTCCGTGAGCTCCGCGACCAGCCGCGCCGATTCGATGTTCGTCTCGACCGCGTGGCGGAGCAGCGTCTCCGCGTTCGGGATGTCCGGCACGTCGGCGCTCGACACCTCGATGACGGCGCTCTGCGCACCCGGCTGCTCGACCGCGTTCGCGAGCGCCGTGACGGTGCCCGTGGACTGCGTCGCCTCGTCCGCCGCCGCCTCGCGGGCGGCCATGGTGCCGCGCCACGTCTGGTGCGTCGCGCGCAGCCGGCGCTCGACGGCTGTCCTCGCCTCGTCCGCCGAGCCGACGCGGTACTCCTTCGCGATCCGCTCGACCGTGCGGCAGGCCACGGCGGTGAACGCCTCGAAGACGCCCGCGCCGGACGTCGCGGTGCTCTCGAAGTCGGGGTCGCCCCGGCTGTTCAGCAGCGCGCGGAGGTCCTCGACCGGGAGCGCGCCGGGGGCGTCGCGCTTGTTCCACTGGAAGACGAGGGGCGTCGCGTCGGGGGAGAGCCCGTTCGCCGCGAGATTCTCGCGGAGGCTCTCGAGCGAGCGGAGGTTGTCCTCGCGCGCGGCGGGGCTCGAGTCGGCCACGAAGATCACAGCGTCGGCGCCGCGGAGGACGTAGCGGCGGGTCAGGTTGTACTTCACCTGCCCGGGCACGGTGAACGCCTGGAGCTTCAGTTGGTAGCCGTGCACGTTCCCGAGCGGGATCGGGAGGAAGTCGAAGAAGAACGTGCGGTCCCCCTCGGTGTTGAGGGACACGAGCTCCACGCGGCGGTCGGGGTCGATGACCGTATGGACGTGCTTGAGGCTCGTGGTCTTCCCCGAGAGCGCGGTGCCGTAATAGACGATCTTCGCCTGGATCGTCTTCTCGCGGACGTTGATCAGACTCATGACACCTCGGGCTCGGGGGGACGCTTCCGTCCCTATCGGCTCGCCCCGTCTGCGAAGATGAACCCCGATGGAGCCTGCGCCGCCCCCCGTGAACCTCGACGCGAACGCGTCGGAGCCGCTCCGCCCGGAGGCTCGCGAGGCGATGCTCCGCGCGATGGAGCTCCCGGCCGGAAACCCGTCCTCCGCGCACGCGGCGGGGCGGGCGCTCCGCTCCGCCCTCGAGGACGCCCGCGAAGCGCTGGCCGCCCTGGCCGGCGCCGAGCCGCGCGAGGTGGTCTTCACGTCCGGAGCGACCGAGGCGAACCGCCTCGCGGTCCGCGGCGCGCTCGCGGGAGCGGCGGGCCGCGGCGGATGGGCCCTCACCG
>JAJVHW010000088.1 GCA_022072415.1 Planctomycetota bacterium
CCACCGAGAGTGCGGATGGAAGCGTGCAGTGGGAGCGGATCACGGAACGGATGGGCGACCGTCGGCACGGTCGCGCGGCATTGACACGGCTGGCCTTCTCATGGAAGCTCTCGAAAACTCGAAAACCCACCGAGTTTTCGAGAGCTGTCCCCCTGCGCTACTTCTTCTTCGGCGGCTTCACGGGCCCCTTCGGCTCCTCCGCCGGCTTCTGCCCGGGGGGCCAGTTGCCCTCGCCGACGCAGAGCGCGATGAACGCCGCGATGTCCGGCTCGTGCACCGACGACGGCTTCCGCCAGTCGATCACGCGGATCTGGAACACCTTGTCGCCCTTCGACTTCGACGTCCAGAGGATGTCCAGGTTGCGCTGCGTCCGGTTCAGCGAGAGCACGCGCCCGCCGGACTCCATCCACCAGCCGTCGAGCCCCTTCTTCGCGTCGCCGAACGGCTGCGGCTGCTTCTCCGCCATCGACTCCTCGTACGTGGACCGGCGCTTCTCGAACAGGATGCCCGCGGCGGCCTTGAGGTCCTTGTACGTGCCCGTGCCGATGGCCGTGTTCGCCCCGAAGGACGTGAGCATCACCTGCACGGTGTCGGGACGCACGTCGTCGGTCGGGTCGAGGTCGTACGTGCGCTCGTAGATCACGCCCCACTCCGGCGTCGCGTCGAGCCGCTTCCAGTTGCCGCCCCGCGGCGTCGCGATGGCGATCCCCTCGTACGCGTCCTTCGCGCGGACCATCTCCGGCTTCGGATGCGGCCCGGGCAGGTTCCACGCGTGCGCCTCGAGGAGGACGCGCAGGAAGAACCAGTGGGCCTCGTCGGTCGCGCCCTTCACTCCGGTCGCCTGGTGCGCGAGAGCGAGCGCGGCGCGGAGCGCCTCCTCGTCGCGCACCTCCTGGTCGATGGGGATGGCGTTGTGGACGTAGACCGCCTCCTCGAAGCGCATGCGGGCGGCGTCCTGGAGCCACGCGGCCTCGTGCGGCGATCCCGGCGCGGCGGCGGCGATCATCTCGGCGCCCTTCCGCCAGTCGGCGACGCACGCGTCCACCTTGTCCGGCTTCCGCGACACGAACGCGCGGAGCCCGTAGGCCTGGCCGAGCGCGACCTGCGTGTCCGCGCTCATGCCTTCGGCCCCCGACTTCTCGGCGAGCTTGATCGCCCAGTCGGCGCGCGCCTTCGCCGCGTCGTTCTTCCGCGACGCCATCTCCATGCCCGCGAGGTCCCGCGCCGCGGCGATCGCGTTCGCGAGCGCGGCCCCGTCCTGCGGGCGCGCCTCGACCACGATCCCGAGGCACTTCATCTGCGCCTCGAGCCCCTTCCGCCGGTCCTCGCCCTTCTTCTTCTCGATGGACTTCGCGGCGGCGGCCGCGAGCTGGAGACGGAGGTCTACGTCCTTCAGGAGCGCGGGGTCGGCCTTCGCGAGGAACTCCTCCGCCTCGGCGAACTTCCCCTCAAGGTAGAGGAGACGGGCCTCCTTCCGCGGGTCGTCCTGCGCCGCCGCCTGCGGCGCGAACGCGCCGGACCCGGCCGCCGCCGAGACGACGGCGTCGGCTGCCGCCGCGGCGACGACCGCGAGGGGGGCGAGACTGGCGAGCAGGGTCGTGCGCTTCATTCCGGGAGCTCCTCTTGCAAGCGGGGGGCCATTGTCGCCGGGCGGGCGGTCCCGGTCCATTCGTCGCTTCCGAGAGGCTCCTCCTGCTACGAAAGAGGACATGTCGCGGGCGATCCCGTTCGTGGTCGGCTTCCTCGTCGCCTCCGGGCTGGCGACCGCGGGCTGGTTCCTTCGCGGGGAGCCGAGCCTGGTCGCGTCCCGCGACGCGATCCGCGACGCCGAGGAGACGGCCCGCCGCGCGCGCCGCGAGGCTTCGGACGCGTCGATCGAGGCGCAGGTCGAGCGGGACCGACGCCGATCGGCCGAGGAGCGCGTGAAGGAGCTCGAGCGCTCGATGACGGGCGGAGCGCCTCCCGTCGCGACGTCCGCGAAGCCCGACGCGGGCCATGGCGGCATGCGCCGGCCGGACGCGCCGACCGAGTGGGACTTCGCCCGCGTGCGGCAGGAGATCGACTACATCGGCAACGCCGGCGCGGCGGTCGCGAAGCACCCGCGGCTCGCGCTCGTCGCCGAGGCGATGGCGGTCCGCCCCGAGGAGTCGGCGAGGTACCTCGGCGACCTGCTCCAGTCGAACCTGCCCGCCGGGTACGTCGCCGCGGCCGGGCACCTCGCCGCGCTCCTCTCGAGCGCCGACGCGCTCCCGGCGGTGATGAAGCGGGCCGACGTCGAGAAGGACCCCGTCGTCGTCACCGCCCTCGCGCGGGCGATGGCCGTCATCCCCGGCAACGCGCAGGTCGAGCGCCTGCGGAAGATCGCGCTCGACCTCGCGGCGCCCGCCGCTGCGCGGGGACACGCGATCGAGGGCCTCGGCCGTCGGATGGACGTCGCCGCGCAGGCCGCGGCGCGCGGCGGGGGAGACATCGCCGACGACCCGAGGTTCCGGCTGCGTGCGCTCGTCGGAGTGCACGACGCCGTCGCGGCGGGCCAGTGGAAGGACGCGTCCGCCCTTCCGATCTTCGCGCACGGGCTCCGCACGGGGCAGACGTTCGGGATCCGCCTGCTCTGCCTCGAGACGCTCGAGGGCTGGTGGAGCGAAGACGCCGCGAAGGCGCTCGACGCGTGGGCCGCGACGCCGGAGGCCGACCCTCAGCTCGCCGGACGCGCGAAAGCGGCCGCCGCGGCGATCCGCGCGAAGGCCGCGCGCCCCGCGGACGCCGGCGCGCTCGACCCGGGCTTCCGCCAGACCGAAGACTGACCGTGCCTCCGCGCGCGCGCCGGGCCACGCTCTTCGACGCGGGGAACACGCTCCTCTGGATCGACCACGCGCGGATCGCGGCGATCCTCTGCGACGCGGGCGTCGCGGCCACGACCGACGCCGTGCGGCGCGCGGAGATGGGGCTCCGGCCGAAGCTCGACGCGATGCTCGCCGCGCAGCCGAGGCGCGAGGGCGCGGACACCGTGCGGAAGTCCGTCGCCGGACTGCTCGCCGCGCTCGGCGCGTCGCCGTCGCCGGAACAGGAACTCCGGGCGCACGACGCGCTCCTCGCCGCGTGGCCGCGGCTCTGGATCGTCCCTCCGCCCGACGCCGAGGAAACGCTCGACCGCCTCGCCGCGCGGGGCGACGTGCTCGCGTGCGTCAGCAACTCGAACGGACGCGTGGCGGCGCTGCTCGAGGAGACGGGGCTCGCGCGGCGGCTCGCGGTGATCGTCGATTCGGGGATCGAGGGGATCGAGAAGCCGGACCCGCGCATCTTCGCCGCGGCGGCGGAGCGGATCGGCGTCGCGCCCGGCGACTGCACGTACGTGGGCGACCTCCTCCGCGTGGACGTCCTCGGCGCCCGCGCCGCGGGCATGCGCGGCGTACTCTACGACCCCGGCGACGTGTGGGGCCCGTCGCTCGCCGCCGGCGCGTTCGATCCGCCCGTCGCCCGCGTGCGGACGCTGGCGGAACTCGTCGCGAGCTGAGGCGTCGTCCCGAAACAACTGACACTCTTCGTCATGCGGGTTGCGATGTCCGTCGCCGGAACACTCTGCACGCACGGTTCGCAACCCGCACGCCAGCAAGCTGCACTGCGATGCGGCGGGCAGTCATGTCAACTGCCTGCTGCGTTGGGCTCGCGCCGCAACTCTCTCCTTTGAGTTGGCGCCGCTCGCCCGCCTTGCAGCCGACGCGCCGCATCGCGGCCAAGTGTGTCACTTGTTTCGGGAAGACGCCTGAGGCCGCTACCCGCCCGTGCAGCGCGCGCAGCGGAACTGCCCGCGCACGCCGTTGTCCGTCGTCGGATCCGGCGCGAGGCGGAGGAGCAGCGTCGATCCGCACACGGGGCAGTTGAGGTCCGCGGGCAGGCCGAGCGACGCCGCGAGCTGCGCGGCCTGGCCGACGGCCCGGTTGAGCATCGTGTCGAACGACTGCGATGCGGCGATCGTCGCCGTGCGCTGGACGGACTGCCCGGGATCGTCGGCGAGAGGCGATGCAGAGGTCGCCGCGATCGCCGCGATCGGCGCGCGGGGAGCGGGGATGTCGTCGTCCTCGTCGAGCACGCCGTACGGCGGGAGCCGTTCCGGCTGCGCCGGGTGGACCGCCGGCCGACGCGGGGGCGAGGACGCGCTCATCGACGGCGAGGGCAGCGACTGCGCCGTCGGCGATCGCTGCGAACCGGGCATCCACGACTGTCCCGCGGGCGGGTGGCCCGACGCGTGCGTGTCCGGCTTCCGGAAACGCCGCGCGATGTCGTCCACGGCGCTCGGCACCGACGCCGACGGCCCCGTCGGGAGCGTGCGCGCGGGCACCGCGGGCCGCCGCTTCGAATCGAGGATGCCCGCGATCTCGTGCACGATGTCCCGCGGCCCGAGCCGCGCCTTCTCGAACACCCCGTCGGCTCCCTCGCGCATCGCCCGGTCCACGAAGTCGGCGTCGCCCGGCTGCGCGAGCACGTACACGGTCGTCGCGGCGGTCTCCTGCCGCTGGCGGAGGAGCCGGAGCACCTCGACGCCGTTGCGGTAGGGGATGCGCAGGTCGAGGAGGATCAGGTCCCACGCCTTCTGCTGCGCCGCGGTGAGCGCCTCGTAGCCGTCGGACGCGGTCGTCACGTCCCAGCCCTCGGCGCGGAGCCGCTGCCCGTACCCCCGCTGGATGACGGGGTCGTCGTCCACGAGCAGGATGCGGACCCCGTGGGAAGGCACGCTCATGCGACGGCCTTCCGCCGCGCCGGAAGGGCGCGGACGCGGCCCGCATGGCGGGCTCGGGGGGCGGCGGGCAGGAGCGAGGACCCCATCTCGGTCTGTCCCGGCTATCGGTTTGAGAAAGGCGGGAACATGAGGGGCCTGCCGAGGAATGTGTGGGAGCCTTTCCGGGTACTCCCGGAGACGTTTCCGGGGATCACCCGCACCGCCTGAAGAGGAGGCTCCATGATCCGCGTCCGCCGCACCCTTGCCGCCGCCGCCGCCCTGAGCGCGTTCGCGCTCGCCGCCGCGGTCCCGGCCGCAACGCTCCTTCCGGCCGCGCCCGCCGCCGCCGCCGACGACGCGCCCTCCGCGGGCGGCGTCGAGTGGATCGAGACGTGGGACGCCGGCAAGAAGGCCGGCCTCGCGCAGAAGAAGGTGCTCTTCGTCTACGTCCACCGCGTGAACCCCGGCTGACCCCCCTGCAAGGCGCTGGAGAGCAGTGTGTTCTCCAAGGAGTCGAGCAAGGTCCTGTCCGAGAAGGCCGTCGCCGTCCGCCTGACCGGCGGGAACGACATCACGCAGGAAGTCAGCGACTTCATGCAGAAGTACGGCGTGCGCGGCTATCCGACGATGTACGTCATGAACGCGCAGGGACACGTGCTCGTGAAGCAGGTGGGCCGCTCGCTCGAGGCGATGGAGAAGGCGATCGCCGACGGCGCCGCCGCCCAGGCCGAGTGGGACGCGCTCGCCGCGAAGACCGACCCCGCGAGCCGCGAGGCGCAGCGGAAGATGCTCGCCGACCGCATGGCGTGGGACGACCTGCTCCCGCTCGTCGAGGCCGCGCACAAGGCCGCGCCGACCGCCGCGACCGCGCAGGAGATGGCCGCCGTCCTCCGCTCCACGGGGAAGAAGGCCGAGGAGAAGGCGCACCTCGCCGCTTCGGTGAAGGCGTTCCCCGACGCGGCGGACCGCACCGCGTGGCGCCTCCGCATGGCCACGATGGACCACGACATCATGCCCCGCTCCCGCGAGGAGTTCGTGGCCGCCGCGGAGAAGGCCGCCGCCGGCATCGGCGCGCTCCTCGCCGAGGTGGAGAAGGAGGGCAAGCCCGCCGCCACCGCCGAGGTGCGCATGGCCCTTGCCGCCGCGCTCGGCCAGGCCGGCAAGTCCGCCGAGTCCGAGACCGAGCTCGACAAGCTCGTCGCCGACGGCCCCGCGAAGGGCGTCCCCGCCGCGACCTTCGCCCAGGCGCTCATGGGCAAGGCCAACGCCCACTTCCGCAAGAAGGAACTCGAGCCCGCACTCGGCTTCCTGAAGCGCATCGTGGCCGAGTGCCCCGACAGCCCCGAAGCCAAGCAGGCCCCGAGCGGCATCGACCGCCTCACGAAGATGCTCGAGGCGGAGAAGGCCAAGTCCGGCGGCGGCGCACCCGCGGGCGGCTCCGGCGGCGGCTCCGGCGGCTCCGGCGGCGGCGA
This sequence comes from Planctomycetota bacterium, assembly GCA_022072415.1. Taxonomy (GTDB): domain Bacteria; phylum Planctomycetota; class JAJSAM01; order JAJSAM01; family JAJVHW01; genus JAJVHW01. The sequence goes on from JAJVHW010000088.1 coordinate 6,190, forward strand.
CGCGCCGAAGTAGGCGTCGCGCTTCCCCAGCACCCGCGATCCGCCGCACCCCCGGCAGCCGCGCGCCCCGCGCACGGCTGCCGGTCCGATTCCGTCGCGACACCGCGATCGCGGGTCCCCGTCGGCGTCCGCGCCCGCGACCGTGCCCGCGACCCTGCCCGTGGTCCTGCCCGTGGTCCTGCCCGTAATCTTGCCCGTGAACCTGCTCGTGAACCTGCCCGCGAGTTCGCCGCCCGCCCGCGTCCCCGTCCGGCGCGCCGACCCGCCGCGCCGACGCCGCCACCGCCGCACCCGCGACCGCCCCGAAAACCCTTCCCCCTCCCGCGCCCCCTCGCCTACCGTCTCCCCCCCTTCCCCGCGCAGCCCCGGCCCAGCCCGTCCCCGGACGAGCCCCGGCCCCCGGACCGCCGCAGGGACCACACGCCGTCGGGGCGTAGCTCAGCCTGGCTAGAGCGCTTGCTTCGGGAGCAAGAGGCCGGAGGTTCAAATCCTCTCGCCCCGACCACAACGCGGCCTCCGCGAAAGACTTACGGCGACGTAGGTCGAGGTCGGTCCCGGCCGAACGGCCGCCGTTTGCAGGCTCAGTTCGCCCAGAGTTGCGCAAGAGTTGCTCTAGAGTTGCGCACCGCCGCGGGACGCAGGCACCACCTGCATCCCGCGGCTGGTGGCTCCCGCGATGTCGCCGCAGCTCAGGCTCCCGGAAGCAAGTGAGCGAAGCAAGCGCGCTTCGCGTTCCGCTGGGCGTCGCCGCTCTCCGCTACCGTCCGTTGACTCATGGGTGATTCGCAGTCCAGTAACGTGGTGTTCCTGCTCGGCGCCGGGGCGTCGATCGCCGCCGGAGTTCCGGACACTCTCGGCTTCGCGCGCGAGTTCCAGGAGTCGGTCAGGTCGCGCGCGAGCGCGGCAGGTCCAGCGGGCGGACCGGACCCGGATGTTGCGCCCAGCGACGCGGAACACCTGGACTACGTCTTCGAGACCCTGAAGCCGCATGCGCGCGAGCGCCGCGTCGACATCGAACTTCTGCTCGAGGTGCTGACTCGCCTCGCGGACTGGGACGCCGACACTGCGCTCGCCTTCTGCAGCGACCGGGAGCTCGGCCGCCCGGGGCTGCGCGAATCGGCGGGTCGGCTCGCGAGGCTCCTCCGCGACTTCATCAAGAGCAAGGCGTTCGTGGATCCGTCGCGGGTCCAGCATCTTGCGCCGCTCGCGCAGTACGTGACGCACCACGGACGACTCGACATCGCGACACTCAACTACGACACCGCGATCGAGGAGTTCAGCGCAGCTCACGGGATCGAGCTGCACGACGGGTTCCGCCCCGAGTGGAGCCAGGACTCGATCGGCAAGGCGGCGCAGGGAATCCGCCTGATGAAGCTGCACGGGTCCGTCACGTGGTACCAGACCCCGGAGGGCCGCTACCGCAAGGAGAGTATCAACGTTCCGCAGTCGCGGGTCCGGATCGTGCAGGGCGGCGAGTCCGAGAGCCTGATGCTCTTCCCGGTCCGCAAGTGGGCCTACTCCGAGCCGATGGTGGGTCTCCTGTTCGAGTTCAAGAGGGTGCTGGAGGCGGAGTCCACGCGCGTCCTCGTCGTCGCGGGCTACTCCTTCCGCGACGACCATGTGAAGGTCGCGATCCGCGATGCGGTGCGCAACAACCGGCGGCTTGAGATCGTGCTCCTCGACCCGGATGCGTTCGGGATCAAGAGGCGCCTGCTCGCGCCCTGCGGCCAGGACTCCTGGCCGGAGGCGATGGAGCCGCGCATTCTGTGTCTGCCCTACCGATTCGAGCGGCTGCTTCCAGAGCTGAAGCACAGGCTGCTCCGGTCCCTACTCTCCGGGCTCGATGCGGACGAACAGGAGCGCCGGCACCTTGCCGAGCGCGGCACGAAGAACTCGCCGGAGAGTGCAATGGCGCACTTCGCGGACTGTCAGCACGTCTCCAGGTTCGAGTCCTACATGGCGAGCTGCGAACCCGTCCGGACCGCGGAGCTCACGCTACGCGAGATCTCCGTCCGACTCGGTCAGGCGATCTGCTCCGATCCGACGATGGCGTTGGCGAGCCAGGCGCAGATCATTCAAGTCTTGCGAAACAGGCTCGTCGACCATCTCTACTGCGACGTGCGAGTCGGCGACCGGGTCGTGCGCGCGAATTCGGAGTGGAGAACGGGCTCGCAGTCGCACGGTGGAAACGGCGCCGCGCAGTTGATCGAAGGACTCGCAGAGAGAGTGCAGCCGTACGTACGCGCCGCGCTCGGGAACCCGGCTTGGGGCGATCTGCTCGTCGAACGTCTTCGCGCAGTGTCGACCTACCTCCGGGAGGTCCACCGACTCACGGGCGACCTCGTCGAGTGTGCCGCGCGGCTCGGTGTCGATGAGTCCGTCAAGGCCGAAGCTCAGAGGCTCGTCGCCCAGGTTGCGCATCAGAAGATCGGGAGGTCGCTGGTCGGGCCCTCGGAGCCAGTGACCGCGGCCATGACTACGTGCCTGCGAGACCGGGTGTCGGAGATCCTGGAAGTTCTCGCTCCGCCCAGCTCGATCTAGAACGCGGCAGTGAGTTCAGGCCTACCTGCGGAGCGTAGGGCGCGCAGGCTCGGTCCGACGCGCCGTGGCTGCGTCCGAGGCAGCGTCCCAGCGCGTCTGGGAGGAACGAACGGCAGTCGCCAGGTTGATCGATGCAGTCCGTGAGACGACCATCGGCATGGCGCAGAGCCGCCTTGGCAGGACTCCCACCCTGGGCCTGCCCGGGACGGAGGAGCGTCCGTGCACGGCAGTGGTGCCGTGAGATCGCCGTCATGCCGCCTTGCGAGTTGGCCTGCGGGTGGTCCCTCCGACCGTCGAGAACAGCGGCGAGGCACATCGAGGGATCGGACAGATCAGGCGGCCCGCCGAAGCACGCTCACGAAGACCGTCGGCGCCGCCCGCTACCAGATAGACGAGCGCGTCCTCCGAGTCCGCGTCCAGATCGAGCGCGAACACCTGGTGAACTGCCGACCTGCGGAACTCGGCGTGAATCTTGTCCAACGGCGGAGCCCTCCCAGTCGGCGGCGCACCTCATCCTTCGAGTCGATGAGATGGCGCGACGCATGGCTCCGAGGATGACCGCTCCGGGGGACACCGTGTTGGCGCGGCGGCGAGACATGGCGGGATGCAGCGCGGACCGGCGACGTCGCCGCCTGCCGGCTCGCTGGGGAGAACCCCTCCAGCGACGCCCCACGAGACCGGCTCCAGGAATCTGCGGCCCGCCTCTCAGCGACCCGTCGCCAGCAATCGGCCGAGGAGCAGGACACCCGCGTGCCACGCGCCGCGGGGACCTTGCGGCGGCCATCGCATCGGCGGGGCCTCGCCCCACACCGCGAACTGCGCCGCGCCCGAGTCGAGAAGCCGCGTAGCGGCGCTCAAGGCAGACTCCCGGACGCACTCGGTCTCCTCCCTGCGACGCGAGTAGGGCGCGCCGAATGCGGCGGCGATGCGGAGCCCATGGCCGTCGGGGTAATCGGCGACCTGCCGTTCCGCGGCGTCGAGCATTGACGTGAGGACCGTTCCGAGCCGCTCCTCGCCCGGCCTGACCGAGATCCAGTCGTGCTTCAGCTCAAGCACGTAGTCCGAGCTGCCGATCCCGACGTAGAGGTCCGCTCTCCCTCGCCGCCGGCCTCCTGGCTTGCGGATGGCCCACTCCTCGACCGCCACGCCGCCAGCAAGCCAGGCCGCGGTTGCAACGGTGCCCACCAGCGAACGCTCCTGCTGCCACGCGAGCGTGTCCTCGCGGTCATGAAGCGCCGGGTACTCGGCGACCATCCGTGCCCATCGCGCCAGCACCGGGCGGAGAGGCTCCAGTTCCGATGCTCGGATCTCGCCCCCGGGGTCCGTTCTGAAGCTCGACATCTCTTGGCGCCACCTCCGCGGCGGTACGATGCTCGCCGAACCGGCGCGAGGTGGGAAGCCGGTCAATCCCGACGCTGGGTCGAAGGGCGGCGCCGTGCCGCTGGCCGGGACGTGCGGCGACTGTCAGTTGTCCCTCGGACCGCCCGCGTGACGGCGCCGTCCGCTACGTCCCGAAGTTCATCCCCATGACCGCCTCGCGCCTCCGCTCCGAGAGGGCCTTCGCGTAGATCTGCGTCGTCGAGAGGTCGGCGTGCCCGAGCTGCTGCTGGAGGTCGGTCACGGCGCCCGCGCGTTCGAGGAAGTAGGTCGCGAAGGTGTGGCGGAAGCTGTGGAAGGTGAGATCCGCGCGGCCGGCGAGGCCAGCGCGGGCCAGCGTGATGCGCATGCTCGACTTGACGCTCTGGTACGGGCGGTTTCGCCGGGAGAGGAAGACGTGGTCGCCGGGACCGGCGGGAAGCCCCGTCTTCCGCTGCCGAGCGCGGAGCCGGTCGAGCTCCGCATGGAGCTCTGGATGCAGGTCGAGCGAGTCGCTCGATCCGGTCTTCTGCCGGAAGAGCGCGATCTTCCCGCGGCCGAAGTCGATGTCCTGCCACCTGAGCCGCGTGAGCTCGCACTTGCGCGCGCCGGTGAAAACAGCTGCTGCGACGAGTCCCCGGAACCGCCAAGGGGCCTTCCGGATCATCGTCCGGACATCCGCCTTCCGAAAGACGCCGCGGGAGTGCCGGGGCTCCTTCAGCTTGCGGAGCCCGGCGATGGGGTTGGCCGGGATCAGGCCGTCGAGCACGGCCTCGGCCAGAACGCGCGAGAGGAACTGCTGGTCGCGGTTGACCGTCGCCGCCGACACCGTGCGCAGGGAGGGCTCGACCGACCGTCGCGCGTTGGGCACGTTGCGCACCCCGCGCCGCCACGCCCGGTAGTCGAGGAAGCTCGACGCCGTGACATCGCAAAGCCGTACGGCCGGGCGGTCGTCCCGCGGCCCGAAGAATCCAGAGAGTGCGCGGAGGTTCGCCTCGTAGAGCCCGATCGTCCCCCTCGCGAGCGAGGCGCGAAGCCGGCGATCGACGAGCTGCCTCGCATACTCCACGAGCGGCGGCGATGCGCCGGGCGTTCTGCGAGCGGCAGGACCGCCGGCCTGCGGCGCCGGACGGAAGGTGGCGCGCGCCGCGTCGATCGGCGCCCGCGCGCCCTTAATGACGTCTTCGTTCAGATCGGATGTGACGCCCCGCGCGGCGCGGCTCGCCCCGGCGTGGGTCCTCGGCGGCACGTAGCCGTCGTCGTGCATGCGGATTCGAAGCTCGTCGAGGAACTCCTCGGCGTCGCGCTCGGTGTCGAAGTGCCGGGTGAGCCTGCGCCGCGCGACGGGGTCGCTCCACTGGGCCGACCAGGTCGTCCGCCCCGACGGCCAGGAGCGGGCGAACACCCGCCCGAACCGCCGTCTCGTGCTGGTTCGATCGCTCATGAGGCTGCCTCCGTCCTGCAACTCCGGGAGCCCGGAGCAAGCGGCATCGATTGACGCTCTGCGCGCGGCCGGGATCGAGTGTGTTCGGGCGAGGCAGGGCGCCGTGCGCGGCTGGCGCCGAGGCGCGTCGAGAGGCCCGGAACTACTTGCCCGGACCGGGCCCGGTCCACCGCTCGAATGCGTCGAGGAACGCCTCGATCTGGCCCTTCTTCCCGGAGAAGACCTCGGCCAGCCGGGGCGGTCGCTGAACCCTCCGCGCGCGGTCGGCCCACTTCTTGTCGAGGAGCACGAAGTGGGAGACGGCCAGGGGCACGGCCGCGTGGAGCAGGTCGAACATGTCGTTCGGCGTCACGCCGGCGGAATCGCGGAGCGCCGAGTGGGCGAGACGGCGCGAGATCTGGACGCAGGCCGCCTCGTCCCCTCGCAACGGGGGGAGCCGCGTGTGGCCGTCCACCACGGCGCGCCGCGCGTCCTCGAACTGCGAAGCCGCCTCCTCCCGGCTCGATTGGAGCTGCGGGCGGAGCTGCTCCTGGAGCGCTGAGCCGATCCCGCAGACCTGATGGAGGGACCAGGGTCCGATCGCGCCGCCCGACTCGAGCGCGAGTACGAGGGCGAAATCGAAGTCGAAAGTCGCCCCCGTCTCGTCGCCGCATTCGGAGGCGCGTGCGGCGACCGCATCGACGTTCGGGTCGATCACCATGAAGCGGTGGCCGACCGCACGGAGCAACCGCTCGAGGTCGTCCATCGACCTCCCGGGCCCCTGGACCGCCATCTCGATCATGTGAAGGGACGAGAGGACGAGCGTGCCCCCTGCATGGAGCCTCGCGATGAACCTCTCCGAGTGCCTGGGGTCCTCGGCGATCTGGCCCATGACGCCGTGGTCGAGGTAGATGCCGGGCGGAGTCGGCCGGAACTCGATCCGGCGTCCGCCTCCGGGCGTCGCGGAGACGTGCATGCGGGGAGCGTAGCCCGGGGAACCGACGAGCCTCACTCACGCGGCACCTCCGAAGAGATGCCGCCCGCCGCGGCGTCGCGGCGGCGGCTGAACCGTCTTCGCGGCGAGGAACGCCAGCACGTCGCTCACCCGGAAACGCCGGACGCGCGGCGCAACCTCGATCACCGGGATCCCGCCCGGCCGTCCGGCGAGCCGGTAGACGGTCGCGCGGTCCACGCCGAGGTGTCGTGCGACGTCGTCAGCCGTGACGAGCGGCTCGCCGAAGTACGACATCTCCCGCGGGCCATCGCTGCCGCTCATCTCCGTTGGCTGTCCTGTAGGCTGTGGATACTCCGGATCTTCGGTCGAGAAAGAGGCGCGTCGTGATCTCCATCAAGTTCCAAGACCTGCGCGCCCTGGAGCTGACGGTCCAGGACCCGCCGCCGACGAGCGCTCTTCGCCCGGTGCTCCTCCCCGTCTACATGGAAGAGATCGACTCCGCGGTTGCCGTGCTCAACGAAGTCCACCGCGCGCACCGTCAGGATGTCGAGCGCAACATCCATCCGGTGATGCCGACTGCCAACCGCGCGACGTGGAAGCGCGGTTGGGAGGCGAAGGTCGATCAGATCAAGCCGCGAGAGCTCTACCGCGTGGTCGCCTACCTGATGTACGCGACCACCCTGGCTGGCGTAGTCCGCGCGGCGTACGACGATCTGATGAAGAAGTTCGCGGCGGCGAACGACGCGGAGGCGTCGCGCATCGTGGCCGCGCATGCGACGCGGATCGAAGCAGCTCGCACGGCGTACGCGCCGGTGTTCAAGGTCCGGAACAAGGTCTTCGCCCACACGGCGCTGGCGAAGCCCGATCGCCCCGACGACACGGCGTCGATGAAGTACTCGTCGCTCCAGTACCTCATCGGCAATCCATGCGGGTTCGGGCCTGAGGGCCTGTGCTTCGGCGGCGACTGGACGTTCGATGGCGATCCGAGCCCTTCGCTCAGGACGATCGGCGTCTACAGCCTCCACATCGAGACGCGCCACCTCTTGGCTGCGTGGCGCCAACTCCTTGACGAGGCAGTCATGTCGCTCGCTGCACTGCCGGACGCAGACGTCCTCAGGGCGCGCGATGGAGCCGTCAGCGTTCGACGGCTTCGTCCGGCTTCTCCGACGTAGGCGGTCGCTCATGCCTCGGACCTGGCGGAACTCCGCTGCCGCTCCGCCTGCTCGCCCGTGTACTCCTCCCAGCGACGCACGGCGACATCGACGTAGCGCGGGTCGAGCTCCAGCCCGGCGAACCGCCGCCGCTCTCGCACGGCTGCGATCAGCGTCGTTCCCGATCCGAGGAAGGGGTCGAAGACGAGGTCGCCCGGCTCGCCGTGGTTCCGGATCGGCCGCGCCATCACTTCGCAGGGCTTCTGCGTCCCGTGGACCGTCGTCCCGGTGCCGTCGCCCGCCGCCACCTCCCAGACCGTCGACTGCGTCCGGTCCCCGCACCAGCGGGCCGGACGCCCCTTCCGCACGGCGTACCACGCGGGTTCGTGGCCCCAGTGGTAGGCGCCGCGTCCGATCGCGAACCGCGGCTTCTTCCAGATCACCTGCGCGCGGATCTCGAAGCCGGCGTCGTGGAGGTTCGCGGCGACCGTCCCGGCGTGGAGCGCCGCGTGCCAGACGTAGGCGACGTCGCCCGTGAAGAGCTGCCAGGCCGCGGTCCAGTCGGCGCGGTCGTCGTTCATCACCTCGCCGGTCCGCTTCGTCTGCGCGATGCCCGCGTCGTTGCGCCACGCCGGGCGGTACAGGATTCCGTATGGCGGATCGCTCACCATCAGGAACGGCCGGGCGCCGGCGAGGACGCGCCGCACGTCAGCGGCGTCGGTCGCGTCGCCGCAGAGGAGCCGGTGCTCGCCGAGGATCCAGAGGTCCCCGCGCCGGGTCACCGGCTCCTTCGGCGGCTCGGGGACCTGGTCGGGGTCGCTCGCGCCCGCGACCGCTCCCCGGAGCCGCGCGATCTCGGCGGAGGAGAACCCCGTCAGCGCCGCGTCGAAGTCCGGCGCGTCCGCGAGCGCACCGAGTAGACGTCCGAGCACGTCCTCGTCCCAGTCGGCGAGTTCTGCCGTCCGGTTGAGCGTGATCCCGAGCGCCGTGGCGTTGAGGTCATCGACGTCCACCTCGACCACGTCGGCTTCCACGGCGCCCATCTCGCGGAGCACGGCGATGCGGCCGTTTCCGCCGATCACGCGGCCGGTTCCCTTCTGCACCAGCACCGGCTCCACTTGCCCGAACCGGGCGAGGCTCGCCCGGATCGCTTCGAGGTTGCGCGGCCCGTGCTTTCGTGCGTTCGCCGGGTCGAGCGTCAACGCGTCCAGCCGGCGGCGGACGATCTGCAAGCCGCCGCGGCGGGGCATCCCGGACTCCGTGGCGGGCGTCGCGTCGTGGGTGCTCATCAGGGCTTTCCTCCGGTCGCGCGCAGGTAGGCTGCGGCGACGTGATTGACGACCCTCGTGGCTTCGGGATCGACGGTGCGGTCCTCCCGGCAGAGCTGGTGGGCGCGCAGCACGGCGCCGAGCCTCTCGACCTGGCGGACGGGCAGGCCCGAGAGCCGCGCCCACTCGGTGAGGAGCGCCCGGGCTGCGAGGGAGGGCCCGACGAGGGGCCAGGCGAGGACCAGCATCCGCGCGGGCTCGCTCTTCGCGAGCACCGAGACGGCGACGGCGGTACGGGCCGGGTCGCTCACCGGCCCTGCTCCTCGGGCGTCCGGAAGAAGTAGCGCCGCCGCCGTGCCTCGGCCTCGGGGCTCCGGACGCGCGGGGGTGTCGAGCTGACGCGGGACCGCGCGGACGGCGAGAGCCCGAACTCCTGCGCGAACTTCCGGAGCGCCTCGCGCGCGGCCTCCATCCGGCGGAGCTCCGGATGCGCGGAGAGACCGCCCCGGGCGTCCGCCACGGTCGTCCCCTCCTCGCGAAGGACGCGCATCGCGTCCGCCATGTCGCTCCACGCGGTGCAGTAGCCGACGAGCGCCGCGGAGTCGATCTCCTCGACCAGGCCGCGCGCACGGAGGAGCGGGATGATGCGGTCCCACTCCTCGCGAGCGAGCGGGGGGAGCCAGGGCGGCGGCGTCGGGACGCCGGGCGCAGGCACCGGCTCGCCGCGGGACCTGTGGGGGCGGAACGTCCCTCGCGCGAGCTTCGTCGCGCTCGGGAGCGGCGGCGGGCCTCGCCTACCCACGGGGCACCCCCCCTGTTCCCGAGCCGATTACCTGGCCGCGCGGAAATGCGAGGCAGGCAGCGGTCCATCGGCCGAGGGTGGGCACGTTCGCTCCCCCCCTCCCGGGTGCGCCGGTCCGTGCATGCCGCCTGAGAACTCTGGCGGCGGTCACGTCGGATCTCCGGCCTGCCTGGGGATCGACCCTGACGTCTGCTGGACCAGAAGCAGCGCCTCGTTCGCCAGTCGCGCGAACTCTGGGTCGTCGTCACTCTCAGCCTTCAGCGCCCGCTGCACCGCGACGCAGGCATCACTGTTCGACGGCAACTGCCTGAAGGCATCCCGAAGCCGCTGGCCCAAGCCAGCCTTGTGAGCAGCAGCGTCGCGTGCGCCGCCGCCGGGCTTGATCGACTTCAGCACGTCCTTCGGGCCGAGTGCCCTTCCGTCCCTCCCGCGCGCCGAGCCGGAGCCCGCGGGAGCGGGCGAAGGCGACGGCGAGGCGCGCGGTCCCGTCCGGTCCGTGTCCGCGTCCGCTTCGCGTCCACGTCCCGTCCGGTCCACGTCCAGTCCACTTCCGCCGTCGAGCGATCGACGATCACTCGTCGAGGGCTCGTCGAGTGTGCGACGCCGGCGGGGCGACTCGACGGCCTCTGTGCGGGATTCACGATTCCGCCAGCGCAAGTTCCTCTGGCGCTCTGGGCACGACCCCTCAGGCGGAGGCGGGAGTCGGCTGTCGTTGGGACGGTCCACCACCTGGTAGCAGAAGCTCTGTCCGTCCTTCCAACCGCGGATCACGAGGAACCGCCGCGCCTCCGCCTCGTATCGGATGACGAGTCCGGCGCGCTCCAGGTCTTCCACGGCAACGAGTAGGCTGCGCTCGTCGACATCGGGTGGCAGCCCGCGTGGGAAGGTCGCCGTCAGCAGCGAACGATCGTCGCCGTACATACGACCGTCGTCGTCGGCTTCGGAGATGAGCAGGACGAGAGCCAGGCGGGCGAGGACGGAGAGGCCGTCCATCACAGGAGATCGCCGCATCTCCGGGTCGATCGTGCGTATCCGCGGCATCAGCGCACCTCGTGAGAGTTGGTGGCCGGCCTGCGGCGGACTGAGAGCGCCGCGCGGAGCCGCTCGACCGCGTCCGAGTCCCACGCGAAGACGTGGCCGATCCTCGGGACGCCCGTGACCAGAGCGCGCCGGATCGCGTCGTGGACGATCGACTCCCGGACGCCGAGCTCCTCGGCCACTTCGCGCGTGCTCTTCATCTGGCTCATCTGCGAAACCTCCTCGTGTGCGGCGACGGCCGCAGCGACGTTCAACCCATCGTGTGGCTCCACGGAGACCGGCGCAAGCCGGTCTGACGGCTCCGGAGAAATCGACGTAAGCGGTTTCCATGTAACAGTTTGAGATCGAATCCAGATTCGTCGTGGTCTCTCGGGGTCTCTGTCGCGTCGCGCTGCCATCGCCGCAGCGAATCGAACCACGGAGGCCGCAGCGAGCGTGGACAGAGTGGTCCAGCAACCCTGTCCACGGCGTCGCCGGGAGGGTCGCGTACCGCGCGACAGCGATGCGCCGCGTCCCGGCGCGGAGGTGGGATGGACTACGTCGGGATCACGTGTCCATGACGATTGCTCGGCGGTGCGTCGCTACTTCGCCGCGGCGGGCCCGTCGACGCCGATCACGACGTGCGCCCAGTGGGCGTTGAACCATCGGCTGAAGGTCCGGCGGTCAACGGCAGGCACTCGTTGGAGTGCCGCTTCCGCGGCGACGAGCCGCGCAAGTTCAGCCACATTCGTTTCGAGAGAACCGCCGCGGCAGGGCCTGCCGTGCTTCCTGAGCGCCGCGATCGTGAGCCGCCAGCAGTCGACCTTCTCCGGATGCATCAGCCACGGTTCGGGAAGGGGCCCTCGCTCAGGCCGGTCGGGCCAGTTCTCATCGCGCATCCGCCAGTGGGACTTCGCCGTGCTGAGGACCGCGTCCTGCGGAGCATGGCGGCCGAACCGCACGCAGCGCGGGTTCGTCGCGAAGCGGTCGTCGTAGCCGGCCCGCTCAGGCCGCCGCACCAGGACGGCGCCATGCGGGAGGTGCTTCGTCGCCCCCGACCCCTCGATCGCGAGCGGCAGCCAGCGAGGACCCCCGGGGAGCGACGCAGATCGGTAGACGTACTCCAGGAACTCGAGCCCCACGCCTCGCCGGCGCAGCAGGCCCTCGAGCCCGCGTAGAACGAAGGACTCCTGGCAAGCCGCCTCGGCCTCCGCACGGCGAGGCACCCGACCCGCGGGCTTCAGTCTCCGCGCTCGTTCCGTGCGGCTTCCAAGGAGGTCCCACGAGTTCAGGTGCCCGAACCACTCGGACCTCGCCTCTGCGCGAAGCCGCTCGATCTCCCTCCGCGCCACCTCGAGGAAGTCGCTCCCTGCGCTCGGCGGGGATCCGCCACGTCCGAGGAGCACGCGCTCCGCCGCCTCAGAGAGGAACTCGGCCGCCGCGCGGCGGTCCACGGAGTCGTCGAGATCCCGGCGCGGCATCGATCCTCCTCGTGCATCCAAGCACGCGCGTTCTCGCCGGGCGGACGGTCGTCCGCACGGGGACGACAGGCACGGCAAATCGGCGCCGCGTCCACGGTCGTTCGTCGCGCGCGCGCACGGAGCGCGCACCGCCGGAGCGTACGCCCCGGTTCCGACGACGGGGCCGCGGTGCGCACGAAACCCCCGGTGCCAGGCGCCGGCGAGCCTCCGCCGTCGCGGGGCTCCAGGGCGGCATCGCCGCTGCGCAGAAGTCACTGGTTTCGTGCGCAGTCCGAGCGAACGTCCCCGGCGGGCCGCCCCGCCGCGCCCGGCGAGGCGGCTCCCGGAAGGAGCACTCCCGATGTCCTCCGCCGCCACGACCCGAGCGATCGCGCTGCTCCGCTGCTCGACCGACCGTCAGGACCTCGACCACCAGCGCGACGCCGTCTCGCGATGGGCCGAGCGGCAGGAGGGGCTCAGGTCGCTTGAGTTCCGGGAGGAGGCTGCGACCTCGGGCGGCGCCGCGGACAGGCCCGTCCTTGATCGGCTCCTTCGGGACGCCCGGCGCGGGGAGTTCGACCTCCTCGTCGTGGCGGCGCTCGACCGGCTCGGCCGCGACGCCGTGCGGCTCGTCACCGCGCTCGACGAGCTCCACGGCGCGGGCGTGCGGGTCGTGTCGCTCCGGGAGGGGATCGACTTCGCGGGGCCGGTCGGGCGCGCCCTGGCGGCCCTCCTCGGCGCTGTCGCGGAGATCGAGCGTGCGGCGATCCGGGAGCGGGTCAGGAGCGGGCTGCGCGCCGCGCGCGCGCGTGGGGCGGTCCTCGGCCGACCGGCGCTCCGCTGGCGCGCCGAGGAGATCGCGGAGGTCCGCTCGCTCCTGGCCGCGGGGCGTTCGATCCGCGGGATTGCGCGGGACGGCGCCGTCGTCGTCTTCGACTCGCAAGGCCGCGCCGTCCGACCGAGCGAGGCCGCGATCCGGGCGGCGCTCGGCGGACCCGCGGAGCCGACGGGTTCTGGACGCCGCGCGCGCTGCATCGCTCCGTCGCCGCCCTCGCGCTGAACAGCCGCACCTGACGCTCCCGCGCCGGGTGCAGCTCGTTCCCCTCACGCACCCCCCCAGTCAAAAAGCAGGGCGGCACCCCTCCGCAGCCCCGGGGGGCCGGAACCGGCTCCGATCCGCGTGTCGCCCTGCATCGGTATGATCCTCTGAATGAGCACCGAACAGGGCTCGACCGGGGGCGTGGAGCACCCGCCGTCGACCGCGACGTCGGCGGCGCAGCCGTTTGCACACCGGCCGATCCCGCGCCGGCTGCGCGTCAGGACCGCTTCCGCGCTTGACCGCGTCCGCGTGAACGAACTCCTCCGGCGCATGGAGGCCGGGGAGGGAGAGCTCGACGCATTCTGGGCGGTGGTGACGAGCGAGGACCTCGGGTACTGCGGGTTCATCGGCAGGACCGACCGTCCCCGCGCCGTGTCGCTCCGGCGGAAGCTCGCGGCGCTGCTCGAGCGCACGCAGCCCGGCCTCGTCGCCGAGGCGCGAAACCTCGCGCTGGCAAGGCTGGCCCGGCTCTCCGACGAGGCGCTGCTCGCCGTCTCCGAAGTCGTCGGAGGGAGCGAGCCCGACGCGCGGATGGCGCGGGCGCGCCTTGATGCGGCGAAGACGATCCTCGCCTCGCTCGGCATCGCGGATCGCGGCGGCGGCGTCACCGTGGCGACCCAGGTCAACGTGTCATCGCACGCTCCGGACCGGGTGCCCGATGGCGCGTGACGGGACCGTGCGGAGCACGAGCGCGTCGGTCCGCAACCCCGAAGCGGAGGAGCCGGGCGACCGCGACTGGGACGCGCTCGGCGGCGATCTCGTGGACGATGAGGATTCGCTGGAAGGCGGAGCGCCGAAGGACGGAGCGCTGGACGATGGGGCGCACGCGGCCGGTCTCGCGGATCGGGAAGCGTTCGCCGCTGTCCGAAGGCTCCCGCGTGCGGGTCCGCACCTGACCGCGCCGACGGGCGCCGTCGCTGACGTCTCGCCGCGCGCGCCCTGGACCGACGATGCCGCGCGCGAGTGCGTGCGCCTCCTCGAAGCCCTCGTGCTCGACACGGGCGAGCGGTGGGGCGACCGCTCGCTCATGCCGTGGCAGCGCGAGGCGTTCGCTGCGACGCTGGGGCTCCCCGGCCACGCGGCCGGCGCGAAGAGCCAGCTCTGGGTCGAGGGGCCGACGGGGTGCGGGAAGGACCAGGTGATCGCCGCCGTGTGCCTGGCTGCGCTCCGCTTCGCGCCGGCGGGCTACGAGGTGGTCAACTACTCGGCCGACCTCGACCGCTGCCGCGACCTCGTGAAGACGGTGCGAGGGTTCATCCAGCGGACCGACGAGCGCGCCGAGGCGATGGGCATCCCGAGGTGGCTCGGCGAGGGGATCACGATCCTCCGGGACGAGATCCGCCGCGAGGCGGCGGACGAGCGGGGTCGGCTGGTCGTGCGCGCCGTCGCGCGGATCGAGTCGCTCGACGGCTACTCGGCGTCGGGCGCGCGCGCGGACCTCTTCATCGCCAACGAGGTCCAGAGCTGGCCGGAGCCGCACGGCGAGCGGGTCTGGGACGAAGCGCTCGCGCGCTACGACAAGCTCCCGCACGGGCGCTTCGCCGTCTTCTCGAACGCGCCGTTCTCGCCGGCCGGGGACTTCCGCCGGGACGAGCGCGAGCGGGCCGCAGCGTGCGCCGCGGACTCGCCCTGGCACTTCGTGCCGGTGTCGGTCGAGGACTGCCCGTGGATCGGGCCGGAGAAGCTCGAGCGAAAGCGGGCATCGCTCGCGCCGCACGTGTTCCGCAGGCTCTACCTTTGCCTCCCGACCGACGGCCGCGGCGAGCTCGTCTCTCCGGCGGTCTACGACCGCGCAGTTGATCCGGGGTATCGCCCGCCCTCCGCTCCCGCACCCGGCGACCGCTGCTACCACGGGCTCGACGTCGGAGTTTCGCGGGACCACGCGGTCCACGCTATCGTGCGCCGATGCGCGGCCGACGGCAGGCTCTACCTCGACCGGATACGCGTCTGGCTTCCGCCGCCGCGCGGGCAGATCGACCTCGACGGGATCGAGGCGGAGGTCGCCGCGTCCTTGGTTGAGCGACCGGGACGGCTCCTCGCCGATCCCTACCAGGCGGTCCAGATGTGTCAGGCGCTTGCGCGTGGCGGGAACGACGTGCGTCAGATCCCCTTCACGACGGAGTCGCTGACCCGGATGTGCGAGGCCGTCCGGAGCGCGTTCAACGACCGGCGCCTCGTTCTCTTCGCTGACGCGGGACTCGTGTCGGCCGGCGGCGGTGCCGCGGGCTCGGCGACGACGAGCCTCCGCCGACAGGTGCTCGAAGCGGAGGTGGCGGAGTCCGAGCGGGGCTCGCGGATACGAAGCCGCCGCGGGCGGGGCGGCCACGGCGACCAGCTCGCAGCCCTGGCCCTCGCGCTCCTTGGTGCAGCCGAGGACGGCGTGCAGTCATGCCCCGCCGTCGGGGCGCCGCCCGAGCGGGAGCCCGAGGCAGGGCACCCCGCCGATTCTCATCCGGGACGTCGCGGGTACTTCCGACCCCACGGCGGACGGCTGATCGGGGCGCGCGTCGAACGGCGGCGGATCATCCGCGGTCGTTAGTCACGGAGCGTGTGCCACCGGCCGCCGGACGCGTACGAAGCCGATTCGCGGATGCCGACCGCGTTCCAGAGGGAATCGAACGCCGGACGAAGGACTCGCCGGAGATCCGCGCCGTAGTCGGTGACGAGCACGTCGGGGCAGAGGAGGTGGTCCCGGTCGATCGGGTGGTCCGCGCGACGGTGCCGCTCGAACGAGGTGCCGGGGATCTGGAGCCCCCGACAGCGAAGGACCGAGAGGAGAATCACGGCGGGCCCCTCCGCCGAGAGCTTCCGCAGTGCGCCCAAGTACTCGCCGCTTCGGGCGAGGACCTGGTCCTCGATCTCGGTGAGCAGGATGTTCCCGTCGAGACAGAGCCGATCGGTTGCCGACTCGAACGCGCCGGATCGCAGCACCTGAAGGTAGGCGCCGGGCCCGCGGGACGTGATGAGGAAGCCGTCGAAGTTCCAGCGGCGCTCGACGGCATCCGAACTGAGCGGAAGGACCTCACGGTCGATCGAGGCGGCCCGGCCGATCGGAAACGGAAGGCCGACCCGCTCTCCGAACGGAACCACGTGGAGGACGACGACCGCGCCGGGCTCAAGCGCCGACGGCGCCTCGCCGCCGAGTATCCGCGAGATGCGCTCGGCGCGGAACGCCCGCACGCGGTCCGACGCGCCAGCGCCGTCGGCGAAGGCGCGCCGGAGGTCATCGACGTCGAGCTGGAAGCAGCCGGCCGAGCCACGGCCGAAGAACCGCGACCAGCCGCCGAGGGTCACCATGTGGGGCGCGCAGAAGCTGCGCGGAACGCGGAGGACCAGGGCGACCCGCCCCTCGCCGACCCCGATCACAGCCGACTGCACACCGTGGACCCGCGGACGGATGCCGTCCCGGATTGAGTTCTCGACCCGGAGCTTCAAGTCGTCCGGGCTCCCCTCCTCGAAGCCGCAGACATCCTCTGGGACGCCCTCCCTGGCGGCGATGCCGTAGATCAGGTGGCCGCCGGCGGCGTTCGCGAGCGAGCTCACGTCCTTCAGGAGCTCGCGCTTCGCCTCGTCGTTGCGCCCCGGTGCGTCGCGCTTGTACTCGACGGTGCGGCACTCCGCCGCGGCGGCGGCGACGAGCGCGCGGAGGTCCGCCGCTCCGAGTTCTTCGATCGCCTTTCCTTCGAACGCCATCGGGGCCTCCTTCGGGACGAGTCTATCGGCCTGCCGGACACCGGAAGGATCCGCGGAGTGCAAGGAGGATCTGCGGGCTGGCGGGCGTCCGCGGGCGCGGCGAGCGGCGCTGGAACACACTGGCTATCGCACATGCCGGAGCGAACGTCCGGGTTAGGAGGTGCTCACGATGAAGCACAAGAAGAAGACGAAGAAGGCGGGCGCCGTCGGCGCGCCAGTCCGGACGAAGACCCGGGCGACAGTCCGAGCGACGACCCGCGCGGCCATCCGCGCGGCGAGCCGAACGGCGTCGGGGGTAGCCGCAGAGGCGACGAGCAAGACCGCCCCCTGTCGGCGCGGTACGCGCGATCCGGTCGAGCCGCCTCGCCGGACCCGCGCCCCGGCGCGGCGCGACGACGCGGGAGTCCCGCCGCCGGGGTCGGTCCTCACGCGGCGATACAAGGGCCGGGACCTCCTCGTCACGGTCACGGCGGAGGGGTTCCGATTGGACGGCGAGTCCTTCCGGCCGCTGACCGCGGTCGCTCGCCGCGTGACCGGCTACGCGGCGATCTCGGGCCCGCACTTCTTCCGCCTGAAGGCCCAGCGCCGCGAGCAGGTCGCGGGTTCCGCGCCCTCTCGATCCGGCCCGCGGCAGGCGCCGCCGCTTCCGCCCGCCACGCCGGGAGACGAAGCCGAAACGAGCACCGCGGCGCCCTGACCCGCCGCGCTGAGACTGCTCCCGTCCCCGGCGGCGCTTCGGCGCCGCCGGGCTCGTTTCACGGCCGAGGCGACCGTCTGCGCTTCACGTGCGCTGCCGCCTCGATCGAGCCGAAGGTGCGCGCGTCGACGCCCATTCGGCGGGGGACGAACGGCGCGTAGTCTCTGCCTATGCAGGCCCAACTGACGTTTCGCGACGGGACGGTCCCGCTCCCCGTGATCCTCGGAGACCTTGAGGCGCAGCTTCCCGGGATCGCGGCGGTCCGGCTCCGCGCGGCCCTCGTGCGACCGGCGGCGTCGCGGGATGCCGACCCGTCGTGGATCGCCACCCACTGGGTGATGTCGGCCAGCCGTCCCGGGGAGAACCCCGTGAGGCAACCGGACACCCTGCTTCCTGAGCTTCGCCTGATCGAGCGCGAGGTCCGGCCCGCGGATGCGGTCGCGGTCCTCGACCGGCTTCTTCGGACCGGGGAGGGACCCGACTTCTCCGCGCTGCCGCTCGCCGCCTCGTCGAACGACCGCTACCAGATGAATCTCCACGGGAGCACCGCGCGACGGGGCGCATGGAGACAGTGGGGCGTCTCGCTCGCGCGCGGCGAGCAGACCGCCACGATCCCGACCATCCAGCAGATCGCCTATGGTTCGCCGCCGATCCTCTACCCGGCCGGGGCGGCCTGCCGCTGGCTCGGCATCCGGCGCCGGGATGCGGATCTGATCCGCATCCCCTCCGCGCGGGTCGAGATCCCCGAGACGCGCTGCCGGATCGTCGGCATGCGCAGGATCGACGAGGCCAGGGTCGAGATCGACGTCGAGAGGAGACCGGGATACGACGTCGCCGTCGAGGCGCACTTCGCGGTTGTGACCGACGCCGGCGAGATGCCGCAGTTCAGGGCGGTCTCGGGCTCGGGCGCCATCCCCTTCGACTGCCCGGCTGAGGCGCCTGAGCTGACGGCAGCCCTGATCTCCGCAGCGGACGAGGTCCTTGACTGCCACCGCGAGTCGCCGGCCGAGTTCCGCGGAGTCAGCCGAGTCCTCGACGCGCTCCCCGGCGAGGAGGACGACTTGGCCCTTCTTTCGCGGCTCATCGCGGGCGGCGAGGGGGAGGGGACCGAGTTCAAGCCAGGCGTGAAGTGCGACGCCGGCAGCCTGAAGAGGGAGGAGGTGTTCGCGACCGTCTGCGCATTCGCAAACCGCAGCGGGGGCTACGTCCTTCTCGGGGTCTCCAACGACGGAGTGCCGGATGGGATCGAGGCCGCGGCGTCCAGCGGGAAGGGCCGGGATCTCGGCCGCGCCCTGGAGAGCTACCGCCTCCGGCTCTGCGAGCTCGTCCGGAGCGTCGTCGAACCGGAGCCCGCAGTGGACGCGCGGGTCGTCCAGATCGCCGGGCGGCACGTGCTGATGCTCAAGGTAGCGGAGCACCCGGACAAGCCCTGCCATCTCCGCGACGAACGGCGCATCGTGGTCCGCACCGGCGCTTCGAACATGGCGCCGAGCAGGGAGTGGATCAGGGAGTTCTCCGGCCGAGGGGACGACGACGATGCGGACGGGTCGGACGGGCTCATCGGCGGCGGCACCGCCGACTTCAGATAGTCCACCGCCGCACGCCTGCAGAGGACCGAAGGCCGCCGCGCGTCAGTTGTCGGTCGGGTTCACGGCACGAGGGGCGCGGCGGACCGAAGCCGGCGCGGCCCGTGTGACGCTCGGCGTTGTGACGTCCGGCGTTGCCTTGGCCTGAGACCCGGCGCGGAGCTTCTCCCCCCAGGCCCGGAGCAGAAGGTCCGTGTTGCGGTCGCGGCGCCGCTCCTGCTCCTCGTCCGGCGTCTCCCGTCGACCCCGCCGCACTCCCGAATCACCGGCCATCGTCGCCTCCCTCCGTGCGCGACGCACGCGCACCGCTTCGCCTGGGCCGCGCCGGTCGCCGTTCGCGGTTGCTGCTCCGCGGCGCCTGACTGCGCCGCTCGTCTGCGCAGCCCCTGCGAAAGCCAAGGCTACGCCGCTGCACCGACCGTCCCTGCGTACCGAATCCCTCGGTCGGCGCCGGGGACTCTCGCGCCGGGCCTGACGCTGGTCTCGGTGTCCGTCGGGTCGCCGGCTCCTGGTCGCGGGCGTCGCACACTCGATTCATCGTCCCGCAGGGCTCGAACCTGAGCCCCTTCGGGTCCTGCCCTCACGTCCAGGGAGAACGTCGCTCCCCCCGCCTCCTCCCCCTCTCCTCGGGGGCCCCCGGGATGTGCCCGGAGCCCCCGCCTCCCGCCGGCCGGAGTCGCCGGCCTGGCGCAGATCGAGCTACCGCCTGTCGGCGGCGCCCCCCTCCTTCTGGTCGGCGAGCAGCTTCGCCCGCCAGGCGACGAGCAGGAGGTGCGTCGCGCGGTCGCGCGCCGCCTCGAGCTCCTCGTCGCAGCGGTCCTCCGCCGCGGGCTCGTCGATGTCGTAGTCGGTCGTCATGGCCAAGTTCCTCCTCTGGCACTTCAGACGAGGACCCCGCGCAGGCATGGAACGTCACGCCACAAGGCACGGGGCCCTCCTTTCGGGGCCCAGCCGCCGCGTCCTACACGCGGGCGGCGCGGCCGTGGTCGTGGTGATGGTCGTCGCCGCAGCCGTCGGATGCCGCAGATGCGTGGCAGGCGCGGCGGACTGCGATGCGGGAAGGCGCCCGGCGGACTTCGTCCGGTCCGAGCGCTCGGGCGTCGGCGTGCTCCCCTCGGCCAGCAAACGTCGAGAGCCCCGGAGCGGCGGCCTCGGCGGAGATGCCTCGGCCTGCCGCCGCGGGGTCGCGGTCGTCCTTCGGTTCGCTGGGGGTCGGAGTGGTCACGTTGCGCTCGTTCGATGGTCCGATCAGTGTTGCGGTTGCGTGGGCGACGGGTCGCCCGTGCGGTGTCAGGTCAGGCGGTCCCGCCGCCGTCGTATCCGTGCCGCGGGTGCGGCACGTGCCGCCCACCGCTCTGCCCGGCGTGCAGGTCGTGCGCCTCCTCCGACCCGTGCGCCTGCTGCGAGTCGTCTGCGTGCCGCGGCTCGTGCGCCGAGTGCCCGCCGTGCCCGTGGTGCCCGTGGTGCCCGCCGCACGCGGCGCCTCCGCACCGGGCGGCGTGCCGCACCGGTTCGCCGCAGGCCCCCTCAGCGACGGCGACCCGTCCGGAGAGGAAGTGGCGCGCATCGCGAAGCACCGCGGCCTCGCCGTGGCCGCTCCGCTCGCGCTCGCCGATCTCCCGGAGCAGCGCCTCGGTGAACGCCTGGCGCGCCGCCCGGAGCGCGTGCAGGCCCTCGGCCGGCGTCGCGAAGACCGGCGGCTCGGGGTCGTGCGGGGCAAGGCCGCAGCTCTGGAAGCGGTAGTAGTGGACGATCACGTCGTGGTGGTCCCGGCGGAGCGACCGGAGCGCGACGGGCACGAGGAGGCGCACCGCGTGCACCACGTCCATCGCGTCGTCGAACTCGATCAGCGCCGAGACGGAGTCCCCGCCGAACACCCGCGCGGACTCGCGCAGCACGTCGATGCCGACCCCCGTCTGGTAGCGGCGGCGGTGGCGGACCTCGCGGCGGTGGGCGTGGTCCAGGGCGATCCGCATCTGGCGCACGATCGCATCGGCGGACTCGCCCTCCTTCACGCTGACCCAGACCGCGGCGAGCGCCTCGGACGCGAGCTCCTCGCTCTCGTGCTCCGCCACTCCGTGCGCGGCGTGGAGGTACTCGCGGCATCCGAGGATGACGCGCGACAGGGCCGCCTCGTCGTGGAAGCGAGCCTGGCACAGGTCGGCGTGCTCGACGTGGAGCTCGGTGTGGAGGTCGGCGCTGGGAACGACGTGACGGCCGGCGTGACGCTCGGCGTGCGTGTGGGAGTCGTCGCGGCCGGTGGTGCCGGCGCCGGTGCGGCCCGGGGCGCGCGGTCCGGCGTGGCGTGCGGTGTCCTCGTGGTGGTCCTTCATTGCGGGCTCCTCTCGGTTTCGGCGCCTGGTCCCTCTTCGGGGCCGCGGGCATCCGGTACTCCCTAGGGACGCAACCGCCCCCGGGCGGGACATTGCAGTCTCCCGCTGCCCGCGCGCCCTGCTGCAACGAGTCGCGCCCGCGGCGCGGACCGGAGTCCGATGCCGCGGGCGCTTGCGAGAGAGGAGGAGACGGCCGGGCCGGCGGACTACGCGTCCGCGCTGGCGCCGCCGCCTGAGCGCTGGCGCCGCAGGAGTTCCAGGACGGTGCCTGCGCGGACGAGGCGCATGCCGCGCACGAAGGCGAGCACGGAGTCGAGCACGTCGCGGTCGCCTCCGGCGCGGACGCGCCGGAGGATCCCTGCCTCGAGCGCCTCCGAGAAGCGGCCGCGCGCGCGCTGGAGCGCCTTCCGGCCGGCTTCGTCCCTTGGCCGGCCTGGAGCGCCGCCTCCGGCGTCCGCGGCCGAGCCGGGCTCCGAGGCCGTGGGAGGCTCGCCGTCCTTCCCGGGCGAGATCCCGTAGGCGTCCGCGATGAGCGAGCGGTCGGCCGCGGACAGCGACAGGAGCGCGGCGGTCATCTCCGACTCCGCGACCTCGATGACGCGGCGCGCGTACTCGCGCTCGATCAGGTCATCGATGCTGTTCCCCCTCGCCGTCCAGTCGAGCTCGGGAGGAAGCGGCACGGCGCGCGAGCGCCGGCGGCGGAGCTGCGCCACCTGCCGCTCGACCGCGCGCCGCATCTCCAGCCGGATCTCCCGCGGGTCGGCGCCGTCCTTGATCATGTGGAACGTCTCGGAGATGGCGTACGAGACCACCTCCTCGACCTCCTGCGGCGGAACCCATCCCAAGCGCCGCCTCCGGACGAACTCCTCGACCGCGAGCCGGATGCGCTGGTGCGCGTAGTGGTCGTCGAACATGAGGAGGCGGAGGTCCTCGTCCGCCACATGGGGCCCGCGGTCGTCGTCGCCGGAATGGTCGTGCATCGCTCGCTCCTCCTGGCGAGGCACCCCGTCGGGGTCGGAGTTGGCCCCGCCGCGCGCCCCTCCACCAATCTGGGATGCGTCGGAGAGGGGCCGGGACAGGGCGCCCGCGGAATCTCCGCTGCGGACGGTCGCCCCTTCACGGCGACGCTCCAGACCTGCTGTGGTCTGGCGCCGGGCACGACCAGACGTCCGCCCGCTGACGGTGCGCCTTGGGTCACGCATCGTGGGCGGAGTCCGTGCCGCCGACGTGCCCGTCGAACGTACCGAGCGCGAACCGCACGACCTCGGGGTCGGCCTCTCCCGCGGCGACCAAGCGCTGGAGATTTTCGACGACCCCCTTCCGGAACGCCCTCACTGCGCGGCGGCGGGCGCGGCTCTGCGACGCGTCCGTCCTCGTGCGCCGCGTCCCCGGGCGCGGGAGCTTCCGCGCAGGCAGCGGCAGGTCGTGGTGCCGGCGGAGCAGCTCGTAGTCGCCGTCCCCGAGCCCCTTCATCGCAGAGGCGACCGCGACCGACATCGCGGCGTGGACGGCGAAGGCCGTCTCCCAGGCGGCGAGGATGTTCGGCGGATCCTCCGCGGTCTCCGGCTCTTCGTGCTTCCCGCTGCTCTGGCTCTTGCGCGCCCTGTCCGAGGCCCGCCACGCACGCTTGGCGTGGCGCTCAAGGGCCTTCGCGTAGCTCTTCGCGGGGGCGGAGCAGCGGCCCTCTCGAAGCTCGTCTCCGACGCGGACGATCGCGTCGGAGACGACGTCCTCCACGTCGTCGCGCGGGACCCGCCCGCGCCTGCGGCGCGCGAGGTGCGTGACCGAGAGCGCGCGCAGCTCGCGGTGGCACTCGGGATCGCCGAGCACCGCGCGGCGGACGAACTCGTCGTCCGCGAGCGTGAAGCGGGGGCTTCGATGGCCGTCACGGAGGTCCATGGGGGCTCCTTCCGAGGTCGGCGGGATGTCCGGGCAGGGGCAGCCGCCGATCCCTCTGATCAAGTGGGACTGCGCGGGAGGTCGCGCGGACAGCAGCTGCGCCTGAGTTTCGGCGCGCGCGTCAGGTCGTTCCGCAATCCGACCCTCGTCCGGCGATGCGCGGCAGACATGAAACGCCGCAGCGCAGGGCGGAGTTGCGCCGCTGCGGATTCCCGCCGCGCGAGACTCCAGACCGACTTGATCGCGGCTCCGCGGCGCGGTTACGATCCCCCTCGGTCCGCAGGACGAGGAACCGCAGGAGGAAGGACCCATGGCGAAGGCGTTCACGCTTGCATCCTGGAACGTCGAGCACTTCAAGGACGACCCGACGCGGGTCGCCCGCGTCGTCTCGTTCCTCGCGGACCAGACGCCCGACGTCTTCGCGCTCTACGAGGTCGAGGGGGCGGCCGTCTTCTCGGCGCTCACCAAGGAGATGCCCGGCTACAGCTTCCACATCACCGAGGGCCCGCAGATCCAGGAGATCCTCGTCGGCGTCAGGCGGCCCCTGACCGCCTTCTTCACACAGAAGACGGAGTTCCGGAGCGGGCAGACGACGCTGCGACCGGGCGCTCTCCTCTCGCTCGTGATCGACGGCGAGACCTACTCGATCCTCTTCCTCCACACGAAGAGCGGACCCGACCCGAAGGGGCTCGGGATCCGCGACGACCAGTTCGGCCGCGCGCTCGACTTCAAGAAGACCCTCGACAAGCTCGCGCGGAAGGGCGGGAAAGCCGCCGCGAACTACCTCTTCCTCGGCGACCTGAACACGATGGGGATGAAGTACCCCTACGGGCGATCGATCGACGCGGCGACCGAGCTGCGGAAGCTCGACAGCGAGGCGAAGCGAGTCGGGATGAGGCGCCTCTCGAAGGACGAGCCGGCCACATGGTGGAACGGACCGGGCGGGAAGTTCGCGCCGTCGGACTTGGACCACGTCGTCGCCTCATCCCACCTCTCCATGAAGAGCCAGGGCGGCGCCGACATCTCCGTGCTCGGCTGGCCGAAGGAGAAGACCCCGGCTGCTCAAGGGGCGTGGATCGAGACGTACAGCGACCACGGCCTCCTCAGGCTCCAGGTCGAGCGTTCTTAGCCGCTGGCGCCCGCCGCGGAAGCGCTCCGCATGCGCCGCCATCTTGCGAGCTCCAGCCGGTAGAAGAGCGCGGGCAGGAAGACGTCGATCACCTCGTCGGCGACGAGGATGCCGCCGAGGACGGGCGCGGCCATCGGCCGGAGGATCTCCGAGCCCGGCCCCTCGACGAACAGCATCGGCGCGACGCCGAGGATCGTCGTCGCCTCGGTCAGGAGCTTCGGGCGCATGCGCCGGACCGCGCCGTCGAGCACCGCCGCGCGGAGAGCCTCGGGAGACGCGACCCTTCCGAGCCCTCCCGCGGCGGAGACGGCCTGCCGGAGATAGACCAGCATCACGATCCCCGTCTGGGTCGCCATCCCGAAGCAGGCGATGAAGCCGACCCACGATGCGACCGAGAACGGCTCGCCGAGGATCGCCTGGCAGAACACCCCGCCCGCGAGCGCCCCGGGGACGGCGAGCAGCACGAGCAGCGCATGGCCGAGGTCGCGGTAGGTCATCCAGAGGATCGCGAGCATCGAGACGAGCACCGCCGGGATCATCAGCGAGAGCGTCCGCCGCGAGCGGACCTCGTGCTCGTACTGGCCGGTCCACTCGAGCGTGACGCCGCGCGGAAGGGAGACGCGGGTCCCGACGACCGCTTTCGCGTCCTCGACGAATGAGACGATGTCCCGGCCCTCCACGCCGAGTTGCACCAAGCCGCGGAGCGTGCCGTTCTCGCTCCGGATCATCGCAGGGCCCTCGGCGAGCTCGACCCGCGCCGCGTCGCCGACCTCCGGATGATGGCGCGGCACCCACTCCGCCTCGGCCGCATCCGGCGCCGCCGTCGGAGCCGCCGCCGACCTCGGCTTCGCAGCGTGCGCCATCCCGGCCATGGCGCCGGGCATCGCCGAGCCCGCGCCGCCCATGAGGGGTGACGCATCGGCGGCTTCGGCGCTGCGCGGCGGGAGCAGCACGGCGCGTGCGTCATCGGCATCCTCCCGCGCGGCTCGGGCGTACCGCACCCGGACGGGGAGCCGGGCGCCAGAGAACCGCCCGTCCCCCGGGAGTTCACCGGCGATCGTGCCGTCGAACGCCGCGCTCACAGCCGCGAGCAGGTCGGCGGCGGGGACCAGCGCACCGCCGGGGAACTCCGCCGGAGTCACGCGGAGGTAGGACTTCCCTGACGCCTGCTCTGCCACGACATCGACCGCGCCGGGCACGGCGCGGAGGATGACGGCGACCTCTGCGGTCACGCGATCAACCGTCTCGACGTCCGGCCCGAGGACGCGCACGCCGACCGCCGTGCGCACGCCGGTCGTGAGCATGTCGATCCGGTTGATGATCGGCTTGGTCCAGATGTTGGCCCACCCGGGCATCCGGACGGCGGCGTCGAGTTCCGCGAGGAGGTCGTCTCGGGACTTCCGCGACAGGGTCGGCGCGAAGCCGCCGGCCGCGGAGGCGACCGCAGCGCGCACGCGGCTGTCCTCCGGATCCAGTCCGCCGGCCGCGGCGAGGGACTCGATCCAGGAGAGTCCGGCGCGGGAGGGCTCAAGGCGTCCGTGGGACGCGTCCGCGCGCATCCGCGCGTCGAAGAGGCGCCGCGCCTCGGAAGCGTCGCCGCCGCTCACCGCGGCGGCTGCGTCGGAAAGCCCCGCCGCCTCCAACTCGCCAACGAGCCGCGCGGATCCGCGAGCGGCCTCGCCGTCGCCGAGGTGCCGCCGCGGCCAGTCCGCGGCAGGACGCAGTCCGACGTGCGTCTCGATCATCTCGATCGGACTCGGATCGGTCGCCGTGTCCGCGCGCCCGGCCTTCCCGACGACGGTCGTCACCTCGGGGAAGGACCGGAGCAGCTCGTTCCGTGCGCGGAGATCGTCGCCGACTTGGGCCAGGGACGCGCGCGGGGTCGTCACCGGCATGTCGAGGATCGCCCCCTCGTCGAGCGCCGGCATGAACTCCCGCCCGAGCCGGGAGGAGACGACCCATCCCGCCGCGAGGATCAGCGTGAAGAGGAGGAGGACGACTCGCGTCCGCCCGATCAGCCATGAGAGGACCGGGCGGTAGACCGCGGCGGCCGTGCGCACGAGCCATGAGTCCTCCTCGGCCCGCACCCGCCCGCGGAGGAGGCGCGGGAGGAGTGCTGGGAGGAGCGTCACCGTGACCACGCCGACCGCGAGGAGCACCAGCGTCTTCGTCCACGCGAGCGGGTGGAACATCCGCCCCTCGACGCCGCCGAGCGCGAACACGGGGAGGAAGGAGACGACCATCACGAGGACGGCGAAGAAGACAGGACGCCCGACCTCCTGGGCGGGCCTGAGCAGCAGATCCCGCGTGTCGCCCCGGACCGGCCCCTCCCCGAACCTCGCCCGGAGCGCGTGGAGCCCGTTGTCCGCGAGCACGATCGCCTGATCCGCGAGCACGCCGATCGCGATGGCGATCCCCGCGAGCGACATCAGGTTCGCCTCGATCCCGAGCGGCCTCATCGCAAGGAAGGAGAGGAGGATCGCGAGCGGGAGCGAGATGCAGACGAGGACCGACGCGCCGGCGTGGCGCATCACGAGGAAGATCACCGCGACGGCGGCCATGAGCTCGACCGCGAGCGCGCGGCCGACCGTCCCCACAGCGGCGCGAACGAGCTCGCTCCTGTCGTAGAACGGCGCGATGCGCACACCGCCCGGGAGCTGGGCCGACACCTCCGCGGCCCGTGCGCGGAGCGCGGCGCAGACCTCCCGCGGGTTTCCGCCGCGGGCCATCACCGCAACGCCGCCGACCGCCTCGCTCCCGTCCCGCTCAAGGATCGACCGGCGCGGCGCGGGCCCGACCGAGACCGTGGCAAGGTCGCCGACGCGGATCGGCGACCCGCGCCGCTCGGCGACGACGGCGCGAAGGATCGCGTCGCGGGCGCGGCCCGCGTCGAGCCCGCCGCTGACGATCACCGCCTCGCCGCCGGGGCCTGCAGCGGTCCCGCCGGCGCCCTGACCGCTGGAGGCGCGCCTGACCGCATCGGTGAGCTCTTCCAGCGTGACGTCGAAGGCCCTAAGCCGGAGCGGATCCGACTCGACCTGCCATTCGGCCTTCATGCCGCCTGCCGCGGCGACCTCGGCGACGCCGGGGACGGAGCGGAGTGCCGGGAGGACGACCGCGTCATGGAGCTCCCGTCGCTCTCCGAGGTCGAGGTCGCCGCCCTCGAGCGTGTACCAGAAGACGTGCCCGGTCGCGGCGGCGTCAGGGCCGAGGGCGGGCAGGACGCCCTCGGGGAACTCCGGGATGGCCGCAGCGATGCGCTCCGCGGCGAGCGACCGCACGAGCTGCATTTCCGCGCCGTCCTCGAGGACGACGTCCACCATCGACATCCCCGACTCCGAGGAGCCCCGGACCGCGCGCACGCCGGGGATGCCGAGAAGCGCGCGGGAGAGCGGTCGCGTGACCCTCTCCTCGACTTCGAGCGGCCCGCGGCCGGGCCATGCCGCGCCGATGAGCACCTGCGGCTCGGCGAGGTCGGGGATCACGTCGAGCGGGGTCGCGAAGAGCGCCGCGGCGCCCGCAGCCGCGGCGGCGAGCGACGCCGCGAGGACCGCGCGCGGCCTCCGCATCGACCAGCCGATCACGCGCTCGATCACCGGGGCTCGCTTGCGCCGAAGTAGGCGGCGGCGGCGGCCGGGTCGAGGCGCGTCTCGGCGTCGAGGAGGAAGGCCCCCGCAGCCGCGACACGTTCGCCTGCGCCGATGCCGGAGATCACGGGGCGCGAGTCGCCGCATCGCGGTCCGAGGCGGACCACGTGCGCGTCGAACGTGCCCGGCGCGGAGAGCACGAAGACGAACGCCGCCCGTCCGGTCTCGACCACTGCGGAGTCGGGAACGGCGAGGACGTCGAGCGGACCGGCCCCGCCCAGCACCTCGCGCGCGATCAGCTTCATCTCGCCGCAGAGCCGGCAGATCCCGGGCTCGTCCTCTGAAACCCCGTGCGGCGGGCACTCGTAGACGGTCCTCGGCTCGCCCGCGGCCGGGAACTCCATCCCGGACCACGGCTCCGTCTCCCGCACCGGGACGCGGAACCGTGCAGCGACCATGCTGCCCGCCGTTGGCGCTCGTGCCGGCGCGCTGGCGCCCTCGACAGTCCGCGCCCGCACGAGGACGGTCTGCGCGGCCTCGTCGGCGTGCGGCGCGACTTGGACGATCTCGACTTCGGAGCGGTCCTCCGGCCGGAGCGGATCAACGAGGTCGCCGCGGAGTCCCGGCCGGAGCATCCGCGCTTCGCCGCGCCGGATCTGGAGGATCGCGACGACTGCGGCGGGGTCTGCGACGTGGACCAGCGGCGAGCCGATCACGACCTGCTCTCCGACCGACACGTCGGTGTGGAGGACCACGCAGTCAAACGGCGCCCGGATCGCCACGTCCTCGCCTGGCTCGTGCGCTGCGAGGAGCTCGAGCTGCCCCTGATCGAAGCCCCAGGCGAGGAGCTGCCGCCCGAGCTGGTCAGTGAGGGCGCGGAGGCGCTCGATCGCGGCCGAGGCGGACCGGCCCTTGGCGTCTTCGAGCTGCTTCGCCGAGGTGGCGTAGCTCGCGGCGACCGCCTGCACCTCGGCGCTCGCGATGCGGACGAGCGGCTCCCCTCGGCGGATCGTGGCACCGTCAGTGGTGCTCCCGAGCGACGTGACCCGCCCGGTGAAACCTGCGCCAAAGCGCCGCGTCGCCGCCTCCTCGTAGCGGAGGACGCCGCGCGCCTCGACCTCGAACGCGAGCGGCCGCCACGAGGCGGGCTCTGTGCGGATCCCCGCCTGCCCGATCCGGTACGGCGCGAGGACGACGCGCGCACGAGTGCCCTCAGGGAGGTCTGGCCGCGATCCGGGCTGGCGCACCGCGAGCGGCATCGCGCAGGAAGGGCACTTCCCCGGCGCGGCGCGGACGACAGCGGGGTGCATCGGGCAGAAGTGCTCGGTCGCGCCGGGTCCGATCGCGGCGACCCTGTCGCCGCGGACGAGCTCCGCCGCCCGGTCCCAGAACGCCGCCGCTGCGATCAGGAGGGCGATCAGGGCGAGAAACCGCAGCCGCGCGAGCACGGCCGCGAGCGCGAGCCGCCAGCCCGAGCGTCCGCCGAGAACCTCCTGCTCTCCCATGTGCATCCTCCCCGGTGCGTGCGCGGTCCGGCCGTTCCGCGCGGCGGGCCTCCGCGCGGGGAGCGTAGCACGCCCTCGCGCGCGCCGGTGCCCTCGAGATTCCGTGCAACCCCATTGACTGCCCCGGAGAGGGGGCGGTAGCGTTTCTCGGTCGGCAGGGGCGGCGCACCGGGTCGGTCGCCGCGCGTCTCGTCCGAATTGAGAGGGACAGGACCGGGTCGAAGCACCGAGGGAGCCGTTCGATGATGAAGCGCAGGTTGATGCTGTTCGCGCTTGCGGCGGGGGCCGCAGCGCTCGTGGCGCCGGGGATCTCCTCCGCAGCGGACAAGCGCGTCGCGGAGCTCCAGGCCATCGCGGAGACCGGCGGCCGCTCGCGTCGGCTGGCGGCGATTGACGAGCTCGTCCGGAAGGACTCGAGCGAATCGCGCGGCGCGCTCGAAGCGCTCGCCGCGAGCCGCGACGCGGAGCTCGCGTCGCTGGCGCTCCTCGCGATCGGCCGCGCGGACTACTCGGGGGCGCGCACGAAGCTCGCCGACGCCGCCGGAGACGCGAAGCGGAGCGACGCCGCCCGCGCGGCGGCGCTGACGGCGTGGCTCCGGGCCGAGGAGAAGGACGGGAAGTCGTGGGACGCCGTCAACGGGACCGCCGAGTCGAAGGCGGGGAGCAACGACCTGCTGAAGGACGTCCTCTCTGCGGTCAAGAAGGCGCGGTTCGACGCGAAGGGCGGGCAGTAGCCATGCGCGCCCTCCTCCCGCGGCTCTTCGCGTTCGCGGTCCTTCCGTTCCTCGCGGCGGCGGCCTTCGCCGCGGACACGGACGGCGACGGCCTCACCGACGACTTCGAGACGGCGCTCGGCTCGGACCCGAACGACAGCGACACCGACGACGACGGCTGGAGCGACTTCGTCGAGGCGACGGAGAAGGGCACGGACGTCACGCTGGCCGACATGGACGGCGATCTCACGAACGACCCGACCGACTCGAATCCCTTCGATCCGGGGTCCGGCCTGCTCGACGGCGGAAGCACGATCACGAAGACCGGCGCGCCGACCAGCGCCGGGTACGCCGCCGCGGGGACCTCGCCCATGGCGGGTCGCGGCGCCGTCCTGACCTCGGGAGCCGTGCGCCGGAGCTACGGCTTCGGTGCGGCGCCTGGGCGGCGGCCGAGCCTCCTCGGGCAGATGGACTGCTGCGGGGACGCTCCCGCTCCCGAGGCGGTGTCGCTCCTCGACTTCGAGCTCCGGCTCGAGTACAGCTCCCAGAGCGCCTTCGACGGGCGGGTCGGGAAGGGCTGGTTCGCGCCGCTCCTCGACACCGCCTACACGGTGGACGGCTCGGGCAACTTCACGGTGCTCCGCGAGGACGGCGTCCAGGTGACCTACACCAACTCGAGCGGGATCTTCACCTCGCCCGCCGGGATGCGCGACGAGCTGACCCTGTCCGCCGGCGTCTACACGCGGACGACGCCCGAGGGGATGTCCTGGACGTACTCGGGCGGGCTGCTCGATGAGGTCTCCGACCGCTTCGGAAACTCGATCGCGCTCTCCCACGGCTCGGGGGGCGAGACCACGTCGGTGACCGACACCCGCGGGAACTCCCACACGTTCAGTTACTACTCGGGGACCGGACGGCTCTCCACGATGACGGTCCAGGGCGGCGCGGGCTGGAGCTTCACCTACAACACGAAGGGCCAACTCCTCGGCGTGACCGGACCCGCGACGACGCTCTTCCCGGCCGGGATCACGCGGGAGTTCCGCTACGTCAACGGGAGCTCCTCCTCGGCGCTCAACGGGAACCTCCTGATCGAGATCGACGGCCGCGGCAACTCGGCGCTCCGCTACGCCTACGACTCCTCGGACCGCGTGACGAAGCAGTACATCGACTCGTGGTCGAACTACGTGGCGTTCGACTACAGCGACGTCGCCAACCGCAAGGTGACGGTGACCGACCGCGCGGGGAACGAGAAGGTCTACGAGTGGGCGGCGACGACGCTCGCCATCGCAAGCCTCGTCGAGAAGACCAACCGCGGCGTGCGTTCGGGCGAAGGCGACTACACGACGACGTGGGGGAGCAACACGGCGGGCTACATCACGTCGGTGACGCTGCCTCGGGGGAACGGCGCCAAGTGGACGCTCAACTCGGCACAGCTCCCGACCGAGGAGCGGCGGAAGGAGGTCATGTCCGCCGCGGACGGCTCGGGCGACATCGTCCACACGTGGACGCTCGACTCCGCGAAGTACTACGCGCCGAGCTCCTACACGGACCCCCGCGGAAACACGACGAGCTTCACGCTGAACTCGAAGGGCCAGCCGACCACGATCACGTTCCCGACGCTGACCCACGTCACCCCGAACCAGACGGTCACCCACGGCTACACCTACAACACGGACGGCACGGTGGCGTCGTTCACCGACGGCGAGGGGAAGGTCACCTCGTGGAGCTACTACTCGACCGGTACCAAGACGGGGCTCCTTGAGTCCGTCGTCCGGGACGACGGCGGTCTCGACCTGACGACGACGTGGGATTACACCTCCTGGGGCGGCCCCGCGTCGGTGACCGACCCGCGGGGGAACACGACGACCCTGACGGCGGAGCGCTACGGGAACGTGACCGAGATCGCGGCGCCGTCCGCCCTGGGCTACGTGACGAAGTTCGAGTACACGGCGAACCTCGGCGTCACCAAGGTGAGCCGGAAGAACATCGACTACGACGGGACGTGGCTCACGACGCCGGCCTGGTGGGAGACGTCCTACGCCCGCCACCCGAACAACAAGGTCGCGAGCATGCAGGAGATGGTGACCGCGTCGGCCTCGCGGAGCACCTCGTTCAGCTTCGACGCGAACGACAACGTGATCGCGCAGGAGCGCGGCCCGGTCCGGACCGAGTGGACCTACGACGAGCGGGACTTGGTCTACACGCAGGTGAGGGACCCCGGCACGGGGCACATCCAGGCGACGGACACGTTCCACTACGACGGCAACCGGAACCTCACCTCCCATGTGAACCCGCGCTCGAAGACGGCGACCAAGACGTGGGACCTCTTCGACCGCATGACCGCGGCTGTGACGCCGATCGGCCACTACCGGACGACCGACTACGACAAGGCCGGTAACGTCACCGACGCCAAGGCGTACGCGGAGGCGGGGGCGACCGACCTGCTGCTCGAGCACACGAAGCACACCTACGACGCGATGAACCGCCGCTGGAAGGAGGAGGGGCTCCTCCAGGGGACGACCGACCAGTGGCTTGCGCGGACGTTCACCCTGGACAAGCGCGGGCTGATGACGGCCCACAGCGACCGCCGCGGCTACGACACGCTGCACGAGTGGGACGGCGCGGGGCGCCTGGTCGAGGAGGAGGACGCGGCGGGGAACATCCGCGCGTACACGCTCGACGCGAACGGGAACGTGACCGCGCTCTCGGAGACGGAGAAGCTCCACGGGAGTTCGACCACCGAGACCTACGTGACCGAGTTCGAGCACGACGCCCTGAACCGCCTGAAGAAGCGCTCGGTCGTCGACCGCACGAACAGCTCGAACAAGCTGGTCACGGAGTACAAACTGGACGCGCTCGGCTTCCTGCGAAGGACGATCGACCCCAGGGGCTACGCGACGACGCGGAGCCGGGACGGCCTCGGCCGCGTGACCGAGGAAAGCCGCGAGGTCTCGGCGAGCGGGTCGATGGTGACCGGGACGGCGTGGGACGACCACGACAACGTCCTCTCGCTGACCGACGACAACGGGAACGAGACGCTCTACGAGTACGACCTGCTCCACCGCTTGGTCGAGAAGACCTACGAGGACTCGAACACGGTGGCGCTCGCTTGGGACGCGAACGGCAACCTGACTCTGCTGACCGACCAGAACGGCACCGAGATCGACCTCGTCTACGACGACAACGATCGGCTGGTGAGCCGCGACTACACGCTTGCGTCCGGCGTTGGGGGGATCACCGAGGAGACCTACCAGTGGGACGGTCTCGGCCGGATGACCTCGGCCGTCAACGACCACTCGACGGTCCAGTACACCTACGACAGCCTCTCGCGGGTCCTGACCGAGGTCCAGGGCGCGAACCCCCTCGGATCGACCGGGAAGACCGTCACCAACGAGTGGGACGCCGAGGGCAACCTCACCAAGATCACGTACCCGTCCGGCTTCGTCGTCAACCGCGAGTACGCGGAGATCTCGATGCTGACCGGACTTGAGGACGGTTCGAGCGTCTCGATCGCGACGTTCGAGCACTGGGGTCACCACCGCTCGAAGAAGACGACCTTTGGGAGCGGCGCGACCGCCAACCGGAGCTACGACGGCTACCGCCGCCCGACCGAGATCTTCCACAAGACGTCCGGCGGGACGGAGTTCGCGGGCTTCGACTACGGCTACGACGCGAACGGGAACCCCACCTACGAGGCGCGAAGCCACGAGTCGGGCTACGGCGACGTCTACACGTACGACCGCGCCGACCGGCTCGTCAAGGCGCTGACCGCGGTCGATGACCCGGCCGCCGAGGCGGCGAGCCCCGGGAGCCGGAGCTACTCGGACAAGCTCGAGTACAACATGGACGACGTCCACAACCTGACGTCCTACGTGAAGACGCCCTACGGCGGCTCGGCCGCGACGACCTCCTACACGACGAGCTCGATGAACCTCTACACCGTGGCCGGGGGCGTCACCCACGTCTACGACGACAACGGCAACCTGAAGGACGACGGCTCGAAGCTCTACAAGTACGACGGGCTGAACCGCCTGATCGAGGTGAAGGACAAGGGGACGAGCGCGGTCCTGATGACGGCGAAGTTCGACGCGGCGCCGTCGGCGAGCCTCCGCGGCCGGCGCTTCGAGAAGACGACCGGCTCGGTGACGACCCGGACGATCCACTCGGGCGAGGACCCGATCGAGGACTACGAAGGCGGAAGCCTCGCCCGGAAGTGGGTCTACGACGACGGGATCGACCGCCCGGTGATGATGGAGGCGCCGGACGTCGCCGACGTGGACCAGGACTCGGACACGAGCGAACTTAAGCGCTTCTACTACCACGGGCAGCTGATCGGCTCGGTTACGCACGTGACGGATTCGTCGCAGAACGTGGTCGAGAGCTACAGCTACGACCCCTGGGGAAAGGTGACGATCAAGGACCGGACCGGCGCCACGGTCTCCTCCACGCAGGTCGGGAACCCGTGGATGTTCACGGGCCGGCAGTGGGACAAGGAGGCGGGGCTCTACCACTACCGGGCGCGGGCGTACTCGCCGGAGCTGCGGAGATTTGTTCAGCGGGATCCGCTGGAGTATGTGGATGGAATGAATGCCGGGTCCTATGCGCGTGGGTCGCCGACTCGCGAGCTCGATCCATTGGGGCTTGACACGGCAGCTGCCCATCGAAAGAAGGCCGAGGAGCTGCGCAAGGAAGCTGATCAAGCGGATGCAGATGCAGACGCAATTGCGCTGGCGCTGAAGGATCAGGGTCTGGAAAAGCACGCTTGCAAGTGGTTGGCAACGGAAGTGGTCGCCGAAGGCGGACTCGGAACCGTGACCAAACGCTTGGCAAAACTCTGCAATACGACTCCGGAGGAGATTTACAGTAAGGGCGTCGCCGCGTTCTATTCCGGCTTTATGGGCGGGATAATGTCGTGCTGTGGCGGCATCCCGACGTCGCTGGCTCTCAAAGCGGCGACGACCGGGATAAAGATCAAGAAAACCGTCGACGAGGTCGGCGAGCGCCCCGGTGCAGGAATCTGGGTACAAGAGCTGCTCAGATTGAGGCTCCTAGCGAAGGACAAGCGGCGGCAAGCGGATGAGGAGGAGAAGCGCGCTAACGAGGCGCAAGAGCGGGAGGACAAGGAGAAGGAGAAGGAGAAGGCCAACCCTCCCAAGTAATCACATCCTACCATCTGGCGGGTCCCGAGCCGGACCGAGCCGAGAAGCGAACCGTGCAGTTTGGAGGAATCTAGTCGATGCGGACTGATGGAGCCAAGAGACGTATGACGATGTCCGGTGCGCACGCCACTCTGATACTCGCGCTTGCGCATGGCGCGTGTGGAAATCCGTCGAAAGAACCCGATCGCGCTCCACGTCCGCGCAGCTCGACCACAACCTGCAGCTCAGGCCCGGAACCAGCCGATCGACCGCGAGCCGGCTCTGCCAACCTAATCTCACCGACCGCACTGACTGGCCTTTATGATGAGCTCACCGAGGAGCTCAAACGGTCCGGATTGCTCGTCGATTTGGACAACGTCTACCGGGACGATGAGCGCACGCGGGAGCGCGACGAGATTCTTGTCACGGCCGCAGCTCGTCGGCTCAGAGCCATAGGTGGCATCTCTTGGACTTCTGAGATTCCGGATTGGCATCCAGACCTGGCCGATGACCCGGCGGTCGCTCATGCAGTCGCGCACCTTGATCCAGCCTGGGGAGAGGTGGCGCGTGCTGTGGGTGATGCGTCTGCGATTCAATTCATCACCATGGGCAGTACTCAGGTAGCCGAATGGCAGCCAGAACTCCTCGCAGGTTGGGTTTGCGTGTATTGGGCATACGTTGGAGCAGCTGCGCAGCCAGGCTCCGAGGTGCGAATGCGCGCTACGGAGCAACTGATTCTACTCGGAAACAAGTTCCGAGCGAACTTCCTGGCGGGTTTCGTGCGTGGCACGATCGTGCCCATGGATCGGGCTTGTGACCTGCTGCAGGTCGCGTTGGGCGATCCGGAGCGCCCGGCGACGTACGACAGCGTGATAGCGGCCGGTCTCGGTGTTGATTTGCGGTCAGCGCTGGTGCGTGCACTGATGGCCGAGCGAGCAACGGTCGTTGCTGACGGGAGATCCGGAACTCTCGGTGGCATGAGGCTAGTTGGCAGATTGCTCAACACGGAGATTCGAGGAGTTGGAGACGAGCAACTCGTTGAGGGAGTGCGCGGTTACTGTCGCGCAGTTTCCGCGCTGGTTGCGGCGGTGAAGGAGGATACGGACTGGTGTTGGCGAGGCGCAATGGTGGCGATCGAGACTGAGTGTGCGCGTTCAGCGACTCGGGTAGCCTGGTGGAACGACGAACTGCCTGCGCCTGAGTCAGGTACGATCGAGGTCCTGCGAATTGCACATGAAAAGGCGGCTGTGATCGCAATTCGTTCGCGGCTTGCGTTGTTGGCCCTGCGCGTGGCAGAGCATGGCCGGACTCGCGGCCGGCTGCCGCAGTCGATACACGAGATTGAAAGCCCAGTGTTGTCGTCCGCCGTACGCGAAGCGTGCGCGTCATCGGACGAGTTCGAGTACGAGGTGGAGGCCGGAGTAGCTCGTATCAGGTTGCGTGCAGAGCGGATGCGACAGTTGGAGTCGCGGATGGCGCACATTGACCCGGCGGAACTGCAACGACAGTTCGAGTGGGAAGTTCGGATCTGGTGACAGGGCGATAGCTCAGCTAGGAGCCGCATCGAGTCGCCGTACCACTCGGGTAACTGATGAGAGGCCAAGTGTCAGGTGATCGTGCACACCCGGTTCGCGTCTAACTGGCATCTCAGCGGGTCCGGTCCGGCCGTTCGAGGCCCAGCTACCGATCACGACATTCGGTTGCTTTCTGACGGATGATCGTCACTTCGGGCGTTCGGGAGCGGCCGATCCGGTCGGGCCGGGCCTCGCCGTGTATTCGGCCGGTCGCGGAGGGCGGTTCTGGTGCGAGGAACCGGCCGACAACGCCGTGACGTCGCAGCGCAACGGGCACGTCGGCGGCGCTGCCGCGACCTGTCGAGCACGACATGGGGACCAACTTGCTCAGACGCAGACCGCGCAGCGCGCGGCGCGATGCACCTCCAGTCTGCGGCGTCGGGCCGCCGACTTCGCTGCTTCGAGCACGGCCGGGACGTGTCCGCCGGTGCCGAAGTACATCTCGTCGGGCGTCTGCCCGTCGAAGGCGGAGTGGGGCAGGCGACGGTTGTGCTCCTCGACGTAGAACGCCACGAGGCGCCTGACGGCGTCGGGCGTGTCGAGGCGGTTCAAGCAGAGCCACTGGTGCTTGAGCACGCGCCAGAACGCTTCGATCATCGAGTTGGAGAAGTCGATCTCGGTCCCAGCGAGGACGCGCCGGAGGCGTCCGTCGTTCACGAGCGCATCGACAGCGCCGTTGCGGTTCTCGACGCCGGAATCGGCGAGGAGCAGGGGCGGATTGTGTTCTTCGCCGAGGTGCCGTCCGGCGTCCACGAGCAGCGAAGCCGTGATCCCCGGGTCGAAGCGGTCTGCCACGCGCCATGCCAGGATGCGTCGCGAGAAGTTGTCGATCACGGCATGGACGTACACGCGGGAACCGTCGAGCCCGGGTTTGACACTCGCTAGAGGCACATCGTCGTAAGTATGCGAGGGAGCGCAAGTTGCGGCGGCACGCTGGAATCGCGTGTATCTATGCCGTTGGAGGCAGGTCTCGGACGTCCAGGACGTCCT
>JAJVHW010000078.1 GCA_022072415.1 Planctomycetota bacterium
CCACCCGACGACCTCGTCGGTGGGCGCGAGGCGCGCGATCGCCGCGGCGGCCGCATCGCGGAGAGGATCGAAGCGCCGGCGGCCGTCGTCGGCGCGGGCGCTCGTCGAGGCCGATCCGTCGATCACGATCGCCAGCCGTTGCGGAGGCGGCGCGGCTCCGCCCGTGACGGGCCCCGCGAATCCGAGGGCGAACCCCGCGAGCGCCGCGAGGAGCAGCGCGAGCTGGACCGCGTCCTCGACGCGCCGGAAGCCGCGCCGCGCGACGCCCGCGCCGCCGAGCCCCGTCCAGAGCGCGAGCGACGGCACGGCGACCGTCCGCCGCTTCCGCCACCGCATGTGCAGCACCACGAGCGGCAGCGCGAGCGCGAGGAGCAGCAGCCCCTGCGGGCGTTCGAACGTCACCGCAGCACGCCGGCGCGGAGCAGCGCGCGGAGGAGATCGGCTTCGCCGGCTCGGGACGCGTCGATCACGACGTGCCGCGCGCCCTTCGCGCGGACGTAGCTCTCGACCTCGCGGAGATGCCGCCGAAACCGCTCCGCGTACGCATCGCGGACGGCGTCGTCCACGTCGAGCTCCGCCTCCTCGCCGGTCTCCACGTCGCGGAGCCGGAGCGGGCCGTCGTCGGGCGGATGGAGTTCCTCGTCGGCGACGACGTGCAGGCACGTGAGTTCCACCCGCCGGTGGACGAGGAAGTCGATCGCGCGCCGCCATCCGCCCGCGCCGTCGCCGTCCCGGCGGCCGTCGCCCCCGCTCGCGAGGAAGTCTGTGACGAGCAGCGCCGCGCCGCGTCGGCGGAGTTCCGGGAAGACCTCGCGGAGCGCGGCCCCGAGGGGTGTCGTGGCTCCCGGCTCCACCGCGGCGAGCGCG
Organism: Planctomycetota bacterium; assembly: GCA_022072415.1. GTDB lineage: Bacteria > Planctomycetota > JAJSAM01 > JAJSAM01 > JAJVHW01 > JAJVHW01. The sequence continues at coordinate 868 of JAJVHW010000078.1, forward strand.
GCGGCGAGGGACGGGACTCCGTCGCGCCCCGCAATCCCGCGCGTGGCCGTTCCGCCCGAGGGAAGGAGCCGCAGACGCACGACGTCGCCGTGCGCGATCGCCGCCGCGCCGACCAGCGCCGCCGCGCGCGCCCCCACCTCGAGCTTCGACCCTCTCCCGCCGCCCATGCTTGCCGAACGGTCGAGGAGCACGTGCAGGTCGAGGCTCTCCTCGCGCTCGAAGAGCTTCACCTGCCGCGTGCGGAGCCGCGCCCACGCGTTCCAGTCCACGTAGCGGACGTCGTCGCCCGGCGCGTACGGACGGTGCTCGTGGAACACGGTCCCGATCCCGGCCGCGCCCGCGCCGCGTTCGCCGCTCCGCCGCCCTCCGGCCGCGCGCCGCACGACCGGCTCGAGCCGCGCCGCGCGTTCGAGCATCCGCGGAGAGACGAGCGCGCTCACCGGAGCGCCTTCCGGAGTTCGTCGAAGTACCGGCGGACGAGATCTCGGTCCTTCGCGCGCACCGACTCGGCGTCGATCTGCTGCTCCACTCTCCGCGCCGCGTCCTCCACCGTCTTCCGGGCGGCGCCGGGCGCTGCCGGAGCTTCCGGCGCGGGACGGTCGCCCCCCGGCGCGAGCAGGATCTCGAGGCCTCGCTTCGTGATCTCGTCACCCTGCCCGACCATCGGGACGACGACGTGCAGCTCGAACCCGACGGGGAGCTCCGCGCGCGGCTCCGGCGGCGCGGCGGCGGCGGGCGGCGACGTCCCGCCTCCGCGATCGGGCTTCGGCGGTTCGGGCTTCGGTTGCGGCTTCGGCGGCTCGGGCTTCCGCCCGGCCCCGCCGGGCGGCTGGGGAGGCCCCGTCACGGTGAACCGGACCGGAGCGGACTGCACGGACGCGCCGCCGCCCTCCTCTCCGGCCGACATCACGGCGGTGTGCTCTCCGGGTCCGAGCCGCTCCGCGAGTCCGGGGATGCGGCGGAGGTCCATCACCTCGCCCGATCCCGCAGGCGCCGACGGTCCGACCACGAGCCGCGCGTGCGTCGCGGACGGCGCCGCGCCGTCGATCGAGATCGACACGCTGAACGTGCGGTCCTCCGGCGCGCGCTCGGTCGGGAGCACCGACGCGGACACGTGGATCGGGTCGCCTTCGTCGAACCGCTCCCTCGCCGCGCGGAGCTTCGCCTCGACGCCGGGCCCCTTTTCCCCGCGTTCGTCCGGCCGACGCTTCGGCGGCGCTTCCGTCTCGGGGTCCGGCCGGCTCGACCTCGGACCGGCGGCGGGATCCGGCTCGTCCTTCGGCGACGTCCCGCCCTCGGGGCCCGGCGGACCCTTCGGCGCGTGGAGGTTCCCGGGCGTGCGGTCGCGGTCGGCGCCGGGGACGACCCCGGACGCCGACCCCGTCCCCCCGAGCAGACCGAACGGCCAGTCGAGGAGCCGGAGGAGGTCCACCACGAGCAGCGCGAGCAGCAGCGTCCAGAGCGCGAGACACCACCGGAGCGGCTTCTTCGCGCCGAGGAACCGGGGCTCCGCCGCGAACGCGACGTCGATCCGGGGCGCGTGCGACGCGAAGATCTGCGCCGACTCGGCGACGAGCGCCGGCACGAGCGCGCCCCGGAGCTCGCCCCGCTCCGCCGCGAGCGCGGTCGCCGCGCGGTCGTCGAGTCCGAGACGCAGGTCGATCTCGCGGGCGAGGGTGCGGTCGTCGGCAGGACGGAGCGCCGCGAGCGCGCCCCACGCGATCCCGGCGACGGCCAGCCCGACGGACGCCGCGACCACGAACCGGAGGGACCACGGGGGCTCGCCCACCGATCCCTCGACGAGCCGCACGACCTCCAGGGCGAGCCCGGCCCCGGGGGCGACCACCAGCGCCACGGTGGCCGCCGCGATCGTCCGCCGACGCCGGTCCCTCGCCGCCGCACGGCGGAGGAGTTCGCGGAGTTCGGCCAGCTCTCTCACGGCCGAAAGCCTACCGTGCGGCTATCGTCGCTCCGCGATGAGGCGGACCAGGATCAGCGACTACGAGTCCCGCGGCGGAGGCGACGCGTGGGAGGACGAGGGCGCGCCCGACCGCGCCGCCCGGCGCCCCGCGAAGACGGAGATCCTCCTCGACGACCCGCGGTTCGTCGTCGTGGCGAAGCCCTCCGGGCTCCCGTCGGTGCCCGAGCGGTTCCGGCCGGACGCGGAGACCGTCGTGGACGCCGCGCACGAACTCCTCCGCCGCGCCGACCCGCGCGCGCCGCGGCCGCTGATCGTCCACCGGCTCGACCGGGAGACGTCCGGCGTGATGGTCCTCGCGAAGGACGAGAGCGCCGCGCGCGAGCTCTCGCAGGCGTTCGAGGAGCACCGCGTGTCGAAGACGTACGTGGCCCTCACGACCGGCGCGCCGCAGCCGCCGTCGGGCGAGGTCACCTTCCTCGTCGCCGAGGACCCCCGCCGCCCCGGCGCGATGACGCTCGCGCAGAAGGCCGTGCGCGGGACGAAGGAGTGCACGTCGGCGTGGGAGACGCTCGAGACGTTCCGCGGCGTGTCGCTCGTCCGCGTCCGCCCCCGGACCGGCCGCACGCACCAGGTGAGGCTCACGCTGAAGCACCTCGGGACGCCGTGCGCCGTGGACGCGCTCTACGGGAGCGGCGACCCGCTCCTCCTCAGCCAGTGGAAGCGCGACTACCGGACCGGGCGGTACCGGAACGAGGTCCCGCTCATCGAGCGGCTGACGCTGCACGCGGAGTCGCTGGAGTTCCCGCGGCCGGGCGCCGAGACGGGTGTCGAGGCGGGCGCGGCGGGGGCCGTCGTCCGCGCCGAGGCTCCCCTCCCCCGCGACTTCGCGGCCGCCCTGAAGCAACTCCGCCGCTGGGCCGCGCCCGGCACGCTCTGATTCCCCGGCACGCGGGAGCCGCCCGGGCGCATATCGTATCCGGACGATGAAGCGCTTCGCCTCGCTGCTCCCCCTCCTCCTCGCCCTGTTCGCCGCCGCGGGCTGCATCACCGACCCGGTGACGGGCCGCACGGTGGTCGGCGCGCCGATCTCCGAGGCGGAGGAGCGGCAGATGGGCCTCCAGTACCGCCCGCTCATCACGCACGAGTACTCGGGGCCGTATCCGGACGCGGAGCTGCAGCAGCACCTCGGCGGGATCGTGATGGGCATGGCCGCGCGCAGCGTGCGCCCGGACCTCCCGTGGACGTTCACGGTGCTCAACACGTCCGTTCCGAACGCGTTCGCGGTGCCGGGCGGCCAGGTCTTCGTGACCCGCGGACTCCTCGTCCGCATGGAGGACGAGGCGGAATTCGCGGTCGTCATGGGCCACGAGCTCGGTCACGTCGAGCACCGCCACTCGGTGCAGGCGATGGGCCGGGACATGCTGATCCAGGGCGGCGCGGCCGCGATCGGCGCGGGCATCGGCGACGGGTACGACGAACTCCTCGGACTCGGCGCGGCGCTCGTGTCGACGAAGTACAGCCGCGACCAGGAGCGCGAGTCGGACATTCGGGGCGTGAAGCAGAGCTATGCCGCCGGATACGACCCCCGCGAGGGCGCCGACGTCTTCCGCGAGTTCATGAAGATGAAGCAGGAGTCCGGCGGCGGCGGCGGGCCGGACTGGCTCTCGTCGCACCCCGCCGACGAGGAGCGCATCCAGAACGTGCTCGCGATGTCCGCGGAACTCGATCCGCGGCTCCGCGGGCATCAGCCGGTGGCGGGGCTCGCGGTGACGACGTCGCGCTGGCCGCAACTGATCGCGCGGCTCCGGCAGGAGCAGAAGACGTACGACGTGTACGACGCCGCGATCAAGCGGATCGCGCAGGGGAAGGGGTCGCCGCAGTCGGTGCAGCAGGCGCTCCCCCAGCTCGAGCAGGCGGCCCGCGCGCTGCCGAACCATGCGCTCCTCTCGAGCACCGTCGGGAAGGCGCTCCTCGTCCTCGACCGCGACGCCGAGGCGGCGCCGTGGCTCCAGCGCGCGTCGCAGATGAACCAGGGGCTCGCCGATCCCGAGTGGATGCTCGGCATGCTCGCGCTCGACGGGCAGCGCTGGAACGACGCGGTCGCGTACGCCGACCGCGCGCTGACGATCCTCCCCGGCGACTACCGCGCGCTCTGGGTCCGCGGCGAGGGCCACTGGGGCGCCGGGCGGCGCCAGCAGGCGCAGCAGGACTTCCAGCAGGTCATGCAGACCGCGCCGAAGCAGAGCGAGCAGTACAAGGGCGCGTCCGCGCGCATCGGCGGCGGACCGGCGCAGCAGGGCGCGCCGGCGCCGAAGCCGAAGCGGAAGCCGCGGCAGCGGTAGCGGCGGAGCGGGCCGCGTCGGCGTCTGTCGTCGTCAGTCCCCGAGCGACAGGGGCGTGGAGAGCGGCGACGACGGCGCGAACAGCGCGGCCCCCGGGCGGAAGCGGGTCCGCAGTCGGTTGAACCGGCGGCCGAAGATCTCGTCGAAGAGCTGCGGTCGTTCGGGGAACTCCGCGCCGGTGCGCCGACGGAGCGCCGCGATGGCGGTCTGGATCTCGTCCTCGCGGACGGTCTCCGAGCAGATCATCCCGACGATCCGGCGGGACTCGCGCTCCAGTTCCTCGAACGGCTTCGGCCCGGCGTGCATGGGGTCATGGTACGGGAGGGAGGGGCCCCGGGGAACCCCCTCCGGCGGCGGCACGCGGCGGGCGGTGCCGCGGAAGGCGTGACATCCCCGCCCCACCCCGCTAGGTTCCGAGGTTCGGCCCGATCCGGGCCGGAGGAGCCCTGCGTTTGACCGACGACCAGATCAAGACCATCCGCGAGTACGTGTTCGAGAAGTTCGTGGACGGGTCCCACCCCTCGTCGTCGATCGACGAGTCCGCCGCCCTCTCCGTCCTCGAGGCGCACCACCGGAAGGTGCCGATCGCGCACGACGGCGACACCTACTACCTCGGCATCCTCTACTTCGAGCTCGCCTTCGAGGACGAGACGAAGCAGGCGGACTACCAGGCCCGGGCGAAGGTGATCCTCGACGAGTACCGCAAGCGGAGCGGCGAGGAGTGGGACGCGGTGGACGACCGCGCCGACGACGCCGGGTCGTCCATCGACGCACTCCCCGCCGCGGAGCGCACGGCGCGGATCGCGGCGGCGGAAGCGTGGTGGAAAGGCGTCCTCGACTCCGCGACGGCGACCGCCAGGGCCGAGGAGCCGAAGGGTCCCGTGGTCCAGGACGGCATGGTGCTCGTCCCGGCCGGACCGTTCCTCTCGGGCGTCGGGAAGTCGCCCCGCGAGACGAAGGCGTTCTGGATCGACCTGCACCCCGTCACGAACGCGGAGTACCGGAAGTTCGTGGACGCGACGGGCTACCGCGACCCGAAGTTCTGGCCGGAGGGCCGCTTCCGCGCCCCCGACGAGCCGGTGGTCGGCGTGTCGTGGTACGACGCGTTCAAGTACGCGGCGTTCGTCGGGAAGTCGCTCCCCACGAAGGACCAGTGGGAGAAGGCGGCCCGCGGGCGCAACGGCCGCGTCTATCCATGGGGCGACGAGTTCGTCCCCGGCCGCTGCGAGTACGGCGGCGTGGACGGCTCCGACGCGATCGGCCGGGTCGGCCAGCATCCCGACGCGGCCAGCGAGTTCGGCGTGCAGGACATGTCGGGCAGCGTGTGGGAGTGGACGGACAGCCCGGACCCGAACGACTCCGAGCAGAAGATCATCTGCGGCGGGTCGTGGGTGGACGACGAGAGCTTCCTCCGCTGCGACGAGCACCTGGCGGCGTACCCGAAGGACAAGTACGACAACATCGGGTTCCGCTGCGTCCGGCTCGTGAAGGAATAGACTCCGCGCGCCGCTAGCGGCACCCGCCCCACAGCGGCCACGACCAGCCGAGGCCCCACCCGAAGTGTGAGTGCCGCCGCCCGTGGTCGTACCAGTCGAGGCTGAGGTGCACCGGCGGCACGTACGTGCGGCAGTCGGCGCCGCCGACGTACCGGACGCGCTCGCGCACGACGACACGCTCCGACGGCACCGCCGCGGGGTCGTGCGCCGCGACCGGCATCGCCTTCGGCTGCACCGAGTCGAGCCATGCGCGTCGGACCGACTCCGGCACGTCGTCACGCGCCGGAGCCGCGGGCACCGTGCCGCCCCAGCCGTGCACGGCGACCGGCGCGCTCTCGTAGACGACCCGATCCGCGGCCGGCGTCGAGGACGCGCAGCCCGCGAGGAAGAGAACGCTTGCGACGAGGCTTCTCATCGGACGGCTCCTGTTCGGGACGGCCCCGATTCTACCACCCCTGCGGGGGCCGCGCGGGTCCACACGAACGCGATCCGCCCCTCCCGCACCTGCACGTCGAACTCGCGGGCGAGCCCGGCGACGGGCATCCCCGACGCGTCCACGGGCACCACGCGGAGACGGTGCGCTCCCGGAGGGAGTTTCGCGGCGAGCACGTGGATCTCGCCGGGAAGCGTGTCCCAGTGCCGCACGTCGGCCTCCGACGGGAGCAGCAGCCCCGCCGCGAGGAGCCCGAGCCCGACGGCCCGCTCGTGCGCGTTGTCGGCCCGGTCGAGGACGATCGCCCCGCCGATCACCGACGCGTCCTTCACGGCGCCTTTCACCTCGTTCACGGTGTCGAGCGTCTTCCGCCCGCGGGTGACGGCCTGGTGGTGGATGTCCGTGGCCCGCACGGTGCGGCCGAGGGGCCTCCCGTCGGCGGCCACATCCGCCCCCGCGGTCACGTAGCTCGCGCGCTGGAAGACGGGCGTCGAGCCGTTCGCGCCGCCGGGCACCTTGCGCGGCCCGAATCCCGCCTCGAGCACCACCAGCACGTTCGCGCCCTCCGGCGCGCGGAGAGACGGATCGATCGCGGCGGCGCGGGAGAGAGCCTGCGCCCCGCCGTCGCTGTGCCGCGCATCGCGCTGCGCCATCCCGAGCAGGAACCAGAGCGCGGCGAAATCGGACTGCGCCTCGCCCTCCTCCGAGTCGGCGTCGCGGAGGAGCCCCGCCTTGAACGACGCGGCGGCGTTGTCCACGTCGCCCTTCATCCAGTACGTGACGCCGAGGCACCAGGCGTTCATCGCCCGCTCGTGCGGATCGCCCTTCCAGCGCTTCGTGCGCTCCACGGCGAAGGCCGCCGCCGTCTCTCCGGCCGTGGCGGTGAGGTCGTCCATGTCGTCGAACGCCTCGCGGAAGTGACGGTGCGCGGCCTCGACGTCGCCCTGGAGCAGCGCGGCGGTGCCGGCGAGGTTCCGGTCGAGCGTCTCCTCCGCCCCGCCCTCGGCGAGGTGCGCCTCGTACGACGCGCGCGCCGCGCCGTAGCGCCCCGACGCGACGTCGCGGAACTCCGCGGCGCGCGACGTGGACACGCAGGCAGGGAGCGTCGCCGCCGCGAGGAGGATCGCGGCGAGCGCGGCGCGGAGGTTCATCGGGGCCTACTGGTAGATGACGCCCGAGTCGCCGATCTTCTTGAACTCGTACTGGCGGCTGAACAGGATCGTCCCGTCCTCCGCGTCCACGAGCTGGAAGCCGAGCTGGAAGTAGTCGGCGCGGTCGCCCTCGTACTTCTTCGAGAGGCTGCTGATGCGCCCGGAGAGGAGCGCGTCGGCGCCGACGACGTTCTTCTTCGCGCCGGAGGAGGACAGCGCGCCCGTGCGCTTCCCGTCGCGCTCCTTCAGCACGTCGTCGAGGTGCTCCGTCGCGCGGTAGCGGACGCGGGGCGACGTCGTCTGGACGAGCTGGTCGCGCATCCGGTCCGTGAGGAGCGCGGTGTTGATCGGCTGCACCGACTCGTTCCGGATCGTGGCGACGGCCACGACGAGGTCGTTCCGCTGCGACGCGAGCAGGTACTGCGAGAGGTCCGCCGCGGCGCGGTCGGTCACCGCGATCACGTCGGAGGAGTCGATCATCGTGCCGCCGAGGTCGTCGTCGGCCCGGGGATCGACGCGGCGGGACGACGCCCCGGCGCAGCCGGGCGCGAGGGCCGCGGCGGCCGCGAGGGCGAGGAACAGGACGGGAACGCGCTTGCAGGACATCTGTTGTCTCCTTCCGGGGACGGAAACGACGGCTCCGTCCCGCTTCGCCGGGACATGGAACAAAGCCCGTGCCGACGTCTGGCCTAGGATCCGGGGCATGGCCCCTGGCTCGAAGTTCCTCGCGACCGACGAAATGGACTGGCGCCCGTTCGAGGACGCTCCCGGCGTGGCGTTCCGCGTGCTGAAGACGCACCGCGGTTCCGGCAGCGGCACGGGCGTGACCCTCATGCTCCGATTCGAGCCGGGCGCGTCGTACCCGGCACACCGCCACCCCGCAGGCGAGGAGTACTTCGTGCTCGAAGGAGAGCTCACCGACGGCGCAACCCGCTACGGGCCCGGCACGTACGTGTACCACCCGCCGGGTTCCGTCCACGCGCCGCGGAGCGATGCGGGCGGCACGGTGCTCGTCTTCCTGCCGGAGGGGATCGAGCGGGTCTGATTTCCCGGAACTCCGCGAGGCGGGCCGCGTCGAAGCCTGTCCGGTTCGAGATCGGAGGATTCGTGCCGCGTCGATTCGCCGCTGTCTGCGCCGTGCTCGCTGCATCCGCCGCGGTCGCCGTCCGCCCTGCGGACGCCCGGGACGGAGGGGATCCGGCCCCCGCGCAGGGTGGCGCCGCCGGGTGCAAGGCACCCCCGCTTCCGAAGCCCGCTCCCGAGGGTCTCGCGCTGGTCGCGAAAGCCGAGACCGAGACGGTCCAGCCGGGCGCGCCCGTGACCGTGAAGCTCTCGCTCGTCCACCGCGGGAAGGAGGGGACGATCCAGGTCGTCCGCCCCGGCGACGGGAGCGACGCCGGATGGCGCGAGCCGTGGATGTGGTGGGAGGCGGCCTACGTCAACGAACTCGGGGAGGAGCGCCCGGCCGAGAAGGTCGCGATGCTCCGCTGCGGGAACTTCGATCCGTCGTGGCACGACCACATCGTGGCGCTGAAGCCCGGCGACTCCGTGGACGTCAGCGACGGTCCCGCGCACCTGTCCACGAGATACGAGTTCCAGGAGCCGGGAAAGGTCCGGATCCGCGCGTGGTACTCGTGGGGTGCCGGCGAGCACATGTCCGGACCGGGCACGACGCCCGAGATGAAGAAGGACCTCGGCGCGATGCACGGCGTCCCCGCGTTCGAGTTCCCGTCGAACCCGGTGATCGTGACGATCGTGCGCCCGGTGGACGTGGTGCTCCGGGTGAAGCGCGCGCCGCGCACGGGCCGCGTCGAGCGCCCCGAGCAGTTCCTCGAGGTCGAGGCGCGCGGCGCCGACGGGAAGCCGTTCGCGCTCGACCCCGCCGCGTGGACGCTCACCTGGGAGATCGCGCAGTCGGACGTGCTGCCCGAGGGTTGGGACGAGTCCTGGTCCGCCCCCGCCGCTGACGCGAAGCCCGCCGTGGCGCCGGCGCACGTCCTCACCGACGCGACGCCCCTCGTCCGCCGCGCCTCCTACCCGTGGACCTTCGCCCGCCCCGGCCGCTTCCGCCTCGCGGCGCGCCTCTCGGAGACGAAGGAGAGCGGCGCCCGCATCCGCTCGGCGTGGGTGGACGTGGAGGTCGGGAAGTAGCGCGTTGTCCCGTTCCGGGAATCCCCCGCTCTCGATTTGAGAATCCCCCGGCGGCATGCCGATGGGGAACCGTGCAGCGTGAACCCGTCTCCCGGATGGCGCGGCTCTCGGCGTTCGTCGCGTTCGCGGCGGCGGCGGCGGTCTTCGCGCCGGCGTGGAACGACGGGTTCCTCTCGTGGGACGACGAGATCAACTTCGTCGAGAACACGAAGTGGAAGGGGCTCACCGCCGACTCGGTCGCGTGGGCCTTCACCACGTTCCACACGGGCCCGTGGCAGCCGCTCTCGTGGCTCTCGTACTCGCTCGACCACGCGGTCTGGGGCGACGATCCGCGCGGCATCCACGTCACGAACATCCTCCTCCAGGCGCTGGCAGGGATGCTGCTCGTGCTGTTCGCGTGGCGGATCCTCCCGAAGGCGCTGCCGCCGCTCGCCGAGCCGGCGCGCGCGGGGATGCGCACGGCCCTCGCGCTCGGCGCGGGGCTCTTCTGGGCGATCCACCCGCAGCGCGTCGAGTCGGTCGCCTGGGCGACGGAGCGGCGGGACGTGCTGTCGGCCGTGTTCCTCGTCGCGGCGGCGCTCGCGTGGCTCCGCCACACCGACGAGGACGCGGCGCCGGACGCGCGCCCGTGGTTCCGCCGCGGCGCGTACTGGGGCGCGGCGGGGCTGTACGCGCTGTCGCTGATGTCGAAGGCCACGGCGATGGGATTCGCCGGCGTCCTGGTGCTCCTCGACCTCCATCCCCTCCGGCGCGGAGTGCGGAAGCACCTCGCGGAGAAGACGCTCTTCCTCGCGATGGGCGTCGCGATCGCGGGGGTCGCGCTGATCGGCCAGAGGCAGGCGAACGCCACGATCAGCGCCGACGACTTCCCGCTCCCCGAGCGCCTGCTCGTCGCCGCCTACTCGGTCGCGCGGTATCTCGGGCAGACGTTCGTGCCGATGGACCTGCGCGTCCACTACGAACGCCCCCCGCTCGACGAGGCGTGGCGCGCGGAGCTCGTGGTCCCGGCCGCGCTCGCCGTGGCGGGGATCGCCGCCCTGTGGTTCGCGAGGAAGCGCCTCCCCGGCGCGTTCACGTCGGCCGGCGCGTTCCTGCTGCTGCTCGCTCCCGTCTCGGGGCTCGCGACCGTGGGGACCCATCTCGTCGCCGACCGCTACTCGCACCAGCCGACGCTCGGTCTCGGGATCTTCGTCGCCGGGGCCGTCGGCTCGGCGCTGCTCTCCGTGCCGCAGCGCGTGCGGACCCCCGTCGCCGCGGGCGCCGCGTGCGCGTGGATGGCGGTCACCGCAGCGACGAGCGTCCGGCTCGCGTCGATCTGGGGCGACCCGGTCGAGCTCTGGGGCCGCGTCCTCCGGTACGAGCCGCGGAACTGGCTCGCGAACGGGCAGATCGGCGTCCACTTCTACCGCCTGCAGCAGTACGAGACGGCGCGGCCGTTCCTGCACCAGTCCTACGCCCGCGCGCCGCGCCCCGAGCGCGTCGGCGGCTTCGTCGCGCTGAACGACGTGCGCCGGGGCGATCTCGCCGGGGCGAAGGAGATCCTCGACCGGGTGCTCGAGCGGAACCCGTACGACCCGGAGGCGTGGCAGGCGCTGGGCGAGTACGCGATGCGCCGGAGCGACCCGAAGGGCGCCGAGGCGGCGTTCCGCGAAGGACTCGCGGTTCGGCCCGGCGACCGGCCCATCCGGAAGTCGCTCGCGGAGCTCCTCGCGCGGTCCGGCCGCGCGGCGGAGGCGGAGACGATCGCGCGCGAGCTCCTCGCCGAGGTCCCCCGCGACCCGCAGACGCGGATCTTCCTCGGAACGCTCCTCGCGGACCGGGGCGCGGCCGCGGAGGCCGAGGCCGAGTATCGCGAGGCCCTGGAGCTCGCCCCGCGGTCGCACACCGCGCGGAACTGGCTCGCGGCGCTGCTCGCGCGCACCGGGCGCTCCTCCGAGGCGGAGGCGGTCTACCGCGAGTCGATCGCGCTCCGCGAAGTGCCGGAGGCGCTCGGCGCGCTCGCGGCGATCCTGGCCGCCCGCGGCGAGTTCGGCGAGGCGGCGACGCTCGCCCTCCGCGCGGCGGAACGCGCCGACACATCCGGCGACGCCGCGACGGCCGTCCGCGCCCGCGAACTGGCGCAGGAAGTCGCCGCCGCCGCGGGAGGCCCGAGATGACCGCGCCCGACGCATCCCCGTCCCCCGGGGCCGGCACCGCGGCCATGAAGCGCGCGGCGATCGCGGCCTCGGCCCTCGTGACCACGGTCGCGTTCCTCCCGGCGATCCGCGGCAACCTCATGCAGTGGGACGACCACCCGCTCCTCGTCGAGAACACGCGCTACCGCGGCCTCTCGTGGGACTCGCTGAAGTTTGCGTTCGGCGAGGCGTACCTCGGGCCGTGGCAGCCGCTCCCGTGGCTCAGCTACGCGGCGGACCATGCGATCTGGGGCGGCGACGCGCACGGGTTCCACGTCACGAACGTCCTCCTCCAGGCGCTCTGCGCCGCGCTCCTCGCAGCGCTGGCGTGGACGCTCCTCCCCCGCGCCGTGCCGGCGCTCCGGGACCGTCCGGGCGCGCTCGCCGCGGCCTCGGCGGGCGCGGCGCTCCTCTGGGCGGCGCACCCGCAGCGCGTGGAGTCGGTGGCCTGGGCGAGCGAGCGCCGCGACGTGCTCTCCGCGGCGTTCCTCCTCGCCTCCTTCCTCGCGTGGATCCGGCACTCCGACCGCGCGGACGACGAGCCGAAGTGGTGGCGGAGCGGCGCGTGGCGCGCCGCGCTCGCGCTCTTCTTCTGCTCGCTCCTCTCCAAGGCGACGGCGATCGGATGGGTGCTCGTCCTCGCCGCGTGGGAGTCGTTCGTCGCGCGGCGTCCGCTCCGCGGCCCGAGGCTCGCGGCGCTGATCCCGTTCCTGGCGGCGGGGCTCGCGGTGGCGGCCGTCGCATGGTTCGCGCAGCACGTCGCCGGCGCCACGGTGTCCGCGGACGACTTCTCGCTCGCCGCGCGTCCCGTGCTCGCGCTCTACGCGACGGGCCACCACCTTCTCGCCACGTTCCTCCCCGTCTCGCTCCGGGCGCACTACCAGCGGCCGCCGAGCGCGGAGATGTTCACCGCGGCGAAGCTCGCGACGGCGTCGCTCGGACTGCTCGTCGTGGTCGCGGTGCCGCTCCTCCGCCACCGCGCGCCGTGGACGGCGTTCACCGCCGCCGCATACATCGTGCTGCTCGCGCCCGTGAGCGGCCTCACGCTGACGGGGTCGCACCTCGTCGCCGACCGGTACTCGCACCAGCCGACGCTCGGCGTCGGGCTCCTCCTCGCCGGCGCCGTCGCGGCGCACGTGCTCGGACCCGGGCCGGTCGTCCGGCCCCGCCTCGCCGCGGCGGCGTGCGGCGCGCTCCTCGCCGTCTACGCCGGACTCGCCGCGCACGTCTCGTCTCTCTGGCGCGACCCGCTCGCCCTCTGGACCCACGTGCTCGTGCACGAGCCGCGGAACTTCACGGCCCACGCGCAGATCGCCAAGGAGCACCACAACCGGGGGAACCTCGAGCTCGCGCGCGCGCACCTGCTGGCGTCGCTCGACGCGCGTCCCGGGCGGCCCATCCCGACGGTGTTCCTCGGGCTCGTGGAGTCGCAGCTCGGCGACTGGGATTCGGCCGCGCGCCGGATCGCGCCGCTCTTCACGCCGGAGTGCGCGCACGCCCCGGCATGGACGCTCCGCGGGCTGATCGAGCAGCATCACGGCGACATGGAGGCCGCCTCCGCGTCCTACCGCCGCGCGCTCGAGATCACTCCCGACAGCACCGACTGCCTCATGAACTACGGCCAGTCCCTCGCCGACCTCGGACGCTGGACGGAGGCGCTCCCCGTGGCGCGGAAGCTCCGCGCGCTCCAGCCGGAAAGCGCGCGCGCCGGGGTGTTCCTCGGCGTCGTGCTCCACGAGACGGGCGACGTCGCGTCGGCGCGCACGGAGATCGAGGCGGCGGCGCGGCGCGATCCGTCCGATCCGCTCGCGCGCGACTGGCTCGCGCGCCTCAGGTGACGACGGACCGGACGAGCGCTGTTCATGCGAGTACGGTTCGCGCCAGCACGGCGACTGTCTCCACGTGCGCCGTCTGCGGGAACGCGTCGAACGCGCGGACCTCGAGGCGCGACGCGTCCGCGCCGAGCCGGCGGAGATCGCGGGCGAGCGTCGCGGGGTCGCACGACACGTAGACGATCCGCTCCGCGCCCGACGCGGCGACCGCCTCGCAGGCGCGCTCGTCCATGCCGCTCCGCGACGGGTTGGTGACGACGACGCGGGGACGCGGGAGCGACGCAGCGACATCTTCCGCGCGGCCGCAGGTGAACCGCACCGTTCCCGGCAGCGACCGGACCGCCGCGGAGTCCGCCGCCGCCTCGTCGGCCTCGACGGCCTCGACCCGCGCGCCGCGCGCGGCGAGGAGCGCCGACGTCGCGCCGGTCCCGGCGTAGAGGTCCCACGCGACCGCGCCGGAGAGGTCCCCCGCGCGCTCCACCGCGAACCGGCGGATTCGCTCCCCCGCCGCGGCGTCCACCTGCTCGAACGCCGTCGGCGCCGCGCCGGATCCGGGGCCCGAGAGGAGCCGCGCCGCCGCCCCCGCGCGCTGCTCCCACACCGACGCCCCGCAGGCGAGAGGCGCGCGCCAGGGCGCGCCGTCGAACCCGGGATGGTCGTGATGGAGGATCGCGTGCGTCCCGCCGTCGCGCTCGACGCGGAGCGTGATCCGCTCCGTCCGGGAGAGGGCGTCCGGCCCGCGCCCGCGCATCTCGGACCAGAGGACGGAGAGAGGAGGCGCCGCGATCTCGCAGCGCTCGAGCATGAACACGCGCCCCGGCTCGCCCTCGGGATGGAATCCGGCGACGCCGCCGCGCTGCGTGAGCACGATCCGCGAACGCCAGCCCCACGGCGACGCCGCGGGCTCGACCGGAGGGTCGGGGACGTCGAGCTTCCCGATCCTCCGGAGCGCGTCGCCGACGATGGCCGCCTTCGCGCGGACCTGCGCGTCCGGCGCGACGTGCTGCAGCGCGCATCCGCCGCACCGGTCGCGGACGAAGTGGACGCATCGCGGCTCGGCGCGGTCCGGCGACCGCTCGACCAGTTCGGCGACGTCGGCCCGCGCGAACCGCGCCTTCCGCACGATCCCGCGCAGCGCCACGAGGTCGCCCTGCGCCGTGCGCGGGACGAAGACGACGCGGCCGTCGGCGAGGCGCCCCACGCCCTCGCCGCCCGCGGCGAGGCGCTCGATCCGGACCGTCTCAGAGTCCACGGAGGAAGGGCAGGACGGTGGTGTAGACGCGTCCTCCGTCGGACACCGCGAGCTCGGTGCCGGGCGCGCACGTGTCGGAATCGACCATCCCGAGGCCGATCGCCGCGTCGTGCGCGGCGACGTACGCCGCGCTCGTCACGACGCCGACCGCGCGACCTGCGTGCATCACGCGGTCCCCGCGGACCGCGGGGGTCCGGCTCTCGAAGACGAGCCCCGTCAGCCGCCGCGCCGGCGGCCCCTGGGCGATCCCGGCGAACGCCGCCTCGCGTCCGAGGAAGCAGCCCTTCGTGCGCGAGAGGCCGTCGTGGATCTCGGGCAGGTCCCTGGGACCGTTGGTCTCGTCGAACTCCGCGCCGAACGCGGGGCGGCCGGCCTCGATCCGCAGCGAGTCGAGCGCGTCGATCCCGAACGCGCAGCCCCCCGTCTCCGCAGCCGACGCGAGGAGCCGCCGCCAGAGCCACTCCGCGGCGCCGGCCGGCGCGAGCACGTCGAGCCCCGGCCCGCCCGTCCGCGGAGCGCGGACGAGCACGACGCGGCCATGGCTCGGCGACACGACTTCGGCGGCGCCGTGGAGCGGCATCCCGGGGACGTCGCACCCGAGCGTCCGCGCGACCAGGTCCGGTGCGCCGGGCCCCTGCACCGTCACGAGCGCGTGCGACTCGGTGATGTCCTCGATGGTGACGTCCGTCGCGGCGACGTGCCGCGCGAGCAGGTTCGCGGTGCGGACGCGCGTGAGCGGCGGGAGGAGGAGCAGGATCGCGCCGGGAAGCGCCGCGACGCGGAGTTCGGTGACGATCCGCCCGTCCGCGCCGAGGAGGAGCGACGGCGCGCCGAGCCCCGGGGCGAGCGACGCCACGTCGGCCGCGAGGAGCGCGTCGAGGAACCTCCCGCGTTCGGGGCCGCGCACGAGCAGCTTCCCGGCCGACGTGAGGTCGGCGGCGCAGGCCGTGCGGCGCACGGCGGCGTGCTCCTCGGCGGGGTCGGAGAACCGGGCGGGCACGGGAGTCCCGGCCCGCTCCACGAGGAACGCGCCCATCTCGGCGTGGACGGCCTGGAGGGGGTTCCGCGGCATCGTGCCGGAGGCTACTCCCGGGCGCGGCCGGCCGCACCGTCCGTCGCGGCGGCGGGCACCGGGATCGGCAGCGCGCGGAGGCGGCGGAGGTCCGTGCGGAGCAGGGCGACGAGTGCCGCGCGCGGAACCGGGCCGTCGTGGGGCGGCGCGTCGGCGAACGCGCGGATCCGCGCCTCCGCCTCCTGCCGCGGGATGCCCTGACGGAACCCCTCGCACACGTCGAGCAGGTCGTCGAACGCCGCGGGACCGGCGAGTTCGAGCACCGCGCGCCGCCAGGACCGCTCCGGGTCGTACCCGACCGGGTTCCAGAGCCAGTCCAGGCGCGTGAGGCGGTGGACGGGCGTCCCGCGCTCGCCGAAGACGCCGTCGCATTCGTTGCGGAGGCGCGGATCGCGCCCGGTGAGCGGCCCCCAGTCGCCCTCGCGGCCGAGGTTGTCGTAGAGGAGCGCGGGCACCTCGTTGCACCCGAACGCGCGGCGCGACGCGGCGAGACCCTCGGGTTCGATGGTCCGGCTGATGATCTCGGGGCCCGTCATCACGAGCCCGACGCCGCGGGGAAGACCTCCCGCCGCGCGCACCGCCGCCGCGAACGAGGGCAGCCGCTCGTCGGTCCACCAGTAGGTCTGCGGGAGCCAGTAGAGGACGGCCTCGGAGTCGCGCGCGCGGAGCCCGCGCTGCACCGCGGCCGCGAACGCGGTCAGCGCCACCGGGTACTCGCCGTAGATCAGCGTGGACTCCGGAGTGAGGCCGAACCCCACATCGTCGAACTTCAGGCAGAAACGGCGCACGCCCGCGTCCTGCGCGTCGCGCCACGCGGCGACGACCCGCTCGGCCCCCGCCCGCGTCGCGTCGAGGGGGCTCCCGGGCGCGAACGTGGCGACGACCTCGCGGTCCGACGAATCCGGCGCGCGGCGGTTCTCCCAGGAGAAGTTCGCCCCGTAGGCGAGCTCCCAAGGCTGCGGCCGCTTGTTCCCGCGGAACGGGAAGAGCGGCGCGTCGGCCACGCGGCAGGCGCGGACGCGCGGCCGCCCCCCGACGGTCACCGTCATCTGCCGGAGCGCCCGCTCCGACGCCGCGCGGCCCGCGTCGTCGCGCGCGCAGCGGAGGATCTCCGTCCGCCCCGCGCGCCTCGTCGCCGCCAGCACGTACCCGCCCGCGGGGAGCTCCGCCCAGGCCGCCTCGAGGCCGGTGTCGCGGAGCCGCGCGTCCGCGTCGGCCGACTCCTCGGTGACGACGTGCGCGCCGTCGAGGGGTAGCAGGAACGGCCCGTAGTCGTGCGTGCGCGGCGTCGGGTACACGGCGACCGCGAGGTCCGCGAGGTCCGCACGGAACGACGCGGCGGAGAGCGGCAGCACGTCGGAGGCGCCGACGACGCCGAACGCGGCGGCGCGGTCGGAAGGGCCTCCGGCCGAACCGTCATCGGGATCGCCGCCGGAATCGACTCCGGGCGACGAGGCGCACCCGGCGCTCCACGCCGCCGCGAGCAGCGCGGCGAGATGCACGAGTCGGAGCGTCCGCGGGGTCACGCCGCGCATCCTACGAAGCCGCGCCCGCGGTTGCGAAGGTGGGCCAGCCCGGATCAATCACGAGGGTTCGCGCGAGAACGGCATTCAGCTCGCGGACTGCCTGCACTGTGCGTCGATGCTGTACGTCGATACTGTACGTCGGTTCCGCCGACGGTCGCCCGGCGACGGTCTGTCCTGGCCGAGATCCGCGGGATGCGATGCAAGGAGGAGACCGCAGAGCGACTTCGGCAAGTCGGTCAAGGGCTCCGACGCAGCAGCGCGCCCGCGGGCTCGGCCAGGCGCGAACCCTCGTGGATGATCCGGGCTACGGCAGGAACGTCTTCGGGTTCGCGAGCTTCTCGGGCAGGTACACGTCGTGGACGTAGTCGAGACCGTGCTTCGCGAACGCCTGCTGCTCGGCGCGGTGCCCCGCGTCGATCAACTGCTCGATGGCCTTCACCCACGCCTTGTGGCTCCCGAAGAACGGGTCGTTCTTGATCGCGTCGCGCCCGCGCTTCACGTCCACCTCCTGGAGCGGGTGGGTCGGGAGCTTGTAGTCCACGATGTCCTGCGGCGTGACGCCGAGGAACCGGGCCTCCGGGACGCAGAAGAACTGGTTGATGTGGGCCGCGTTGCCGGACCCGACCTTCAGCGTGCGGTAGATGTTCGCGAACCCGTACGGGTCGCAGTCGGTGAAGGCGAGCACGGGGATCCCCGCCTGTTCGGAGAGCTTCCGCACGAACCGCCGGCACGCGCGGCTCGGCACCCCGCTCATCGACACGAGGATGCACTTGTGCGTGCGCCAGAACTTCGCGCGGTGGAGCCGGTCGAACGAGCCGCCGGTCTCGATGCACAGGATGAACTTCGCGGACGTCTGGAAGCGGAGGTGCTCCACGTCGGTCGGGATCGAGTAGCTGCCCGACGCGAATCCCGTGCAGTCGATGAACACGTCGCGCTGCGTCTCCGGGTCCCGGTCCACGACCACGAGCTCCCCCGCCACCGCGCCGCCGTGCTCCTCGGCGATGAACCGGAGCTGCTCGCGCGTGACGCCCCGCGCCGCGAACATCGCCTCGATGTCGTCGAGGACGGTGTCGGACTCGGGCTGCTCGTCGAAGCGCGCCTCCTCCCAGTTCTTCGAGACGTAGTACGCCTCCCGCTTGGTGGACCGGAGGTCCTGCCGGATCTGCGCGCGGGCGAACTCCATCAGCAGCAGCGTCTGCGCGAAGCTCTTCGCCGTGTTCACGGTGAGCGTGCGCTCCGACGTCGCGTCGCCGATCTGGAGGTAGCCGACGTCGCTGTCGTAGCTCACGTTCCCGAGCGAGCGCACGGGGAACGAGAGCGCGGGCTTCGCCCCGGAACGGATCTTCCGGTGGATGTCCCGCGCCAGCTCCTCGATCGACTCGATGGTCACCGCGTCGAGCTCCGCGCGCGTGGCGCCGGGCTTCTTCTTCGGGGTCTTGCTCACTGGGTGCGGCTCCTGTTGAGGATGTCGGTGAGCTGCGCCGTCGTGCGGTCGCGCTCCTTCCCGTCGAACTCGAGGATCTTCTGGAGCGCCTCGGAGATCTTCGGGATGTACTTCGCGATGTAGTCGCGCTTCTTCTGCTCGTCGGCGGCGCGGCGGTGCTTCGAGATGTGGACGCCGAGGGACCGGCCGCAGTCCATCACCGCGAGGCGGATCTCCTTCAGGATCTCGGGGTAGCTCGCGACCGCCTCCTTCGCCTCGCTGGTGAACGGCACCCAGACCGACGCGAGGTGGACCGCGAGCACGATCGGCCCGGTGGGGAGCGCCCCCTTCGACTGCTGCACGTGGTAGCTCTTCCACGGCACGGAGAGCACGGCCTTCGTGACCGCGCAGGCGCCCTGCTGGTAGAGGAGCGGGACGCGGTTGGCGAAGCGGAGGAGCGCCATCGGCTCCTCGGCGGGCATCGACGTGGGGTCGTACGCGACCGCCGCCTCCACGAGGAACGGGTTCCCGCGGTAGACCGAGGGCGAGCGCGTCACGGCGCGGATGAACGCCTTGGGGTACTCGCGCTGGAGGCTGTCCACGAGCAGCCCCTCGCCGATGGGGCTCACGCAGTCGGTCGGCGGGTTCATGAGCTTCGCTGCGGCGAGCGCCGCGTGGAGCTTGGTCGCCTCCTCGCGCGCCACGCGGGCGACCCAGGTCGTGGGATTGAGCCCCGAGGCCTCGCAGATCGCGAGCGCCGCCTGCCGCGAGACGCGAGAGAACTCGTTCTCGAGGAACGCCCCGAGCTTCTTGTTCTCCGTGACCTTGAGCATCTGGAGGAGCATCCCCAGCTCGACGCCGTTCGGGTGCGGCATGATCTCCCGCGGCTCGGCCGGAAGCGATCGCGTGGCCCGCTCCCAGGTGCGCCATTCGCCCTCGGGGTCGCGGTAGCGGATCGTCGCGTGCGGGTTCGCGAGCGCCGTGGCGCGGAGCCACGTGTCCACCGACTGCCGCCCGCGCTGGTGCTTCGCCTCGAGCTCGATCTCGACGCGCGTGCCCTGCGGACGCCCCCACTCGACCTCGCGCTGCGCCCGGATGTCCGGCTGGTTCCGCTGGAGGTCCAGCGCCACCTCGACATAGATCGCCGGCTTCTTCTTCCCCGTGCGGCTCGTGATGCGGACCGGCTTCCCCGTCGTGAGCTGCCCGTACATCCCCGCGGCGGAGATCCCGATTCCCTGCTGTCCGCGGCTGTTGTGGCAGGCGATCGCGCCGTGCCCCGCGACGAAGTTCTCGCAGCCGGGGACGGACAGGTCGTAGACGAACGCGCCGGCGTCCTCGACTTCGCGGAGAGACGTCACGCGGAGGAGGCAGAGGTCGGACCGACCGAACTCCTCGGCGGCGAGGAGACGGTCGCGGAGTTCCGACGCGCGGGGCGTGGGCATCCACTCCGGGTCGGTACCGTCACGGTCCGCCCACGGCTCCATCAGTCCGAGCGCCGCCATGCGCTCGGGAAGGTGCGCGGTCACGCGTGCGCCGCACGCCGACGACATGGCTGCCGTCGTGAGCGGGATTCCCTGCTCCATCGTGCGGAGCAGCACCGCCGCCTTCCGCGGGCCGGCGGGTCCCGCGCCGAGTCCGGCCGCCCGGACTAGACTCGGGAACTCCGGTCGCACCCGCGTCGCGCGCTCCTCCGCGCCGCCGCCGAGCAGCGCTGCCGGGAACATCCGCGACCTCGGCCGCGCGCCGCGAGCTCCGGCAGGCGCGAAGACCTGCGAGGTCGCGATGTCGCTCCCGTGGATCTCGAGATGCCACACACGCGACGGGTGCCGACCGAGTCCTTGCTGCAGATACGGTCCCCGCCGCGACGGGACGGCTCCCTGCATGAGCCAGAGCGTCTCGGCATCGCGGAGGAGCGCGTCGCTCGTCGTCGTGAGCATCAGGACGTCCCGCCCCGCGACGCGGTGTCCGTCTCCCAGATGGAGTCCGTCGAGGTACGCCTGCCGCTCCGCCGCGTCCGCGGAGAACGCGAACCAGGGAGCGCGCTTCCGCTTCGCGCCGCGGCCGCACCACGCGGGGAGGACCAGGTCGAGGAGCCCGCCGAACACCTTCACCCGCACGGCGTTCCCGTCCCGCTCTTCGATCGACGTGGAGAGCGACAGCGATGCCGCCGTCGCGACGACCTCCTCCACGAGGTCCTTCTCGGCCGAGGAGAACGTGAACGCCGCCTGCCGACGGTCGGCGTGGCCCTCCGCGGTCCAGAGTCCGAGGAACCGCATCAGGGCCGGAGTCAGCTCCCACGTGACCGGCGTCTCGCACGCGCGGCCGTGGAAGTACGTGCGGAGCCGCGCCCCCCGGCATTGCGCCGCGATGCCGAGCTCGAGGACGATCCACGCCGGAAGGAATCCCTTCGACGCGTACTGCGCCCACGACTCCTCCAGCACGTCCACCGGCCTGCCGCCGCGTGCGGGGCGGAGGCGGAGGTGTCGCCGGCTGCGTCCGGCGGCGTCGCGCTTCGCAACCGTCACTGAGTCCGCAACCAGCGACGCGAGCAGTTCCGCATCGAGTCCGTAGACGAAGCACTGCCTCGCGCGCAGGTCGCCGGCGGTCACCGCGTCGAGGAGCGAGACCGAAGAGACGCGCCGCGCTCGCGGCAGCCGCGACGGAGCGATCACATGGTCGCCAGGCCGTAGCGCCCGCGCCTCGACCTCGCGGAACCGCTCGCCGCGCGGCGCCGACGGATCGAACGTGAACAGGCTGTGGCATCCCGTGACGCGCACGGACTTCCCGTTCTCCGTGCGGACTTCGATCACCTCGTTGGCGCGCGGGTGGCGGATCACGTGCGACACGTCGCGCCATGCGACCCGGCCGGTCGTGCGGTCGAACGCCGGCGCGCGGATGCCGCACGCCGACACGTCGGCCACCTCTGCTCCCGCGGGAAGCAGCCCGTCCACGAGCTCTCCGATCGTCGTCCAGGCTGCGCGGTCCGCACGCTCCACGAGGACCGGCTGGTCGCCCGTCAGACTCTGGCGGAGCCGGTGGAACTTCGAGCCGTAGAGGAGCTTCCCGAACACCTTCCCGATCTGCTCCGGGACGATCCCGGGGCCGTTGTCCTCGATGGCGACGACGAACCGCTCGGGCGGATCGGTGACCTTCCGGCCCTTGGCCTTCTGCACTTCCTTCGACGCCTTCGCGGCGTCGTCGATCTCGGCGAGTCCGCTCTCGGCGTCGAAGAGCGTGGCCTGGAAGAGGCGGTCGCCGTCCTTCGTCGCGGGCGCTGCCTTCGCTTCCGGCGTCCCGGCGGCGGCGGCCGCCGCAGGGACGGGTTCCGGTGCGGGCCTGGCCGTTCCCAGGTCCCCCGCCCGCGTGATCTCCACGGTGATCTCC
This sequence comes from Planctomycetota bacterium, assembly GCA_022072415.1. Lineage (GTDB taxonomy): Bacteria > Planctomycetota > JAJSAM01 > JAJSAM01 > JAJVHW01 > JAJVHW01. The sequence goes on from JAJVHW010000078.1 coordinate 23,025, forward strand.
GGCGAGATCGCCGCCTCCTCGCAGGCGTCGAGGGCGTTGTCCACGCCCTCCTTCACGGCGGTGAGCAGCGCCTTCAGCGGGTTGTCGAACCCGAGGAGGTGCCGGTTCTTCACGAAGAACTCGGACACGCTGATCTCGCGCTGCGCGTCGGCCATCTCCTCGGCGGTGCGGCGCTTCTTCGGTTCGTCGGCCATGCTGGGGTCGCGGCTCCTGTCTGCGATCACGACGTGCACGCGAAGGCGGAACGCCGCCCGCGGAAAGGGGCGAGGGTAGCGGAGGGCGGCGACGCCTCGGACCGGAAACCCACCACCGCTGGGGGGTGAACCGCGGCGGTCCCCCATCGATGGATGCCCGCCCGCCGTGTACCCTGCGGCCATGCGGCTCGCCTACGGCACCAACGTCGCCCCCGAGGAGACGCTCGACGGCGTCCTCGCGGCGCTCGGGGGACTCTGGAGCGACGTCCGCCGCCGCGCCGCGCCGGACGGTCGCCTCGGACTCGGGCTCTGGATCCCGGAGTCGATGGCGCGCACCGCGTCGCGCGACGCCGGCGCGATGCGGCGGCTCCGCGAGGCGCTCGACGCGCACTCGCTCGAACTCGTCACCGTGAACGCCTTCCCGCGCGGCGGCTTCCACGCCGAGCGCGTGAAGGAGACGGTCTACGAGCCCGACTGGACGGAGCCCGCGCGCCTCGCCTACACGAGCGCCGTCGCCCGCACGATCGCCGGCGTCGTCGCGCCGGGGAGCGACGTCACGATCTCGACGCTCCCGCTCGGCTACCCGAAGTGGCCGACCGACCGCCGCGTGCGCGCGGCGGCGATGCTCCTCGCGGCGGCGGTGGATCTCGCGCGGCTCCGCGACGCGACGGGCACCACCGTGCGCCTCGCGATCGAACCCGAGCCCTGCTGCGCGGTCGAGACGTCGGCGGAGGCGATCGAACTGTTCGCGGGGTCCGTCTTCCCCTTCGCGGCCGCGCTCGCGAAGTCCGCGGGGATGACCGAGAGCGCGGCGGGCGACGTCCTCCGCACGCACCTCGGCGTGTGCCTCGACCTCTGCCACATGGCCGTCGAGCACGAGGACCCGGTCGCGGCGCTCCACCGGCTCCGCGGTGCGGGCATCGGCGTCTTCAAGGTGCAGGTGTCCGCCGCGGTCGAGGTCCCGGACCCCGCCGACCCCGTGCAGCGCGCCGCGCTCGCCGCGTTCGCCGAGCCGCGGTGGCTGCACCAGACGGGCGTCGCGCCGGGCTGCGTCGTCCGCGACCTGCCGGACGCGCTCGGCGACGCGACCCTCGCCGCGTCGGGACCGTGGCGCGTCCACTTCCACGTCCCCGTCCACGCGGCCGAGGTCGGATGTCTCCCGACGACCCAGCCCGACGTGGTCCGCTTCCTCGCCGCGCTCCGGGGCGACCCGACGCCGCCCGTGCTCGAGATCGAGACCTACACGTGGTCCCGCGTCCCCGGCGCGTCGGCCGACCTGGCGGCGGACGTCGCGGCCGAGATCGAGTGGGTGCGCGCCCGGGCGTGATGCGGCGAGCGGCCTGTCACCAGATTCGCGACGCGCGGATCCAGACCGTGTTCCCGTAGGCGTACTGCCGGTCCTGGACGCCGTCCCAGAGGCGGACGAACCCGAGGTCGCCCGCGTCCGGCCCGGACCAGAGGACGCCCCAGATCCCGTCGTACGCCTCGAGCACGGGCGCGGACTTGATGCGGCCGTCGGTCCCCATCCGCCGGATGATCACCTCGCCCCACCCTGCGGTCGTGGCGATCACGTACTCGCCCCGCGCGCGGTTCCACGCGAGCGAATCGATGAACCCGACGGGCTGCGCGCCGTCGGCATCCACGGTGAAGATCGGCGTGCCCGTCCATCCGACCCCCGTCAGGCGCTGCACGACCGGGTGATAGGTGAGCGCCTCCTCGATCGTGAAGGCGAGCAGGATGTCGCCCGTCTCCGGGTTGCGCACCATCTCCGGCTGGAACGCGGACGACCAGGTCGGGGACGTCGCCGTCTCGGCCGACGGGTAGAGGATCCCGCCCGAGCCGATTAGGACGATGCGTCGGATCGCCCAGGCGTCGAAGTTGTCGTTCACGCCGAGGTGCGCCACGATGAACCGGTCGGCGGCGGCCTCGACGATCGCCGGGTACGCGGCGAGCCCGTACGGCGCCGAGTGGATCTCCTTCGCTCCGCCCGCGTCCGGAACCCCGGCGGCCGAGATCCGCCGCGCCATGAGGTACGCGTTCGACGCGGAGTTCCCGTCCCACCTGTGCCAGACGCAGAGCCACCCGCCGGCCGCCGTGTCCGCGGCGCAGTCGATCTCGAAGATCCGCCCGTAGGAGTCCATCTGCAGGTCGGCCACGGTCCCGAGGTCCGACGCGCGGACGATCCGGACGCGCGCCTCCTGCCGCCCGCTCGGGTCGCCGGTGACGTACCAGGAGAAGGCGTACGTGTCGTCGAGCGGGTGATAGGCGACGCGGGGATCGGTGTGGCGCAGCGTCGTCCCGCCCGTCACCGTCACGCTCGCGCCCGGCTGGAGCGTGACCGGATCGACGAGCATCCACCGGACGCTCCCGGGCCCGACGCGGACCGAGAGGCAGATGCGGCTCCTCGACGTGTCCCACGCCGTGCGGCGCGGATAGGTCGCGTTGATCTCGGTGTTGTTCCCGATCAGCGACCAGACGTCCGCCGGAGGAGCCTCCAGGCCGAGGATGTCGAGCCGGAGCGGCACGGGCGACTGCGGTCCCCCCGGGTCGGCGGCGCGGATCTCGCACGGCCCCACCTGGTACGGGAGCGGGTCGATCTCCACGTCGAGTCGGCCGTGCCCGGTGCGCGACGTCACCGAGATCGGCACGGACGCGTCGTCGGCGAGCCGCTTCATCGAGATCTCGCACGCGGGATCGAACCCCGCGCCGTCGATCACGAGGGCGGTGTCCGGCGCCCAAGGCGGGTCGGCCGGGCGGTACGAGAGGAACGCGGGAGCGCGGTTCGACACGACGAACGGCGCGTCGGCGGTGGCGGTGTTCCCCGCCGGAGTGACCACGCGGATCCGGTAGGTCCCCGCCGGGAGGCCGGAGAGATCCAGCGACGCGCGCGCTCCGCCCGGCGTCAGCGCCGCGACCGGGGCGGTCTTCCGGGTCGACGCGCCCTCGGTCACGAGGACGACCTGCTGCGTCGAGAACGCGGCGCCCGAGAAGTACATGTCGAGCGCGGTGTCGTTGGCCGAGCCGGTCGGCGAGTACGACGCGATCCGCGGCAGCGCCTCCGCGTCCCGCCACTCGAGCTTCCTGGGCTTCGGCCAGGCGAGCTTCCCCGCGACGCGCGCCCGGCCGGCGCTCCCCGGAGTCTCGACCGTCCACGTGCCCGTCTCGTCGAGCATCGCGGACACGCGCGTCCGCCCCCCGGCGCCCGCCGGAAACCCGAGCGCTGCGCCGCTCGGCGCCCGGAGCACGACCTCCGGCGCGGCGGCGCCCCGCTCCTCCATCGACACGGACAGTGCGGCGACGGCGCCGTCCACTGCGTCGAACGCGAGATCGGCGCCCTCGCCCGCGAGTTTCACGGACGACGGCTGCTTCGCCTTCACCGAGAGTTCGAACGCGCCCCCGCGGCCCGGCGGAGTCGACACGGAAACGAGCCACGCCCCCGTCGCGTCGAGGTCCCGCACGGAGAACGACGCGCGCGCCCCCTTCGCGACGCCCTGTCCGCCGAGGTCCTCGGGGGTTCCGGACGGGTCGGCGAGCGCGAGCACCGGAGTCACGCGACTCCCGCCCGTGGCCTTCGCCGTGGCGGAGAGGCGCGCACCCTTCACGACCGTGACGGACGCGGTCTTCGACTCGCCGTCGGGCGACATCGTGGCGGCGACCTTCTCGCCCGGAAGCATGCCGCCCTCCCCGCGAAGGGGCGCGGAGGCGAGGAGGAGCGCGGAGACGGCCAGCAGACCTTGGATGCGCATGATCTCTGGCGCGGGATCCTACCGGGGCGGCCCGCTCGATGTCTCCGGCGATGCGGCGGCGGGAGACCCGGTCTACCGCGCAGGCGCGGGGCAGGACTCGATCTCGATGTCCCCGTCCTGAGAGTCGGGCGCGCGCGCGGCCTGCGCGAAGCGTTCCGCCACGCGCACGTCGATCTCGAACCGCGTCTCGCGTTCGCGGATCACGATGCGGCCGATCTCGGCGCTCGTGATGTGCCCGCGGCGGCAGAGGAAGGGCACGATCCACTTCGGGTCGGCGTTCCCGTGGCGGCCCACGCTCATCCGGAACCACGCGGACTCGCCCGGCGCGGGGCGGGCGCGGCGCGGGCCGCCGCGGTCCTCGGCGCCGCCGCGCGGCGGCGCGTCGGGGGCGATGTCCTCCGGCGCGGGACGGAGCCCGCGCTGCACCTTCGCGAGCGCCGCGGCGACCTGATCCGGCGTCAGGCGGGCGAGGAGTTCCTTCCCGACCGCGAGGTCGTCTTCCGACGGGTCGGCGGCGAGCGCGGCGATCTCGTCGATCACGCGCTTCCGGTCCGACTCGCGGATCTGGTCCGCCGTGGGCGGCGCGCTCCACTTCGCCTTCACGTTCGCCCACTGGAGGAGCCGCTCGGCCTTCCGGCGCGCGTGGTGCGGGACGAGGATCGCGCACGTGCCCTTCCGCCCCGCGCGGCCGGTGCGCCCGCTCCGGTGCTTCAGCGTCTCCGCGTTCTGCGGGAGGTCCGCGTGCAGCACGAGGCCGAGGTCGGGGATGTCGAGCCCGCGGGCCGCGACGTCGGTGGCGACGCAGACGCGGGCCCGACCGTCGCGGAGCGCGTGGAGGGCGCGCGTCCGCTCGTTCTGGCTGAGCTCGCCCGAGAGCGTCACCGCGCTGAAGCCGCGCTCCTGGAGCTGCGCGTGGAGGTGCGACACCCCGTCGCGGGTCGCGCAGAAGACGAGCGCCCCGCGCGGATCGAGGTACCGCAGCACGTTCACCACGGCGCGCTCGCGCTCGTGCGGCGCGATCAGCACGGCGCGGTACTCGATGTCGCCGTGCGGCTCGTCCTTCGCGTTCGTCGCGATGCGGAGCGCATCGCGCTGGTACCTCTTCGCGAGCGCCACGATCTCGGGAGGGAGCGTCGCCGAGAAGAGGAGCGTCCGCCGCGCGGGCGGCGCCGCGTCGAGGAGGCGCTCCAGCTCCTCGCGGAACCCGAGGTCGAGCATCTCGTCGGCCTCGTCGAGCACGACCGCGGCGAGCTTCGACAGGTCGAGCTGGCCGCGCTCGACGTGATCGACGAGCCGACCCGGCGTCCCGACGACCACGTGCGCGCCCCGCTGGAGCTCGCGCCGCTCGGCGCGCGGGTCCATCCCGCCGACGCACGACGCGATCCGCGCGTCGCACGCCCCGAAGAGCCACGCGAGTTCCGCCTGCACCTGCAGCGCGAGCTCGCGCGTCGGAGTGACCACCAGCGCCCGCGGCTCCGCCGGCGGCCCGAGCCGCCCCTCGGTGTCGAGCAGCGACGCCGCCAGCGCGAGACCGTACGCCACCGTCTTCCCCGACCCCGTCTGCGCGGACACGAGCAGATCCCGCCCCGCCGCCCCCGCCTCCATCACCGCCGCCTGCACCGGCGTCGCCGTCTCGTAGCCCTTCGCGGCCAGCGCCGTCCGCAGCGCCGCCGGCGCGAGGTCGAACGTCCGCGGGGCCGTGTCGTCCGTCTTCTTCATGTCCATGGGTTAGCACCGCGCGCGACCGACCCCGCGACATCCTCGGGCTCCCGCGGTCACCTCACCGTGAGCACCGTCACCTCCGGCGGGCAGAAGAGGCGGATGCGGGGCGCCTCCATGCGTTCCAGGCCCACACCGCGGGAGACGTGGATCCAGTGCGCGCCGCGGCCGGTGTCCACGCGGTGGAGCCCCCCGGCGGCCACGGCGCGGGGGACGCGGGAGAGCGTCATCGGCGGGCCGAAGAAGGGCAGGACGACCTGGCCGCCGTGGGTGTGACCGGCCACGACGAGGTCGATCCGCGAGCCGGCGCGCAGCGCGAAGACGGCGTCGGGCGCGTGGGAGAGGAGGATGCGCAGGTCGTCCCCGCCCGGCGCCGATTCGAGTTCGTCCACGATGCTCGACGCGCGGCACCGGGCCGGCCATGCGCGGATCATGAGCGACACGCCGCCGATCGTGACCGGACGGCCGCGCACGACGGTGCGGACGACCTCGTCGGTCACCGCGCGGAGGCGCGTCCCCTGGAGCAGCGCCCTGACGCGGTCCTCGTCGTCGTCCACGTCGCCGTGGACGAAGAAGACGCCGCCCGGCGCGTCGAGCCGCGAGAGCACGCCGCGCACCCGCGGCGCGGCGCGGTCGTACTCGTCGGGCGGCGCCTGGATCAGGTCGCCGGGGACGAGGATCAGGTCCGGCCGCTCGGCCATGAGGGCGTCCGCCGCGGCCGACTCGTGCGCGCCGCACGCGTCGTCGGTCTGGAGATCGGCGAGGATGCCGATGCGGATCGGCTCCCCCGCCGCGCGGACCGCGGGCACCGTCCACTCGGCCCGTTCGACCTGAAGCCGGAAGGGCTCCACGAACACCGCCCACGCGCCGAGCAGCCCCGTCGCAACGCCGAGCGACGCGAACACGACCGCCGTTCGTGTCATCGCGATCCGCTTCCGCGCGGCGAGCACGACGCACGCCGCCGCGACCAGCGGCGCGGAGACCATCCCCGCAAGCCAGAGGAACCGGATCGCGCCGAACGGTCCGACGCCGGGGACGGCGACCGCCGCCGCCACGGCCACGAGAGCCGCGGCCAGCGCGCCGCCCGCGACGTCGAGCGCCCCGGCCTTGCGCGATTCACGCCGGGGCCGCGCGACCGAGGCCCACCAGGCGACGGCGGCGCACGCAGCCGCGACGGCGACGGAGGCGACGTTGAAGGCGTGCGGAGTCACACGACCTTCATCGGCCGACTTGGCCTGTGCCCGTTGCGCCGAACGACGACGGTCCGCGTCCGGCCGATGGCGTCTGCCGCGCGCCGACGGCGGCAGCCGGGATAGGATGTCGGCGTGAGCGACGAGCGTGTCCGGCCGGAGCACGAGTCCTTGGTCCGCGCGACGCTGGACGCACTCGTGATGTGCGGGCTCGAACCGAACGTGGAGGCGGTGGCGATCTGGACGAAGGGCTACATCCGCGCGCACGGCGGGTCGCGTGTGGCTGCGATCGAGTGTTGCGCATTCGCCCTTGCGGCGCTTGCAGCGTCGGCGCGCGAGAGGGCGGCGCACGGCAAGCCGACCGCGATCCACGGCGGCGCGACGGGAGAGACGATCGTGCTCGCGCCCGGCGCCGACGGCGCGGAGCGAATCTCGCCCGACGTGGTGCGATTCGGGATCGCTCCCGAACGAGTGGCCGGGCTCGTGGACCGGATCGAGACCGAACTGCTGCGGCAGGGAGAACGCGGCGCAGAGACCCGGTGGCCCGCGGCGGGGCTCGACCTCCGCCGGCACGGTCCGCCGCTGCGCGAGGACGGTCCTACACCGGACCGGTCGCGGACGAACGAGCGGCTGCACTACGAACCCGTCCCCGACACCGCCGCCCCGCTCGAAAGCACCACCCGCCCGGCGCCGCCGATCGCCGGCGCGTCGGGTGTCCAGGGTCCCCCGACCACCCCGTCCCCCTCGCCGCCCTCGCGGCGCGGACTCCACTGGTTCCTCGGCCTCGTGGCGCTCGGAGCCGTGAAGGTCGCGGTCGGACTCGCGATGAAGTGGGGCGCGGATCCTCCGAAGCAGCGGCCGATACCGCGCGTCGACGTGAACGAGGCGGTGCGCAAGCGCGTGGAGCGGGCGCGCGCCCCGCTGGAACCCGAGCCGGAACCCGCGCAGGTCCTTCCCGCGCCGGGTCCGTTCCGCTGCGGCGCCTCCGTTTCGCACGTCGCCTGCGCTCCGGACGGGCGGCGGATCGCCACGGCGGACCGTGGTCGGGCGCTCCGCATCTGGGACGCCGAGACCGGCGCCGAGTCGTGGTCCGCCGACGTTCGCGGTCATCTCCGGGCGCTCGTGCTGCGGGCCGACGGCTCCGCGGCCACGGCCGACACGACGGGCCGTGTGCGGGTCTGGCGTCCGCCGTCGACGGAGCCGGAATCCACGACCGAGACCGCGGGCACGATCGCGTCGCAGTTCGTGAACGACGGCGAGTACGTGGTCCACTCGCTCACGTTCCGCACCGTCGCGATCCCGACCGGCGGCGGCGAGGCGACGCGCATCGCCGGCTCGGAGTCGGGGATCGTCCTCCCGATCGTGGACGGCGGCTTCGTGCTCGGCGACCGACTGACGGGCATCGTGCGCATCTTCGACGCCGCCCTTGCGGAGGAGCCCCGGTCGGCGGCCGCGCGGACCTCCTTCGGCATCGGGTTCGTCGCGCGGCCGGAGGCCGTCACCCCGGACGGCAGCCGGATCCTGAGGTTCCCGCTCCAGACGGACGTGCGGCGGGGGCCCGACATCGAGTGCGTCGATGTCGGCGGGAAGGTCGAGTGGCGGTCCGCCGACCCGTGCAGGGTCTTCTCGATCGTCGTGCAGCCCTTCGCGCCGGACCGCCCGGAGACGGCCGCCGCGATCGGCCCCGGGGAGATCGTGTTCCTCGCGCTCGGCGACGGCGCCGTCGTTCGCGCGATCGAAGCCCCCGAGGGGACGAAGTTCACGTGCGCGGCGTTCTCCCCGACCGGCGCGGACCTGTGGGCCTGCTGCGCCGACGGCCGGATCCTGCGTTTCGACGCGCGCTGACGCGGCCCGCTACGGAAGCTGCGAGAGCAGCGTGCGGGCGGGGACGACGCAGGGCTCGGTGCGCGAGAACGCGTCGGCGGCGACGAACGGCGCGTCGAGCACGACCTGGAACGCGTGCCGGGCGCCGGTGGCGCGCTGGAAGTGCGCGAGCGACGGCGACAGGCGCTCGTCGGCGCGCTTCACCTCCACGAGGAACCACGGAGAACCGTCGCGGATCACCGCGAAGTCCACCTCGCGCTTCTCCTTGTCGCGGAGATAGCGGAGCTCGAACGTGCCGAGGCCCGCGTCGGTCCAGACGTCGACGGCCTTGAGCCGGTGGCACGCGACGAACGTCTCCGCCCGCGCACCCGGGTCGGTCAGCGCGGACCAGTCCGCGTCGCGGACCCTGCGGGGCGGCGAAACGGGATCGTCCCGCGGCGACGGGTCGGGGATCTCCCCCGCCGAGAGCGGGTGCAGGCGGTGGAGGAAGTACCGCCCCGTGAGGCTGTCTCCGCCCTGCCGGTGGACGTCCGGTCGGTGGACGTCCAGCCGGGAGCTCCCCGTCACGATCACCCTGCAGCGCGAGCGGTGCACGTCGTGGAAGCCCTTCAGGAACGACTTCCAGCGCGGGTACTTGTGCAGTTCGTCGAAGACGAGGACCGGCGGACGCTCCGCGAGGGTCGCGAGTCGCGCGGCCTCCGCCACGGCGGACGATCCGGCGAGGATGGTGCGCCGTGCTTCCTCGTCATCCCCGTTGAAGTACCGGACGCCGGCATGCGAACTCCCGGTCGCGTCGGCGCCGGCGAACGAGAGGCAGGCGGTCGTCTTCCCGACCTGCCTGGGCCCGGCGACCAGCGCCATCTGCGGGCCGTCCCGGAACTGCCCGGCGAGGGTGTCGGTCAGGGTGCGCCGCTGCATGCGACCATCCCACGGCCCATCGTAAAACGGTCACGACCATTTTACGATGAGCCGTAAATCGGTCAGTCGGCGAACCGCCACGGTGCGAAGCGGCCGCCCTCGCCCGGACGCTCGCCGAGGAGCGCGGCGCGGATCATCCGCACTGGGACGGAGTTCTCGCGGAGCACCGCGTCGTGGAACGCGCGTTCGGTCATCTTCCCCGCGCCGACGGTCTCCTTGTGGAGCGCGCGGAGCTGGAGTCCGCCGAGCATGTACGCGGCCTGGTAGAGGGGTCCGTACGCGCCGCCCACGTAGCGGCGCACCTCGGCGGTGGCGCCGTCCTTCTCGTGGCCGACCTCGGAGACGAGGAAGTCCACCATCTGCGGCGCGGTCATCTGCCCGAGGTGGAACTTCACCGTCACGAGGATCCGCGCGCAGCGGTGCATGCGCCAGAAGAGCATCCCGATCCGGTCCTCGGGGCCGCGCGCCCAGCCGAGGTCCCAGAGCCGCATCTCCCAGTAGAGCGCCCAGCCCTCCACGAGGAACGGCGTGCGGAAGAGGCTCCGGTACGTGCGGTGGCGCGCGGCGTAGTGGAGCTGGAGGTGATGCCCCGGGATCAGCTCGTGCGGCGTGACGATGCGCGAGAAGTGGACGTTGTTCCCGCGCATCGCCTGGAGCTTCCGGTCGTGCTCCATCCCGTCGGTCGGGTACGCCACGCCCATCGCCTGGCCGGAGTAGTAGGCGTAGGGCATCGTCTTCTGCGTGCCCTCGGGGATCATGTCGAGCCGCCAGACGTTCCGGCAGAGCTCCGGCACGGTGACGAGGTTCCGCGACTCCACGAACGCGATCGCCTCGACCGACTGCTCGCGGACGAGCGCCGCCTGCTTCCCGGGCGGCTGGTGGAGCGTCTTCACCTTCGCCAGCGCGGCCTTCCAGTCGTCGCCGAGACCCATCTCGGCCGCCGCCTTCCGCGCCTCCGCGCGGCACCACGCGAACTCGCGCTCCGCGACGGCGAGGATCTCCTCCGGCGTGTACGGGATCTCCTCGCCCTCGAGCTCCGCGACGAGGGCGTCGCGGCCGATCGGGTCGCCGACGAGCGGGCCGTCCCCGCTTGCGACATCCGCCGCGCCCGCCGCCTTCTCGCGGAGGAACGTCTCGTAGCCGCCGAGGTCGGCGTCGAGCGCGGCCCACGGCTTCCGCACCCACCACCCGAACTCGGGCTCGAACCCGTCGCGGTTCTCGAACCAGCGGCGGAGCGCGCCCCGTAGCGCGCCGACTTCGCGCGAGGCACGGAGCGCGGCGACGGGCGTCGTGACGAGGGCGTCGTTCGCCGCATCCTCCGGCTTCTTCCCGAGTCCGCGCTCGACCTTCGCGCGCACGTCGGCGAGCGACTTCTTCGCGGCGTCGAGGCGCGCGGCCGCCGTCTCGGGGGGGACGTCCTCCATGCGCCGCCGCGACTCCTCGAGCGCGACGAGGCCGGGACCGAACGGAGCGAGCCGGAGCGTCTCGGCGCGGGGCGCGTCGTCGAGGGCGGCGCGGCGCCGCCGGAGCGCGATCTCGGAGCGGAGCATCGAGAGGTCGGCGCACGCCCGCGGGTCCGCCGGATCGGCCTCGAACTCCTCCGTGATGCCGGTCCACTGCTGGAGGAACCCGTCGCGCGCCGACGTCCACCGCGCCGACATCGGGAGCCGCCACGCGCTCTCGATCTCCTCCCAGTCGGTCGAGAACCGCTCGATCAGCGGCGCCACGGGGGAATCCGGCGACGGCCCGGAGTCCTGCGCCTCCGCCGGCGAGACCAGCGCCGCCGCCGCCGCGGCCGCCCACGCGATCCGAACGGCCGTCCTCGCTCCCGTCATCCGATCACGTCCTTCAGGATGCCCTTCCAGAGCGCCACGCCGGCGCCGACCCACATGAGCGCGGCGCACACGTACTCGAGGCGGACCTCCCAGAGCTTCGCGTGGTCGCGGTAGCGGTGCGTGAGGCCGCAGACGAGCGCCCACCACGCCGCCGCGCCGGACGCCACGCCGCCGATCACGAGGAGCGGGCCCTGCTGCGTCTGCGCGGCGCCGCTGCCGAGCTCGAGCTGCGTGAACGTGGCGATGAAGAACGGCACGGTCGCCGGGGTCATCAGCGTGAGCAGATACGCGCCCGCGAGGAGACCGAGGACCCCGCGGCCCTTGCGCACGTCCGGCGCGGTCTTCTCGTAGACGACGCCCCGCATCGCCTTCCGGAAGTGGCGGATCCCGAGGAAGAGCAGCAGGACCACGATCACGCCCGCGGCCACCCTGTCCCAGGGCGGCGCGAGCCCGCGGAACTGGGAGCTCGGGACCATGGCGACGATCCCCAGCGTCACGTCGGCGAAGCACGCCCCGAGCGCCGTGGCGACGCCGAACGCGAGCCCGTCGTTGATCGTGCGCTTGACGGCGAGCCCGCCCACCGGTCCGGGCGGCGCCGTGACCGCGATGCCGACCCAGGTCCCCTTGAAGAAGAGGAGCCAGCCCTCGTAGGAGAGCGCCTGATTCTCGGCGAGGAGGACCATGGCCACGCGCGGAGAGGCTACTCGGCGGCCCGCAACGGCGAACTTTCGCTACGCGGGGAGGAAGTCCCAGTCCGCGTAGTCCGCGGTCGCCCGGTAGCCGACCTTCGGGTAGATCGAGTTCGACACGGGGTTCGCGAGGTCGGTGAAGAGCGTGCAGTACCGCGCGCCCTCCTCGAGGAACTGCCGCGACATCGCGCCGACGAGCGCCGTGGCGTATCCGCGCCTGCGGAACTCCGGCGGGGTGTAGACCGCCCCGACGCGGACCCCGTTCGGCAGGCGTCCGGCGTCCACGGCCTGCGTCACCGGGCCGCCGTCGTCCCAGAGCCGGACCCGCCCCTCGCGGAGCGCGCGGCGGCCGGTCTCCTCGGGGGACAGCGCTCCGCCCGTCGCGTGCGCGTCGTCCACGAAGCCCCGGTAGAACCGCGCCACGACGTCCTCGTCGGCGGCCGTCGCCTTCCGCATCGCGCCGCTCGTCGGCGGCCACGGCGTCACGGAGACGAGGTCGAAGCCCCGCAGCCGGCGGTCGCGGCGGACCAGGGCGCCGGTCCGCTCGCTCCACCGCGCCGCGAACGCCGCCGCCGCGTCCTCCGGTCCGTGGACGCCGGGCACGCTCCAGCCGCCGGCGAGCAGCGCATCGATCGTCGCATCCACGGCGTCGCGTCCGGCCGGCCCGTAGTACTGCACGCGGTAGGGCGACGTCATGATCGCCGCGCCGGTGACCCCGCCGCCCTGCTCGAGCGTCGCGTGGAACACCGCCCCGCCGAACCGCTTCGGATCCGCCACGCACTGCCGCGCGACCGAGAGCGGAAGCTGGAAGAACGCCTCCCGAGGCGCGAAGAGGGGCTCCGCCGCGGCGAGGAACGACGCGGAGTCGGCGTGGAGGCGGATCATCCGCGCACCTGCAACGCGGCCGCCGCCGCGGCGGAGACGGCGAGGCAGTACCAGCCGAACGTGTGGAGCGAACCGCGGCCGACGATGCGCAGCAGCGCGCGGATCGCGAGCCAGCCGGAGACCAGGGCGACGAGGGCGGCGACCGCGAGCGGCACGGCGTCGGCCGCGGGCGGGAGGCCTTCGTCGCGGAGGTCGTAGATCGAAGCCCCCAGGACCGCGGGGACCGACATCAGGAAGCTGAACCGCGCGGCCGCGCCGGGATCCACGCCGAGGAGGATGCCCGTCCCGATCGTGGAGCCCGACCGGGAGCATCCGGTGACGACTGCGGCGACGCACTGCGCGAGCCCCATTCCGATCGCCGCGCGCGAGCCGGGCATGTCCGTCCCCCGCCGCGCGAACTTCGTCGCGAGCAGGAAGAGCCCCACGCCGCCGAGTCCGGCGCACGCGACGAGCGGGCTGTCGCGCCACGCCTTCACTTCGGGGAACGCCTTCCTCGCGAGCACCACGAGCACGAGCATCGACGTCGCGAGGACCACGAGCCCCGCGGTGCGGCGCGCCGGCCCGCCGCGGAGGACGCCGGCGGCCATCTCCGCGAAGTCCCGGCGGTTGTGCGCGAGCACCGCCCCCACCGTGCCGAGGTGCGCCGCCACCTCGAGGTGCAGCCCCGGGCGGTTCACCCCGAGGAACTCCTGCGCGAAGAGGAGGTGCGCCGACGAACTCACCGGCAGGAACTCCGTGAGCCCCTGGACGAGCCCAAGCGCGGCCGCCTCGAACGTGTTCATTCGACGTCCTTCATCGCAGCAAACTACGCAAGACCGGCCGCTCCTGCGATGCTCTCCCGGTCCAGAACCGCACGCCCGCGCGGAGTCCGAGGTCATTCGTGCGACCCGGAGGCCGCGGGGCAAGGAGTCCGAGCCATGATCCAGATCCGCCTCCCCGGTGACCGCGTCGTCCTGCGACCCGCGGGCACGACGGCCGGTCAGGTCCTGGCCGAGTTCAAGGACGACCCCGCCGCGAAGAAGGCCGTCGCCGCGAAGGTGGACGGGAAGGTCGTGGACCTGTCCCGGAAGCTCGAACGCGACTGCGCGTACGAGCCCGTCGTCCCCGGGTCGCCGGAGGCGCTCGACGTGCTCCGCCACACGACGGCGCACGTCCTCGCGCAGGCCGTCGCGCGCCACTTCGGCATCGACCAGGTGGAGTTCGCGATCGGCCCGGTGATCGAGGACGGCTTCTACTACGACTTCGACCTCCCCCGCCCGATCTCGCCCGAGGACCTCCCGAAGATCGAGGAGCTGATGGCGCAGATCCGGAAGGAGGATCTCCGCGTCGAGCGGATCGAGGCGGCGAGCAAGGACCACGCGCTCGAGATGATCCGCGCGGACCGCAGCAAGTCGCGGCTGAAGCAGGAGCTGATCGAGGGGTTCCCCGCCGGCGAGGTCGTGTCGTTCTACCGCCAGGGCGAGTTCACGGACCTCTGCACGGGCCCGCACCTCCCGTCCACGGGCCGCCTCGGCGCGTTCAAGCTGCTCTCGATCGCGGGCGCCTACTGGCGCGGCGACGCGAAGCGCGACCAGCTCACGCGCATCTACGCGACGGCCTTCTTCTCGAAGGAGGAGCTCGCCGAGCACCTGCGCCGCCTCGAGGAGGCGGAGAAGCGCGACCACCGGCGAGTCGGCGCGGCCCTCGAGCTCTTCCGGATCCTCCCGGAGGCGCCCGGCTTCCCCATGTGGCTGCCGAACGGGACGATCGTCTTCAACGAGCTCACGGCGTACGTGCGGGAGAAGCTCCGCCGCCGCCGGTACGTCGAGGTGCGCACGCCGCACATCATGAACGCGGACCTGTGGAAGCGGTCCGGCCACTGGTACCACTACCGCGAGAACATGTACGGCTTCCAGATCGAGGAGAAGGACTTCGCCGTCAAGCCGATGAACTGCCCCGGCGCCGCGCTCTTCTTCGCGCAGGGGCTCCGGAGCTACCGCGAGCTCCCGCTCCGCGTGGCGGAGTTCGGGCTGTGCCACCGCTACGAGGCGAGCGGCACGCTGCACGGGCTCACGCGCGTGCGTTCGTTCGTGCAGGACGACGCGCACATCTTCTGCTCGCTCGCGCAGGTGCAGGCCGAGATCACGGACCTGATCGGCCTCGTGCGCGAGGTCTACGGCGACATGGGGCTCTCCGCCCTCACGATGTTCCTCTCGACGCGCCCCGCCGACCGGACGGGGAGCGACGCCATGTGGGACACGTCGGAGGACGCGCTCGCCGGCGCGCTCCGCGCGAACGGCATCGACTACTCCGTGAACCCCGGCGACGGCGCGTTCTACGGGCCGAAGATCGACATCAAGGCGAAGGACGCGATCGGCCGCTGGCAGCAGCTCGCGACGATCCAGCTCGACTTCTCGCTCCCGGAGAAGTTCGATCTCGAGTACGTGGCCGAGGACGGGACGCGCGCGCGCCCCGTCGTCATCCACCGCGCAATCCTCGGGTCCATCGAGCGCTTCCTCGGCATCCTGATCGAGCACTTCGGCGGCGCGTTCCCGCTCTGGCTCGCGCCGGAGCAGGCGGTGCTGCTCCCGGTGTCCGAGGAGAAGCACGGCGAGGCGGCCCGGAAGGCGCAGGAGATCCTCGAGGACGCGGGGCTCCGCGTCTCCGTGGACTGGAGCAACGAGAAGGTCGGGAAGAAGGTCCGCAACGCGGCGATCCGGAAGATCCCGTACGTGCTCGTGATCGGCGACCGCGAGGCGGAGTCGGGCACGGCCGCCGTGCGGCTCCGCGACGGCACGGACCTCGGCGCGCGTCCGCTCGCGGACATCGCGGCGGCGCTCCGCGCGGAGGCGGCGGCGCGGTCCCTCGTCCCCCACATGAAGCAGGAGTCATGAGATGAAGGCGTTCCTCACCGGCGCAGGCGGGCAGGTCGGGCTCGAGCTGATCCAGGCGCTCGTCGCGGACGGCTGGTCCGTCGTCGCGAGCGACGTGGCGCCGCGCCCCGCGGGCGTGCCGTCGTCGGTCCCGTGGGCGTCGCTCGACGTGACGAACGCCGCGCAGGTGGACGAGGCGCTCGGCACGTCGAAGCCCGACGTGGTCTTCCACCTCGCGGCGATCCTCTCCGCCACGGGCGAGAAGAACCCGGCCCGCTGCTGGGACATCAACATGAACGGCACGGTCCACGTGCTCGAGTCCGCGCGGAAGCACTGCGCCGGCCAGGTGATGTTCGCGAGTACGATCGCCGCGTTCGGGCCGGGGCTCGGGAACCCCGTCGGGAACGACGTCTCCATGCGCCCGACCACGATGTACGGGGTCACCAAGGTCGCGGGCGAGCTCCTCGGCGAGTACTACTGGAACAAGCTGAAGCTCGACTTCCGCGGCGTGCGGTTCCCCGGGCTCATCAACGCGGGGAAGCCCGGCGGCGGGTCCAGCGACTACTCGCTCCACATGTACGTGACGGGCCTCGAGAAGGGCGCCTACACCGCCTTCTGCCGCCCCGACACGACGATCCCGCTGATGTACATGCCCGACGCGATCCGCGCGCTGATCGAGCTCGCGAAGGCCGACCGCGCGAAGCTCACGCGGTGCATCTACAACATCCAGGGCTTCAGCCCGACCGCGGAGCAGATCGCGGCGAGCGCCGCGCGCGGAATCCGCATCGAGACGGGGAAGGACGTGAAGTTCGGGTACGAACCCGACTTCCGGCAGGCGATCCTCGACTCGTGGCCGAAGGAGCTCGACGACTCCGCCGCCCGCCGCGACTGGGGCTGGGCCCCGCGCTACGGCCTCGACGCGATGACGCGGGACCTCGTCCCGAAGATCCGCGCGATGCTCGCCGACGGACGGCTGTGACCTGAGATCCGGCAGGCCGCGCGCGCCGAGTTCCTGCGTGACAGCCGCCGAGGGCGGCGCGACACTGCGGAAGTCAGGACCGTGTTCACGGTCCGTTCACGTTCAGGAGGGTACGAAATGAAGAAGCGTCTGCTCGCCGTCGCCGCGCCGATCGTCCTTCTCGCCGGCTGCCGTTCGGGCCCGAACCACCTCGGGAACTCCGTCTGGGACATGCAGAACAAGGCCTACGAGGACAGCCCGTTCGTGACCGCCCTGATCACGGACGTGATCCCGTTCTACCCGCTCATCGGCATGCTGGGCGGCATCGTGGACGTCGTGGTGCTGAACCCGGTCCAGTTCTGGGGCAGCGACGTCTGGGCGGGCCACGGCGCGTCCTTCGTCCACGACAACCCGAAGGGCGACAAGACGCCCTGGTTCAAGTAGCGGTCCCGCTCTCCCGCACACGGGGAGGGCAACACGAGGCGGCGCTCCGGCGCCGCCTCGTTCGTTTTCACCCCGCGAGTTCGCGGCGGAAGAACGCGACGATGCGCTCCTCCATCGAGCGGCGGTCGCCCTCGTGGCGGGGCATGTGGCGCTCGTCGGGGTACATGAGGAGCTCGTAGTCCTTCCGGTGCCGGTTCAGCGCGTTGACGAGGCGGGCGGTGTGGCGGAAGTGGACGTTCTCGTCGAGCATCCCGTGCACGAGGAGAAGCTTCCCGCGCATGTGCGGCACGTGGTGCATCACGGAGGACACGCGGTAGCCCTCCGGATTCTCCTGCGGGAGGTCCATGTAGCGCTCGGTGTAGTGCGTGTCGTAGCCGTCCCAGTGCGTGACCGGGGCGCCGGCGCACGCGGCGCGGAAGACGTCCGGCGCGCGGCAGAGCGCCATCGACGCCATGTAGCCGCCGTAGCTCCAGCCGTAGATCCCGACGCGCGCGGGGTCGGCGAGCCCGCGCTCCGCCATCGCGCGGACGGCCGCCGCCTGGTCGCGCACCTCGAGGTCCCCCATGTTGCGGTGGATCGCCTCCTCGAACGCCTTCCCGCGGCGCATGCTCCCGCGGTTGTCGCAGACGACGACGAGGAAGCCCTGCGCGCGCAGATACTGGGCGCGCATGTTGACGGTCGCCTCCCACGAGTCCTGGACGCGCTGGACGTGCGGCCCGCCGTAGACGCTCACGACCGTCGGGAACGGCCCGGCGCCGTGCGACGCGTCCGGGCGGTAGACGAGCAGGCGGAGCGTCGTCCCGTCGTCGGCGCGGCACTCGGAGAGCTCCGGCGGGGCCAGGTTGAGTTCGTCGATGCGCGGGTCCCGCGCATCGTGGACGGCGCGGAGCACGCGCCCCCCGGCGAGTTCGCGGAGGAGGATCACGGGCGGCGACGAGAGCGAGTGGCGGACGTGCAGCCACCGCGCGCGCGAGTGGTCGATCACGGCGGAGTGGAGGCCCGGCTCGGTCGTGATGCGTCGCGCCCCGCTCCCGTCGAACGGAACCTCGTACAGGTGGCGTTCCACCGCGCCCGCCCCGGGCGCGGTGCCGAGGCACCAGAGCACGCCCCTCCCGCCGTCCGCCGCAGAGCCGCCGGCGACGACCGAGTCCACCTGCCACTCGCCGGACGTCAGCGTGCGGACGAGCGCGCCGTCCGGTCCTCGGATCTCGAGGTGCTGGAACCCCGTGCGCTCGCTCGCCCACAGGAACGAGCCGCGCGGGACGCCCGGCCCGTCGACCGGGCGGAGCATGTCGTGGAGGTTCACCCACGTGTCCGACGACTCCGTGTGGAGCACGGTCGAACGCCCCGTCGCCGGATCGAGCCGGAGCACGTCGAGGCGCCGCTGACGCCGGTCCTGGACCTGCGCGAGGAGCGATCCGTCCGGCATCCATCGCACGCGAGCGAGGTACTCCGCGCCGCGGAGGTCCATCCACGTCACGGGCCCGCCGGTCCGCGCGACGACGCCGAGCCGCACCTTCGCGTTCGCCTGCCCGGCGAAGGGGTAGCGGTGGTCCTCCTGCGCCGCGTCGCCCGTCGCGTCCTTCCCCTGGTGGACGATCCGGTAGACGGGGATGTGCGTCTCGTCGCACTCCTCGAACGCGATCCGCGAGGAGTCGTCGCTCCACCACCAGCCCTGGTAGCGGTGCATCTCCTCCATCGCGATGTAGTCGGCGAGGCCGTTCGTCCGGCCGGTGCCGCGCGCGCCCGACGTGACCTGCGAGGGAGTTCCGCCCGCGGCGGAGACCACGTGCAGCTCGGCGTCGCGGACGAACCCGACCCACTCCCCGTCGGGCGAGAGCCGCGCCTCCTGCACCGGGGGGCCTCCGGCCGCGACGATCTCGCGGGCCGGCGCGTCAAGGTCGTCCTTCACGAGCAGCGCGCCGCCGAGCGGCACGAGGATGCGCGTGCCCTTCTCGGCGAACTGGTACGACGTGACCCCGACGGACCGCTCGCGGAGCCGCTCGCGCCGGAGCTGCTCCTCGAGGGAGAGCTTCGTCTCGTCGGCCGCGGCCTGCCGCGGGTCGAGGGCCACCCGCGTCGCGCCCGTGGCGAGGTCCATCGCGAAGAGCGCCTGCCGGAGACCGGCCTCGGGGCTCGCGAGCCAGACGAGCGCGCGGTCGCCGGGGGCGAAGCGGAGGGAGCCGGGGAGCGAGAGCCCGGGGAGGGGGAAGCGGATCACGTCTTCGATGCGCATGCGGAGCGACACGATATGCGCGCGTCCGCCGCGGCCCACGTAACCTCCGGCGATGAGCCGCCCGCACCCGGCGACGAGCCGCCCGCCGCTCCGCGTCCTCTTCGTGAGCAGCGGCAACGCATGCCGGAGCCAGATGGCCGAGGCGTGGGCCCGTACGCTCGCGCCGCCGCACGTCGTCGCGCGGAGCGCGGGCACGCGCCCCCGGCACGTCCATCCGCTCGCCCTCCGGGCCATGCAGGAGGCGGGGATCGACATGTCGGCGCAGCGCGGGAAGTCGGTCGAGCCGATGAAGTCGGAGCGATTCGATCTGGTGGTCGTGCTCTGCGAGACCGCGGCGTCGGAACTCCCTCCGCTCGCGGCGGCGCGGACGGTGCACCGCGCGTTCGACGACCCGGCCCTGCTCGAGTCCGCCGACGGCCCGGGCGACGATTCGGGCGACCTCGACGACTACCGCATGCTCCGCGACGCCCTGCGCGCGTTCGTGGCGGAACTCCTCAGCGAAGCCTGAGCGAGTTCGCGAGGACGGTCACGGAGCTCAGCGCCATCGCGGCGGCGGCCCAGGTCGGGGTGACCTCGAGCGGCGCGCCGAGCGCGGCGGGGACGCCCGCGGCGAAGGGGATCGCGACGGCGTTGTAGCCGAACGCCCAGAGCAGGTTCCACCGGACGGTCGCCTGCGTGCGGCGGCAGAGCGAGACGCCGTCCGCGAGGCGGCGGAGGTCGTCGGAGAGGAGCGCGGCGCGGGCGGACTCGAGCGACACCGCCGCGCCCGTCCCCATGGCGATCCCGACGTCGGCCGCGGCCAGCGCGGGGCCGTCGTTGATGCCGTCGCCGACCATCGCCACGCGGCGCCCCTCGGCGCGGAGCGCCCGGACGGCCTCGAGCTTCAGCTCCGGGCGGAGGGCCGCGCGCACGTCTTCGACACCTGTCGAAGACGCGGCGGCCGCGGCGGGCTCGGGCTGGTCGCCGGTGAGCAGCACGGGCCGGAGCCCCAGTCCGCGGAGGCGGGCGACGGCCTCCCGCGCCGACGGCCGGGGCTCGTCGCGCACGCCGAGCACGGCGAGGCACCTCCCGCCCCGGGCCACGGCGACCACGCCCATCCCCCGCCGGAGCAGGCGGTCCGCGGCGGCCTCCATCTCCGCGGCGTCCGCGACCCCACCGGTCTCGCGGAGGAACCTCACGCTGCCGACGAACACCGTCTGCATCTCGACGACCGCGCGCACGCCGCCGCCGGGGAACGCGCGGAACATCTTCGCCTCGGGGACGCCGAGGCCGCGCTCGCGCGCCCCGTCGAAGACCGCGCGGGCGAGCGGATGCTCGCTCCGCGACTCGGCCGCGGCGGCGAGGCGCACGGCCTGCGCCTCGGTGACGTCGCCCGTGACCTCGACCGCGGCGAGCGACGGACGCCCCGCGGTCAGCGTGCCCGTCTTGTCGAACGCGGCGACGTCGGCCTCGGCGAGGGCCTCCATCGCGGTCGCGTCGCGGAAGAGCAGGCCGAGACGCGCCGC
>JAJVHW010000158.1 GCA_022072415.1 Planctomycetota bacterium
CGTACGATTCCCTTCGAAGATTGATGAGGTCAAAACAACCCCGTCAATCTCTTTCCCAAGAGCCTTGCCGTTGTGGGCCGCTGACACTGTCCCCATGCTGGTTCCGATGAGATAGATCTTCGCTCCTGGCAATTTGGTCTTGATGTCGGCGACTACCTGCTTAACATCATTCAGATGAGTAGCGCTCTGGCGGAAATGCTGGTCTTGCGCACGCTCCCACATATCCGAAGCCGAGTCGATGAGAACAACCGCAGTATCGGGATCACGGAAATGCATCCGGGCACGCACTACGTAGCTGCTACCGTAAGGAGACCAAGTAATGTTGGGGAACGTGCCTGTGAATTTTAGTGGAGCGTCGCCGCCCGTGAACAGCAAGGTAACGGCCTTTGGCGAGCCTTCCTTGATTATCAAATACTGTTGCGTTACCTCAGGACGCGTGGTCAGTTTGACGATTTCAGCAGAGACGGGCTGAGCGTAGAGCTTTGTAGTCGCGATAAGCAAAGCAATGCCAAGTAGGAGAAAAGCAAATCGATGGATCTGATTATCTAAGAAACGATCACCCATATTCCCCTCCCGCAGTTTGACGATTATGCAACGCCGCAGCCGTCATTCTGTTTGCGACAATATCCTATCATCATTGGTCTTCAAGCCAGATCGAATAGTGCGCTACATGCACTTGTTGTCCAGTACGCGTTGGCCGAGCATGGGGCGGTACAAACGGGCGGGATTTCGGCCGAAGCGGACTTCAGAAGATACGTGCGGTGATTACATCTGGTGACCCTGAGCGGACGTTCAACGTTTGATATGTGAGGGGCGACCCGGCCTGCCGGGCGACGTCCTTTCGATTGATGGGGTTAGCGCTCTATGAACCACGTTAGCCTCGCGGCGAAAAGGCTTCATCACCGAAGAGTTCGATATCTGCGTTCATTGCGACAAACGCATCGCTACCTATATACCTATCGACGTTTGAGCGAAATGCCTCATCGATCTTCGCTTTTTGGCGCTCAGACACGCTGTCGAGTGCATCACGCATCTTTGTGGCCTTATCGTTCAGATAGCCTCCTAAAGCGCGCGGCACCATGTACTTGCGAGGTTCGACAAACCCGTGCGTTGCATGAACTCTTGTACCCTTCCAATGATTCAAATTTGGTTCGTGAACGAAGCCGAGAATAATGAAGCGGCCTAGCTTTGAGTATGTAAATATGGAGCGTGATCCACGACAAATATCCATGTCAATTGCCCGCATAAGATAGCGATTGATATTGGGCACCAAGTCGGCGCTTGCGCTTGATATTTGATCAACAGGAAGAAGGTGCTGTTGAAAGGTTCCCGGGTTTTGCCGTCGCCCCAGCAGAAACTCTCGCCAGACTATTTCGGCCTCGGATACGTGACCTAACGCATCGGATTCCCAGTTGTTCAGATGACCCTCGTCTCTGTAAAAGCGGATTACACGCCAAGACACCGAAGTACAGAACCGCAATAGCCAATCCGAATACCGTATGACTCTTCCGGATGCAGCGAGGTATGGATGAAAAAGCCGGCCTGCAAAAGCTGTTTCGGATCGACTAAACAATTCCTCGCAGGAGGAACAAAGCCAGTATCGTTTGAGCCCGTCTTGGACCCGTTTATTCGGCTCAAGGCTGTGGCGAATGTGGCCATTGCCAGAAGACTCCCGAAGCCAGCGGTAGGTAAATGCGGGAAGAATGTGACTCAACTGGAGTTCTGAGTCAGTCTGACAGAGGCGGCACTGTTCGGTTGTCATAAGTAATGTTGAGCGAGCCAAAGGGGTCAAGCTGACCCCTTTGGCTTTTAGCTGTTCGCTTGCTCCACTGAAACTAGGGGACGATTATTGATGCCAAGTAGACTCTGATGCGGAAGCTGTCGAGTTGCATGCGGTCATCGGGGGACGTGAAACACCAGGACAGTGACGATAAGCTCACGATTTACGTCGCCGTTGGCATGGAGCACGTATCTGAAGCCGCTTTCATGCGGCCAGTTGACCGCCCGTTTGAAGTTGGCGTGGTCTTTAACCACATTGTCGATGCCGCTAAGGACGGTCGAAGTTTCAGTGCCGCGGTTGAACATGAGGATAGCTGTTTTGCTGTCTCTCCAAGTGGTATAGCCCAGCAGTTGCTCAATGGCCTCGCCGAAGGCTTTGGGTCCTTTCCAGAACTTGCACTCGGCAATAAATACATTGCGGTCGCCTTCGCGCAGCAGGATGTCCGTCTTTCCAGACATATTGAACGTCTCGCCCGTGGCCTTGCCCTCGAACTGACCGTTTAGCTGTACTAGGAAATGCTGGCGCAGTGATTCCTCATCCATCGCCTTAAAGGCTTCAGGACTGCGCTCCATAACAAGTGCCATATCTTGCATGATCTTGAGTGCCTGCTCGTACTGCTCCATCGCCCATGTGGGCTCAGGTGTGAACGGTGTAGTGCTGGCAGATGGTAGCGTTGGCGCTATCTTCTTGCGGGTCGTGGGGATCGCATACGTCTTTGGCGCGTCATTGCACCGCCGAATCGGTATACCAAGGGCGGCTGCACGTTGAGATTGCGCTAACAGTCGCTGACGTCGCTGCTCGATCACCTGTTCCACTACACCGGGGAGGTTGTTGTTATGGGCATCAAGCAGCGTACGCTGCCATCCCAAGTATTGTTCGATCTCAGCTAATGCTCGATCGACCAGCGGACGTACATCTCGGGGTGCGTCTGATGGCGAGTCGTATCGAAACACCAGTTTATTCCCTTCGATGACCGCGCGCGGCGGGCTGCTACTCATCGTGTTCGGACGCGAATAAAACAGTTCGGACTCGCCTTCAAAGGGTACGCGGATCTCGGTCCGCTCCCCCGGGACCAGCGCCGGGCGGCTTTTGTCGTCGATCCACCGCATTGGGTCATAGCGCACATCGACTTGTACGTCCTGATGGTCCGCATACCAGTCCTCGCGTCGCAGTTGGATCGGCTCGACGCGGTACTTCTCTACCAAGTATCGCTTCAGGTCCTCAGGTGCGGTGTTGAGAAGCCGATTCTCGTCCAGTCCTTCGACTTCCTGCCTCATGCTCTGCAACGTATTGCGCAGAGACTGGTCGAGATCGTAAGTGCAGAATAGGAGTCCTTTGCTCTTGTCGATGCTTCCGAACATCATTGAACCCCCTTTCCTGGTTACGCGTCGTTCTGATTAGTCTCACATCGATGGGGCTGCTCGATTAGCTTAGCCCTCCCGTTGCTGCCAACGGCCACCAAAGGCGCCAGGGCCGGGGAATGTCGGCTTCTTTGCTGACATCATACGTCCGTCCGCTCTTTGGCCGAAATTGGATGTTGTCCACATTGTTGACAGTTGGCCGCTTCGGCCGATGAGCTGTCTGATGTAGGAGACGGATCCGCAGCCAGGAGTGGCCTTAGACATGGTTTGTAGGTCGATCTCGTCGGCGCTGGTTCATCTGCATCGATGCCCCCTCTTTTCGGTTCGTCGTCCACATATCGAATCAGTCCGCAGTTTCTCGCCGTCGATCTGGAGCATCAGTTCCTGCCGGAGAGCATCGAGCGCGCCCTGCACTATCTGAATCCTGATAGCCGATGAGAGCCGCCGGCTTGCACTCTTACAAACTTCAAGGACGATTCTGGCTTTCCCCGATCCAGCGCAGGCTCTCGACCTGCAGGGTTCTCTCGATGCTGGACATGCCGATCTCCTCCGCAATGTCCAGCCTGCGCAAGGTGAGCAGCGCGGGGCGCTGCTCCCGCGCGGCGGCGGCCAGGAGATCCGAGAGCTCCTGAAGGCTTTTGACAGGCTTGCCGTCGACCTGCTCCAGGAAATCCATGGCCTCGATCTCGATCGCCTGGCCGGTCGAGCCGTCCTCGACATAGTGCACCTCGATCTCGGGAAAGGCGATGTCGGCCACTTCGCGGAAGGTGTCTCGCAAGGCGAACAGGACGCCCGAGACGAAAACGCCATTCCGGCTCAGTGTGCTGACCGTGGGAGACAAGCGTCCGCTGATGCGCCGCTCGGCACCGTTCTCCTCCACCGTCAGGGTGACCGCCTCCAGGCGCCCGCGCAGGGCATGGATGAGCTGGGTCGGGTTGGATACTCGCCCCGGCATGCCCTCCACCGTCTTGATGATCTGCCCGGCCCGCAAGGGAAGCTCCTGCCCGGGCAGAAGGCTTCGGGCAACCTTCACCGTGCGTTCGCCGTCGAGATTGCGGAAGAAGACCAGGGGAAGCTGCGGCGGCGAGGGATCGCGTCCCGCCTGGAGAAGCTCCAGCACGCGGCAGGCGTACTTCATGGAAACGGCGAAGTTGGTGTTCTTCGACTTGGGCTCCTTCATCGCGGCGGTGTTGATGCCGACGATCTTCCCGCTCGTCAAGCTGATCAGCGGCCCGCCGGAGTTGCCGCTGTCGACCGGCGCGTCGGTCTGCAGGTACTCGGTGCGGTACTTGCTCGTCACACCGGAGACGATCCCTCGCGTGCCGGTGTAGTAAAAGCGCCAGGGATGGCCATAGGCGCCGACCGGATGGCCCATGGCGGGCTGGTCCCGGCATTCGAGCTCGGCCGCGGCCAGCCTGCGGCCATCTTCCGGCCGCGCCTCGATGACGGCAAGGTC
The DNA here is from genome assembly GCA_022072415.1 of Planctomycetota bacterium. Taxonomy (GTDB): domain Bacteria; phylum Planctomycetota; class JAJSAM01; order JAJSAM01; family JAJVHW01; genus JAJVHW01. Next base: position 4,598 of record JAJVHW010000158.1, read on the forward strand.
CAGGAAAGGATCGACGTAGACCTTGCGCGCCGGGCCGAACTCCTGGCCGTGGAAGGCTACCTGCACCCTGGCCGGCGAGCGGGAAACCACGTGGGCGTTGGTCATGATCCAGCCGCGCCCTGCATCGACGACGAAGCCGGCCCCGATGAGGGTGCCGTGCTTGTCGCCCGCGAAGGGCACCGGTACCGAGGTCTTGACGCGCACCGTGTAGGCCTGGGCCTTGCGGAAGATGCGCTCGCTGTCGTCCTGGGCCAGGGCTGCGGCCGGAGCCAGCGCCACCGTCGCGATGGTCAGCAATCCAAGGGTTCTTTTCATGGTGGTCACATGGTCAGTTGATGAAAGTTGATCCAGCAGCGTGAGGGCTTGCCGGATGAGGCCGGGTTGGCCGGAGTGCTGCCGCCTACGGTTCCCCGCTCATCAGGGCCAGCCGTCCTGCAAGCCGCATCGCCACGTCCTCGGTCAGCCCGAAGCGGCCGTCGCACAACACCAGGTTGGCACAGCTCCGGGGAAACTCGAAGGCCGAGTCGTCGAGCGCCAGCCAGCCCGCCTCGTTCAGGTCCCGGGAGCGGACGAAGGCCATGATCTCCTCGAAACGATTCGCCGGCCCGTCCGGCACCCAGAGCGGGGTAGTGCCGTCGATCCGCTCCGCGATGTCCCCGGAAAAGCACGGGCGCAGCCGCTCGAGAGCGAAGTGGTGGCGCCAGCTGGAGGAAATGATGATGCGCACCGCCGGGAACCGCCGCATCACTTCCTCGAACAGCGGCCGCCGGCAGAAATGCTCCGCCTCCAGGCACAGGGACGGGTGCAATACCCCGTCGAAATCGAGTAAGAGCACCGGCCGGCGCCGGTCCTCGGCCATGCCCGGCGAGGCCATTCAGCGAACCACTTCTCTTGCTCTGGCCGGCTCGGCCGGCCAGAGCATCGCGCAGATCGTGCCCGGCATTAACGGCCCTCTCGAAGCGGTCATGCCGGGCGCGGCCTTCCGGGGTCTAGCACGCCATATGGATTCCTGTCTTCGGCCGCCCTGGCGGTCTCGCCGAGCCGCATCATGAAGCGGCACATATTTTGGTACATCTGTTTCGCTTCCACCGGCATGGCCATGCGGCCGATGTTCGGCACCTCCTCCGCAGCGCTTGCCGCCAGCGCGTGAATGCGCTCGAATACCGCCTTCGCGCCGGCTGGCTCGTGCTCGGCGAGATCCAGAAACACGGCGAACTGGGTCGCCCGTTCCGCGCCGCAAACCCGGCTCAGGAACGACTCGTTGCGGCTGAGCCGGGACGGGCCGCTTCCGGGAGGATTCCTGCTGCCGGCCCATACCGTCAGGATGTCCCGCGTTGTCGGGCCGGCCGGGGGCGGGGTGGGCATCTTGGTGGCAAAATCGACCGCGAGATGCGCGACGATATCGCCCTGCCTGCATGCGGCGGCGAGTAACTCCCAGTCAGCCTGGGTAAAACAGCTTTCGTTCATTGCTTTCTCCTCTTTAGCGGCTTTGCCGAATGGCGGGGGCCGCAATCTGGAATCAAATCCCCCCGGCCCTTGAGGCGGGCCACTCCGGCGCGAAAGCGCTCCACCGGCTCCTCCGGCGACGACGGCGAGTCCGTTTCTATGGAAGCCATTGTCCCCGCATCAAGGCTCACCAGATGAGCCTGCGCATGCCCATTTCAGTCCGACGCGGCGGGGAAAAGTCTCGTCAAAGCGCGCCTCGTTCCATGGGCTGGCGCCGCGGTAGCGGGCCGCCGCGCGTCCTGAGCGAACTCGCCGGCGACAAGTCGCTGGCCGATGCTTTGCATATCACGCCTGAGGAGTGGAAAGCACTGCGCTCGATCGAGCTGCCGGCGACCTTGGCCAAGCCGCCAATCGCGTGGCGTAGACACCGGTCAGAACATTAAAGCCTGCGGAAGAGTACGCTGCGAAACCTCTGCAGGCTCACCTCCTGAGACTCACCCACCCGAGAATAGGCTCTCTACTATCGGAAAAATCGCGATCACGTCAGCGGGAACAAGTCTGGCGGATGCGGGCGATCCCCATTCTTGAGGCATAATTTCCGAATATTCAGTCGCATCCGGTAAGTTCGCGGCAATGTAAGGAGTAACGAAAATGGATTTATGGCTGCTGCAGGGAGTCAGGTCAATCTTAGCGAATCAGGGTATGAGTAAGCCTGGCCTGTGAAGAATAGGAATTCCGAGAAGCAATGAAGCTAGAAGAACTCCAGCCAAATGCGGCCTTGCGCGGCATCGTGCCAGATGCCTTGGTTACGGTCGTCAGCGTGCAGTGGTTTGGCTCAGAAGCGCTCGAACTGACTTACAAGACCCCCGAAGGCAAGGTCGCCAACGAATTACTCTACCGCCACGACGAACCTCGGCTGGCAATTGTCGAGATGGGCCGGCCCTGGAGCTTTGACGGCGATGGCGCTCTGTTCCGTCTGGTATCCGAGGCCCAACGCATCCGTCTTGCGTACCTCTTCGACCCGGTCCTCGCGGTGCATACCTCCGTCGTCGATCCGCTGCCGCACCAGATCACCGCAGTCTATGAACACATGCTGCCACGCCAGCCGCTGCGCTTCCTGCTGGCGGACGACCCCGGTGCCGGCAAGACCATCATGGCCGGGCTGCTCATCAAGGAGTTGATCGCCCGTGGCGACCTGCAACGCTGCCTGATCGTCTGCCCCGGCAGTCTCGCCGAACAGTGGCAGGACGAACTCTATCGACGCTTTCATCTGCCTTTCGAGATTCTCACCAACGACAAGCTGGAAGCTGCGCGCACCGGCAACTGGTTCCTCGAAACCAACCTGGTCATCGCCCGCCTCGACAAACTCTCGCGCAACGAAGACGTGCAGATGAAGCTCCAGGCGCCCGATGGCCGTTGGGACCTGGTCGTCTGCGATGAAGCCCACAAGATGTCGGCCACCGTATTCGGTGGCGAAACCAAGTACACCAAGCGTTACCGCCTCGGCCAACTGCTCTCGACCCTCACCCGGCACTTCCTGCTGATGACGGCGACCCCGCACAACGGCAAGGAGGCCGACTTCCAGCTATTCATGGCTCTGCTCGACGGCGACCGTTTCGAGGGGCGTTACCGCGATGGCGTGCACACCGCCGACGTCTCGGACCTGATGCGCCGCATGGTAAAGGAGAATCTGCTCAAGTTCGATGGCACTCCGCTGTTCCCCCAGCGCATTGCCTACACCGTTCCCTACAAACTATCGGACGCCGAAACCCACCTCTATAGGATCGTCACCGACTACGTGCGCGAGGAATTCAACCGCGCCGAAGCTTTGGAAAACGACAAGCGCGCCGGCACCGTCGGATTCGCACTCACAATTCTGCAACGGCGGCTGGCATCCTCGCCCGAAGCCATCTACCAATCCCTGCGCCGTCGCCGCGAACGGCTGGAAAGCCGCCTGCGCGAGCTGGAAGTCCTCCAGCGTGGTGGGCAGGTCGCGCCCATCGTCGCCGCCAGCGTCCCCGTCCTCGATAGCGAAGATGTGGAGGACTTGGACGAAGCGCCGGACAATGAAGTCGAAGCCGCCGAAGAAGAGATTCTCGATCAGGCCACCGCTGCCCGCTCTATTGCCGAGCTGCGCATTGAAATCGAAACTCTCAAGGGGTTGGAAAGCCATGCCCTTGCTGTTCGCCGCAGCGGCACCGACACCAAGTGGCGCGAACTGGCCAGCCTGCTCGACGAAATCTTCTCCCTGGGCGCCACTGGCCAGGCATCGATGCATCGCGTCGCCGAACCCGATGCCCCCTATGGCGCCGGCGCGATACCGCCGCCCAAGCCCTCGCCGCACCAGAAGCTGGTCATCTTCACCGAGCACCGCGACACCCTGAACTACCTCGCCGGGCGCATCACCGACAGGCTGGGGCGCAAGGAGTCCGTGGTCATTATCCACGGCAGCATTGGCCGCGAAGAGCGCTTGAAGGTTCAGGAATCCTTCAAGCACGACCCCGAAGTGCAGGTGCTGCTGGCCACTGACGCGGCCGGCGAGGGCATCAATCTCCAGCGCGCGCATCTGATGGTCAACTACGACCTGCCGTGGAATCCCAACCGGATCGAACAGCGCTTCGGCCGCATCCACCGCATCGGCCAGACCGAAGTCTGCCACCTGTGGAACCTCGTCGCCGAAGAGACCCGTGAAGGCGACGTCTATTACAAGCTGCTGGAAAAGCTCGAACAGGCGCGCCAGGCGCTGGGTGGCCAGGTGTTCGACGTGCTCGGCAAGCTCCAGTTCGAGGGCAAGTCCCTGCGAGAGCTGCTGATCGAGGCCATCCGCCACGGCGAAAGGCCCGAGGTCAAGGCTTACCTCACCACCGTGCTCGACATCGCACTCGACCGGGATCATCTGCGGGAATTGCTCGACGAAAGGGTGCTCGCCCACGACGCCATGGACATCAGCCGGGTGCAGCGTATCCGCGAAGACATGGAACGTGCCGATGCCCGCCGCCTGCAACCGCACTACATCGAATCCTTTTTTCACGAAGCCTTCAAACGGCTCGGCGGCACCGCCAAACAGCGCGAACCCCGCCGTTTTGAGATCACCCACGTTCCCGCCCCGGTGCGCAACCGCGACCGCCTCATCGGCATTGGCGAACCGGTACTGCCGCGTTACGAGCGCATCGCCTTTGAGAAATCCCTGGTGGCCCCGCAGGGCGAGCCACTGGCCGCCTTTGTCTGTCCCGGCCACCCGCTGCTCGATGCCGTCATCGACCTCACCCTGGAACGCAATCGGGATTTGTTGAAACGCGGCACCGTACTGGTGGATGAACGCGATCCGGGCACGTCTCCGCGCGTGCTGTTCTACCTGGAGCACGCCATCCAGGACGCCGGCCTCACCCGTGGCGGCGAGCGCCGTGTCGTTTCCAAGCGCATGCTCTACGTCGAGATGGATGCGGACGGCGCCACCCGCCATGTCAATTACGCACCCTATCTCGACTACCGCCCCCTCGCGACAGACGAGCCGGGCATCCACGCCATCCTCGACCGGCCCGAATGTCAGTGGATCAACCGCGAGTTGGAGCAAAGGGCACAGGGCCATGCCATCGCCCACGTCGTACCGGAACACCTAGCCGAAGTTCGAGACCGCAAACTCGAACTCATCGCCAAAACCGAAGCGGCGGTGAAAGACCGCCTCACCAAGGAAATCACCTACTGGGATCACCGCGCGGAAGAACTCAAGCTGCAGGAACAGGCCGGAAAACCCAACGCCAAACTCAACTCCGACGAAGCCCGCAAGCGTGCCGACCTCCTGCAAGGGCGGCTGCAAAAACGACTGGAAGAACTCAAGCTCGAAGCCCAACTCTCACCGCTGCCGCCGGTCGTGCTGGGCGGCCTGCTGGTGATTCCCATCGGCCTCATCCGTGCCATGAACGGGCAGACAGCCACCCCACCCACTGCCCCGGCGGACACCCAGATAAGCGCCGCGCGCGCCCGCGCCATCATCATGGACATCGAACGCGGTCTCGGCTTCGACCCAACCGACCGAGAACTCGAAAAACTCGGCTACGACATCGAGAGCCGTGTCACGGGAACCGGCAAGCTGCGCTTCATAGAAGTTAAGGGCCGCGTGTCCGGCGCACCGACCATCACCGTCACGCGCAACGAGATTCTCTATTCCCTCAACAAGCCGGACGACTTCATCCTCGCCATCGTCGAGTTCCTCGACGCAGACAGCCACAATGTGCATTACCTACGTCAGCCCTTCCAGCGCGAGCCGGACTTTGGTGTTACCAGCGTTAATTATGACTTCGCCGAGTTGCTTGCACGGGCGGGTAAGCCACAGTAAGCAATTGATCAATGTACTCACTTTGCTAATTTAAAGTTGCTTTTTTGCGGAAAACCAGCAAGAATCGATGTCTGATTCCATTATTGTTGAATCTGCCGCCATGTTTATCGAATTCAGCGTCTCAAATTTCCGCTCCATTCTGACCCGCCAGACTTTAAGCATGGTGGCCAGTCCCGACGCCGCGCATCTCCAGCGCAATGTCAGCCCGGGCAAGGACAAGGATCTGCGCTTGCTGCGGTCGGCAGTCATCTATGGGCCGAATGCAGCGGGCAAGAGCAATCTCCTGCGCGCAGTGGAAACCCTGCGCCAGCTGGTACTGACCTCGGCCACCAGCTTTCAGGAAGGCCAGCCTATGCCCGTTACGCCGTTTCTCTTTTCGAAGGCCGCCTCTGGTCAACCGTCGGAGTTCGAGATCATCTTCATCGCCGACGATGGCATCCGCTACCACTACTACTGCTTAGCCAGCGCCGAACGCGTGTTCAAGGAATGGCTTGTTGCCTACCCACTTGGCCGCGCGCAAAGATGGTTCGAACGGGAGTACGACACCGAGGCCAAGACGCAACGGTGGTGGTTCGGCCCCAACTTCAACGCTGAGCGTGCGGAACGCAAAGTCTGGCAAGATTTTACGCGAGACAACGCCCTGTTCCTGTCGACCGCGATTCAGCTCAACAATGCCCAGCTCCGACCGGCTTTTAGTTGGATCACGCAGAAGCTCATCGTGCTGGTGCCCGGTGTCGACCTGAATCCATTCCTTAGCCTGAATCTGCTGCGCGAAGGAAGCGGGCAGGACCAGATCATGCGCTTCATGCGCGCGGCGGATATCGGCATCGACCGGCTGGAGCTTCTGGAAGAGGATATGGCCTCGCCTCCTTCGGGTGTGCTCCCTCCAGGCGCCATGCGGGTTCACCTTGAGATTGGACTCCAGCCTGGGGCCTCGCCCGCACCCCAGACGCCGAAGCGCTTTCGCGTTCTCGCATGGCACAAGCGCGCGGATACCAACGATGAAGTGCCGCTCGACATGAGCGACGAGTCAGACGGCACCCAGAAGCTGTTCGAATTCACGGGCGGCTGGCTGCGTGCGCTTGAAGGGGGAGCAACCCTGTTCGTCGATGAACTCGACCGCAGCCTGCATCCGCACATGACACGCTTTCTCGTGGGGCTTTTCCACAGCCGCAACAACGAGAAGAACTCGCAGTTGGTTTTTACCACCCACGACACGACCCTGCTGGACACCGACTTGCTCCGCCGCGACCAGATATGGTTCGTCGAGAAAGACGAGGAACGATCGTCCCGCCTCTACCCGCTGCTCGAATACTCGCCGCGCAAGGACGAAGCTCTGGAGCGCGGCTACCTCAAGGGACGCTACGGCGCCATTCCCTTCATCGGCGACCTCAGGGCCTGACGCATGGTGCGCCGCACTCCGCTTTCGAAGCTTCGTGGCAGTGGATCATTCCGGCGTACGGCCGGACAGAAGCCGCCACGATCCATCTCTCTCATCGTGTGCGAGGGTGAAACCGAGCAAGAGTATTTCGAGGCAGCCCGTATCAAATACGGACTGACCACGGCAGAAATCATCCTTGCCGATAACACAATCGGGCCGGCGCCCATCAGCGTCGTCGAATGCGCCGAGGGAAAATGTGCGGAGCGTGGTGGATATGACAAGGTTTTCTGTGTCTTTGACCGTGACGGGCACGAGAGCTTTGAACGTGCGCGGAAGAAGATCAAGACCCTGGCCGACCGCAAGAAGAAGCCACTGGCCATTCGTGAAGCGATTTCAATCCCCTGTTTTGAATTTTGGGTGTTGCTCCACCATGAAAGAACGGATGCGCCATTCACGAAATGCGCTGACGTGATAGACCGGGTTCGCAACCACATGCCGGGCTACGAGAAGGCGGATGCCGCCATCGCCAAACAGCTCATGGCAAGAGTGGAAGACGCCCTTGGAAACGCCGACTGGATTGAAGGGCGAGCCGAGAACAACGGTTACAACCCTTACACGTCTGTTCACCATGTGCTTCGGCATTTCGCACAAGTGTCCAATCAGAAAGTCAACGCGTGACCCCCAAAAAGAAACTCATCGAAGTCGCCCTGCCGTTGGAGGCAATCAACATCGCCAGCGCGCGCGAAAAGTCCATTCGTCACGGCCACCCATCCACGCTGCACCTGTGGTGGGCGCGGCGCCCCCTGGCGGCGGCGCGGGCGGTGATCTTCGCGCAGATGGTCGATGATCCCTCGGCGCATCCCGACATCTTCAAGACCGAGAAGGCGCAGGAGAAGGAGCGGCAGCGGCTGTTCCGCATCATCGAGGAACTGGTGAAGTGGGAGAACACCACCAACGAGACGGTGTTGCAGCAGGCGCGCGACGAAATCTGGCAGAGCTGGCGCTACACATGCGCCGAGAATGCGGACCATCCGCGTGCGAAGGAACTTTTCGACCGCTACAAGCTGCCCGGCTTCCACGATCCCTTCGCCGGCGGTGGCGCGCTGCCGCTGGAAGCGCAGCGGCTGGGGCTGGAAAGCTACGCCAGCGATCTCAACCCGGTGGCGGTGCTGATCAACAAGGCGATGATCGAGATTCCGCCCCGGTTTGCCGGCAAGCCGCCAGTGAATCCCGACGTGAAGAAGAACCGCGACCTCGCCGGCCGCGAGTGGAAAGGTGCACAGGGCCTGGCCGAGGACGTTCGCTACTACGGCCAGTGGATGCGTGACGAAGCCGAGAAGCGCATCGGCCACCTCTACCCCAAGGTCGAGGTCACGGCGGAGATGGCCAAGGAGCGGCCCGATCTGAAGAAATACGTCGGCCAGAAACTCACCGTCATTGCCTGGCTGTGGGCACGCACGGTGAAAAGTCCCAACCCTGCCTTTGCCAGCGTCGATGTACCGCTTGCATCCACCTTCATGCTCTCCACCAAGGCGGGCAAGGAAGCCTATGTCGAGCCGGCGATCGAAGGCGGCAGCTACCGCTTCACGGTGAAGGTGGGCAAGCCGAAGGATGCGGAAGCGGCGCAAGGCGGTACCTCGGCTGGCAAGCGAGCCGGATTCCTGTGCATCATGTCCGAGGCGCCATTGCCGTACAGCTACATACGGGACGAAGGATCGGCTGGCCGAATGGGGGCGAAGCTGATGGCCATCGTTGTCGAGGGCGAGCGCGGACGGGTCTACCTCGCGCCGACGCCGGAAATGGAGGCCATTGCCCTGACCGCGCAACCGACATGGAAGCCGGACACGCCGCTGCACGGAAAATGTCGTGTAAATGTTTCCAACTATGGACTGGACGTATACGGCGATCTCTTCACCCCCCGCCAACTCGTTGCCCTGACCACCTTCTCCGATCTTGTTCAGGAAGCGCGCGAGCGGGTGAAGGCGGACGCCATAGCCGCCGGCCTGCCCGACGACGGCCAAGCCCTTGCAAAAGTCGGCGCTGGCGGGACGGCGTATGCGGATGCGGTGGAGGTGTATCTCTCTTTGGCTGTGGACAAGGCGGCGGACTACAACACGACCCTTGTCGCGTGGAGCCCAACGCGCGACCAAGCGAAAAGCACATTCGCAAGACAGGCTCTCCCCATGGTTTGGGACTACTCTGAGGTCAATCCGCTGGCTCGTGCAGCCGGAGATTTCAGGGTGTCACTTGAAGGTGGCGTGCGCTTTTTGGAGGCCGCTACGTCATGCACTGCTGGTTTGGTGGCTCAGTTTGATGCGGCTACACAAGAGTTCAGTATCGATAAAGTGGTTTCCACCGACCCACCCTACTACGACAACATTGGCTACGCTGATTTGTCGGACTTCTTCTACGTCTGGCTACGCCGCTCGCTGAGACCCGTTTTCTCCGATCTTTTCGCCACGCTTGCCGTACCCAAGGCCGAAGAACTAGTGGCCACGCCCTACCGTCACGGCAGCAAGGAGAAGGCTGAGAGCTTCTTTCTCAACGGCATGACCCAGGCCATGCACCGCCTCGCGGAGCAGGCGCATCCAGCCTTTCCGGTAACCATTTACTACGCCTTCAAACAGGCGGAGAGCGACGGTGCTGAGGGCACGACGAATACCGGCTGGGATACCTTTCTGGCTGCCGTCATCGAGGCCGGATTCGCCATCAGCGGCACCTGGCCAATACGCACAGAGCGCGACGCCCGCTCCATCGGTATAGGCACCAACGCCCTCGCTTCCAGCATCGTCCTCGTCTGCCGCCAGCGCGCCGCCAACGCCCCCACCGCCACCCGCCGCGAATTCGTCGCCGCGCTCAAGGCCGAATTGCCGCAAGCGCTGGCGCATCTGCAAGCCGGCAACATCGCGCCGGTGGACCTGGCACAGGCGGCCATCGGCCCCGGCATGGCGGTTTATACCCGCTATGCCAAAGTGCTCGACGCCGAAGGTCAGCCGCTCTCTGTGCGCGCTGCGCTAGCGCTGATCAACCAGACCCTCGACGAAGCGCTGGCCGAGCAGGAAGGCGACTTCGACGCCGACACCCGCTGGGCACTCACCTGGTTCGAGCAGACCGGCTTTACCGAGGGCGATTTCGGCGTCGCCAATACACTCGCACAGGCCAAGAACACTGGTATGGACGGACTGGTTGAGGCTGGCATCATTGTTTCCGGCAAAGGCAATGTACGTCTCCTGCAACCCGCCGAACTCCCCGCCGACTGGGACCCGACGATGGATAAACGCCTCACCGTATGGGAAATGGTGCACCAATTGATCCGCGTGCTCGAAGCCGACGGCGAAGGCGCGGCGGCGACGCTGGTCGCCAAACTCGGCAGCCAGGCCGAAACCGCCCGCGAACTCTGCTACCGCCTCTACACCCTGTGCGAGCGCAAGAAGCGCGCGACCGAGGCGATGGCCTACAACGGCCTGGTGCAAAGCTGGCCGGAGATAACCCGGCTGGCGCGTGAAAAACCCCGTGCCGCTACGTCGGGCACCGACGATCTATTCAGTCTGGAATAAGCAACCATGGCCATCACCAACCACGAGCGCGTCGGCAAGGCGCTGGAACTCCTGAAAGCTGGTCTGGGGCCGTTTGTCGGCCGCGAAATCAAGGCAGCCATCGAGGCCAATAGCCTGACACTGGAGAAAGTGCGCGGCTTTGCTGAAGACCCCATGCTGGGCAAGAAGTCCATAGAGGAATGGGATGCCTCGGCGCTGCTGAAGCTGATGTGGGACACATGGAATGATGTGTTCAAGAAGACGCTCGGATTCTCGGAGCGCAGCCTTGTGTCGGAAATCCGCGACTGGCGCAACAAGTGGGCGCACCAGCAGATTTTCTCTAGCGACGATACCGACCGCGCGCTGGATTCGGTCGAGCGGCTGCTGACGGCGGTTTCGGCGGAGCAGGCAGATGAAGTGCGTCGCATGAAGCTTGAGCTGCGCCGCCTGGTGGCAGACGAGCAGGCGCGCGGCGAGCGGCGCAAGAGCGTCGGCGCCGCCATCGAAAGCGCGGCGGCGGCTAACCTCAACCCCTGGCGGGAGGTCATCACACCGCACAAGGACGTGGCGAGCGGCAACTACCAACAGGCGGAGTTCGCGGCGGACCTGTGGCAGGTGCATCTGGGCGAGGGCACGGACGAGTATCGCAATCCCGTCGAGTTCTTCCGCCGTACCTATTTGACAGAGAGTCTCAAGCAACTGCTGATCAGCGGCATCCGGCGCATCGCCGGCACGGGCGGAGACCCCGTTGTGCAGTTGCAAACCAATTTCGGCGGCGGCAAGACCCACTCGATGCTGGCGCTGTATCACCTGTTCTCCGGCATTAAATCGAGCGAGCTGGTCGGCATCGAGGAGGTCATGCAGGAGGCCGGAGCCAAGGGACCGCTCAAGGCCAGACGCGTAGTGCTGGTGGGCAACAAGATTTCGCCGGGGAACCCGTCGGTGAAGGCCGACGGCACGGTGGTGCATACCCTATGGGGCGAACTGGCCTGGCAACTGGGCGGCAAGAAAGCCTATGCACGGATTCAGAAGGACGACGAGCGAGCCACCAATCCGGGCGACGTGCTGCGGGAACTCTTCAACGAGTATGGCCCCTGCCTGATCCTGATCGACGAATGGGTGGCCTATGCGCGTCAGTTACACGACCAGAGCGATTTGCCGGCGGGCGGCTTCGAGACCCAGTTCAGTTTTGCCCAGGCGCTGACCGAGTCGGCCAAGCTGGCGAAGAGCTGCCTGCTAATTATTAGCCTGCCATCCTCCGATACCGCCACGTCTCCCCATGCCCAGGCCGATGACGAGGAGGTTGGCGGCGAACGCGGCCGCGCGGCCCTGGCACGCCTGCGCAACGTGGTGGGGCGGCTGGAGTCGTCCTGGACGCCGGCGACGGCCGAGGAGGGTTTCGAGATCGTGCGGCGCCGTCTTTTCGAGCCGATGACCGGGCCGGAAAACTTCAAGCAGCGCGATGTAGTGGCGCGCGCGTTCGCTGAGATGTATCGAACCCAACAGCAGGAGTTTCCGGCCGAGTGCCGCGACGCCGACTATGAGAAGCGCATCCGCGCGGCCTACCCGATCCACCCCGAGGTGTTCGACCGCCTTTATACCGACTGGTCCACTCTGGCGAAATTCCAGCGCACGCGTGGCGTGTTGCGCTTGATGGCAGCAGTGATCCACAGCCTCTGGGAGCGGGGCGACCGCAATCCGCTGATCCTGCCCGCCAACATACCCATCGACGAACCGAGGGTCCGCGACGAATTGACCCGCTACCTGCCGGATCAGTGGAAGCCGATCATCGAGAAAGACGTGGATGGCCCGCACTCCCTGCCGCTCGCCATCGACGGCGAGGTGCCGAACCTCGGCAAGTTCTCGGCATGCCGACGCGTGGCACGGACCATCTATATGGGCTCGGCACCAATCAGCAACGCGGCCAATCGTGGCCTTGAAGACCGGCGGGTGAAGCTCGGCTGCGTCATGCCGGGCGAGTCGCCCGCCGTGTTCGGCGATGCCCTGCGGCGTCTGGCCGGCGCCGCGACCTTCCTCTATCAGGATGGCCCCCGCTACTGGTATTCCACCCAGCCGACGGTAACGAAGCTGGCCGATGACCGTGCCGAGCAGTTGAAGCGCGACCCGGACAAACTGGTGCATGAACTCGAACGACGCCTGCGCAAGAACCTCGAACTGAAGGGCGAGTTTGCGCGCATCCACCCGATGCCGCAGGGCGGGCAAGATGTTCCGGACGATCTGGATGCGCGCCTGGTCGTGCTGGGTATCGACTATGCCTACAGCAAGGAGGCGAACAACCCTGCGGAAGTAGCCGCCAAGGCCATTCTGGAGACGCGCGGCAATACCCCACGGCTGTATCGCAACACGCTCGTATTCCTCGCGGCGGACAAGACGCGACTGCAAGACCTGGACGAGGCAGCCCGCAAATTTCTGGCATGGGAATCCATAGTTGCCGAGAAGGATCAGCTCGACCTCTCCCCGTATCAGGTAAAGCAGGCCGAAATGCAGAAGACCGCAGCTGACAGCGCCGTGACCGCACGGCTGCCCGAAACTTATCAGTGGTTGCTGGTACCCGTGCAAGCGACGCCGCAGTCGCCGCTGACCTGGGAAGTCTTGCGGCTGACCGGCGTGGATACGCTGGCAGTGCGGGCCAGCAAGAAGTTGCGGAGTGACGAGCTTCTGCTCACAAGCTTTGCACCCACCAGACTGCGGATGGAACTGGACCGGGTACCGCTCTGGCGCGGCGACCATGTGACGGCTAGGCAATTGGTGGAGGATTTCGCTCGCTATCTTTATCTGCCGCGGCTGCGGGATTCGGCCGTACTGCTTCGCGCGATCAGCGATGGGGTGAGCCTGCTTACCTGGGCACAGGACAGCTTCGGCTTTGCCGATAGTTTTGACGAGGAGACCGGCCGCTACAAAGGCTTGCGCGGCGGCACCATGGTGTCGCCGGACCCCTATTCGCCGAGTCTGGTGGTGAAGCCGGATGTTGCCAGCTGGCAGATTGAAGCCGAGCGTGCGACGCCCGCCACGCCAACTGATGCAGGCGCCACGGGACAATCCGGCCAAGGTGCGGGACCGCAGCCTGGCGGAGAACCGCCACCCGCAGCCACCACCACCTCCAGACCCAAGCGCTTCCACGGCTCGGCTGTCCTCGACCCAACCCGGGTCGGCCGCGATGCGGGAAAGATCGCCGAGGAAGTCATTTCACACCTGGCCGGTTTGGTCGGCGCCGCAGTAACCGTGACCATCGAGATCGAGGCGCAGATACCCGATGGCGCACCGGATAACGTGGTGCGCACGGTGACCGAAAATAGCAGGACTCTGAAATTCACGGATCACGGTTTCGAGAGTGAATAGGCGCCTGCGGACTAAATGACGAGACCTGCACGCACCGAAGACGAAAACTGGGCAATTGGCCTTCTGCTTAATGAACTTCGCTCTTCTTCCGCAGAGTGGGGGGAAGCGCCTGGCGCGCCTAGCGACAAGCCAGACTTGGTGTTGGCGGGTCTCAACAAAGTGCGTGCTTGCAGGCTCATGCTGCGACGCTGACTTCGCAAGCGACATACCGCTCATGAGTCATCAGGCCACAGAAAGTCAGTGCTGACGGGACGGCGAGTGAGTTGGGGCGGCTGGCTGGTTTCGGCAAGATGCGGAAGTATGAATTTGCGATGGCTCTGTCTCTGCGTCGGCCTTTGCTGCCGTTGGGCATTCCGCCGTCAAACGGCTGCTTTCAGGTTGAAACTGGATATTCTCTTCAAAGTCATGAACGTGAAATCCCTGGAGGTCAAGAATTCGCGTGATATCTTTATGCCATAAGCCCCGTTGACCTAACTGGTGATGGAATGAGTAAGGAAGCGCGATGATACTGACTGACAACGAGACCCAACTCGATTTACTAAACAACGAGGCCGTCGCGACCACGATCATCGAATTGCTTCGTTCCAAACCAGATCATCCGGTAACGATCGGCGTGCACGGCGACTGGGGTGCGGGCAAGTCAAGCGTGCTTGAAATGATCGAGGCTGGCTTCGCGGATAAGGACGATGTCCTGTGCCTCAAATTCAATGGATGGCGCTTCCAAGGCTTCGAGGACGCGAAGATCGCCCTGATCGAGGGGATTGTTACGGGTCTGGTCGAGAAACGTCCAACTCTGAACAAAGCGGCTGTGGCCGTCAAGGATGTTTTCCGCCGCATCGACTGGTTGAAGGTCGCCAAGAGAGCCGGTGGTTTGGCCATGACTGCATTCACGGGCATTCCGACGCCCGAGCAAATCGGATCCATCGTCGGCTCGCTTGAGGCGGTAGTGGCGGACCCTGCCAAGCTCGCGACGAAGGAAAACCTCACGACCGCCATCGACCAAGTGAAGGCAGTACTGAAACCCAGTGAATCCAAGAATGTGCCGGAGGAAGTGGAGGCGTTCCGCAAGGCATTCGACCAACTCTTGAAAGACGCTGGTATCAAGCAGCTCGTTGTCCTGATTGACGACCTCGATCGCTGCCTGCCCGACACCGCCATCGAAACACTCGAAGCCATCCGGCTGTTTGTATTCACCGCACGAACTGCATTTGTCGTTGCGGCCGACGAGGCGATGATCGAGTATGCGGTGCGCAAGCACTTCCCCGATCTGCCCGACAGCACCGGACCGCGGGATTACGCGCGCAACTACCTCGAAAAGCTCATCCAAGTTCCGTTCCGCATCCCAGCCCTGGGGGAAACCGAGACGCGGATCTACGTCACGTTATTGCTGGCCGGCGCCGAAATCGGCGAGAACGACGCTGACTATGCGAAGCTGATCGCCGTGGCGCGGGAGAAGTTGAAACGGCCTTGGACCAGCGGAGGTCTGGACGCCGCGACCATCAAGACGGCGCTCGGCAAGCAGGCCGAGAAGGCGAACAATGCGCTTGCACTCAGCGACCAGATCGGACCCATCCTGGCGAGTGGCACGAAGGGCAACCCGCGCCAGATTAAGCGCTTTCTCAACACGCTGTTGTTGCGTGAACGCACCGCTACCGCACGTGGATTCGGCGACGACATCAAGCTGCCCGTACTCGCGAAGCTCATGCTCGCGGAACGCTTTATCCCAAGATTGTTCGAGCAGATCGCGTTCGTAGCAGCGAACCATCCGCAGGGACTGTGCGAAGACCTGGAAGCGTTGGAGCAGGGCTTGTCGGCGGCTGACGGCAAAGAGTCCCAGGCCGGTGAACGGAAAGGGCAGAAGGCCGCCGAGCAAGCTCCCACACCCGACAACGCTGTGTTGACTGAGTGGAAGTCGTCGGACTCCGTGTGTGATTGGACGCGCCTCTCACCGAAGCTGTCTGGGCTCGATCTGAGACCCTACTTATTCGTGACAAAGGACAAGAAGGACTACTTCGGCCCGGTGTCTGTGCTGGGTCACTTGGCCGGCGTGGTGGAGAAGCTGTTCGGCGGCAAGATGACCGTCCAAGGCTACGAAGCCGAGTTGAAGCAACTCGTGCAGCCCGAGGCCGAGAAGGTGTTCGAGGCCGTGCGCACCAAGATCATGAGCACGGGCTCCTTTGACACCAAGCCGGCGGGAGTCGATGGCCTTGTCGTCCTCGTGAAGGCGCAACCCGGCCTACAGAGCCGGCTGATGGACTTCCTGGAGGCACTGCCAAGCGGAAAGTGCGGGCCTTGGGCTGTCAGCGGCTGGCAGGGCGTCATTAAAGACACCGAATGCGCTACTCGCCTGACGAAGCTGCTGGGAGACTGGGGCAAAGTCAGCAGTAACCCCGGCCTCATGGCCAGCGCCAAAGCGGCGCTCAAGGATGTGAAGGGAGGGCGTTGATGGGAACCTCGACGGCTTACGGCGGTCCTGGCGGCGGAACACCGCTTGTTCCGTCATGGCTGGGCGACGCCGATGGTGGTAACGCCCCTACTGCCCCTCTGGGCGATGGTGCAGGACCGGACGGCCAGCCGCCCGCGGACGGCGCTGCGCCGCCAGTGCCGCCGAACCGCCCGCCTATTCCCAAGACAGCGGACCCGCAGCGCTTCTTCGGTGCTCGCAATAGCTTCACGCGATTCGCTGGCTCAGGCGGCGGTGATCGAGCTAGCCTGGGCCGTGCAGTCTCAAGGTACGTCTCAACGTCCGCCGGGGGCGCGCGCCAGGCTGCCCAACGCATGGGCGCCTCTCGGGGGGCCGGCGCGCGGCTCCTCGGCTTCCTGGCCGATGCGCAAACGCGGGGTGTGCGCGAGGCATTGCGTACCCTGGACCTGGAATCGTTAGCAGGTCGCCCGATCACTGAGATTTTCGTGGGCCTGGCCGACTACATCTGCCCAGGCGCGGGCACAGTCGATGAAGGCATTGCCCGCGAGGCATACATCGAAACGATTGTTGAACTGGCGAGCGAAGGTCTCACCGACTTGACCACGTTTACCCCGGATCAGATGCAGGCGGTTTTCGAGCTTTATGCCACCCATGCGATCGAGGCGCGCATCTGCAATGACATCGGCACCAAAGCTGTGACAATGCCGGCAGATGCGCAGGCTGCGCATCGCGTCGAACAGATGTTGCGTGACTTCATTCGGGGGGGAGTGAGCGACGCTCTCACGCGGGCCCGAGCGGAGACGCCCAATCTCACGCCCGCGCGGATTCAGGGTTTCGTGGACAGCGTGTACGAGTCTGCATTTGCGATCTTGCAAGCACTGGGCGATGCGGAGGCCAACCGATGAAGCGGCAACTCCTAGTGGGCCGCTTCGGCCCTGACGATCGCCTAGATGTGACGGCGGGCGCCGATGAGCAGAGAACCTACCTGCAACTCGTCGCCGGCGAGAAGTCCCTGGGTCATGGCATCGGTGGCGCGCTCACCAGCCTGAAGAAGATCGGCGTGTTTCCCTCGGAGATCGGCATCGACCTGCTGGTGCTGGCCGCTCATATCCATGCGGCGGACACGCGCATCTCTCGTACCGAGCAGTCGCAGGACTCGTGGACACGCGAGATACGGCTGGTCGTTCCGGTCAGCGATCCGGCTCGCTGGGGCGCAGCAGCACCGACGCTCCAGAAATCTCTGGACTTCTTGACGGGCGATCGCTGGACGATCGGCTTCAGGGCACGTCCGACTCGATTCGCGACAATCGCCCAAGCGGCACCTCCGAGTCTGATCACTCCCCCCTTCGATTCCGTCAGCCTGTTCTCAGGGGGATTGGACAGCCTGATTGGTGCCATCGACTTGCTGGAGGATAGTGCCACGCCATTGCTGGTCAGTCACTTCGGCGAAGGCGCGACGAGCGACGCTCAGAGCAAGTTGTTCGCAGGTTTGAAGAAGCATTACAACAAGTCGCCTTTCGAGCGTTTGCGGGTCGGGATGGCCTTCGTGGATGGCCTTGTGGAAGATGTCGGCTCAGAGAACAGCACGCGCGGCAGATCGTTCCTGTTCTTCGCTCTCGGGGTGTTCGCTGGCACTGGGTTGGGACGCCGTTTTGTCCTGCGCGTCCCGGAGAATGGGCTGATCGCTCTGAATGTGCCTTTGGATCCTTTGCGGCTGGGCTCGAACAGCACCCGGACTACGCACCCTTATTACATGGCAAGGTGGAACGATCTGCTCGGCGCACTCGGCATAGACGGCGAGATCCGGAATCCTTACTGGGACAAGACTAAGGGCGAGATGGCCGCAGCCTGCCGCAACCCAGCCCTCTTGAGGAAGCTGGCGACAGATTCGTTGTCGTGCTCGTCCCCCGCCAAGGCCCGATGGCTAGGACATGGCATCGAGCACTGTGGCTATTGCCTGCCATGCCTGATCCGCCGCGCAGCATTGACGGCAGCATGGGGTACGGGGAACGACCCGACAACTTACACCGTGCCGGACCTTCACGCGCAGCCGCTGGACACGCGCCAAGCGACCGGAGTGCAGGTCAGGTCGTTTCAGTACGCTATCGAACGCTTGAAAGGGAAGCCGCAGCTTGCGAATCTCTTGATCCACAAACCCGGCTCGCTTGCTGATGAAGCCGCGCATCTGGATCAGCTTGCCGACGTCTACCGGCGCGGCCTTGGCGAAGTTGCACGGATCATCGACGGCGCCGAGGCGAGACCGAGCTGACGGAGGTGCGTGCATGATCGCCACCGCCGGCCTTGTGGACTTCCACTGCCACCTTGATCTCTACCCAGACCATGCTGCAGCGGTTCAGGATGCAGAGACGGCCGGTGTGTTCACGCTCGCGGTAACGACGACACCTCGCGCCTGGCCTCGCAATCACGAACTCGCACAGTGCACGAAACATGTTCGAGCGGCGCTGGGCCTGCACCCGCAGTTGGTCGCGGAGCGTGAAAACGAGATCGAGCTATGGGACCGGCACCTTGCGGAGACGCGCTATGTCGGTGAGGTCGGGTTAGACGCCGGCCCCCGGTTCTTCAAGTCGCTCGATGCGCAGAAGCGCGTGTTCCAGCACGTATTGCAGCGTTGCGCTCAGGCCGGCGACAAGATCATCACTGTCCATAGTATCCGCGCAGCCAAGGCCGTACTCGATCTTGTCGAGGCGCATCTGCCGCCGGAGCGCGGCAAGATCGTTCTCCATTGGTTTACGGGGACGAAGAGTGAGACGAAACGAGCCTTGGAATTGGGCTGCTATTTCTCAATCAATGCGGCCATGCTACACAATGAACGGCATACGTCGATGGTTCAGGAGATTCCGTTGGATAGATTACTTACTGAAACGGATGGACCGTTCACAAGTGTCGGCGAGAGATGCTCAAATCCTTCTGATGTTGCTTTGGTTGTCGAGGCACTTGGTAGGTTGTACCAACTCCCAGCCAAGCAAGTTGCCAAGTCAGTTCGCGACAATTTGCGGGACTTGGTGAGTGAATAGGTATGTCTGTTTGACAGACCATTCCGGACATCGGAGTCGTGCTGTCTAACGTCATCAATGGCCAACCAGAAGTCCTCAATGATTCAATCGTGAGAGTCGGTTGCTGATCGCAAACGGACATCCCGCGTCATAGCCAAGCAAAACGATAAACGGGTTACACCCATCATCAGGCCCGCCCGTCCCGGAAAACTCCGCCGCCTTCGACCGCCCTACTTCTTCCGCGTCGCAAAAATCATCTGTGCCGCGGTCCACACCTCCGAGAAATCCGCCCCCGAATCCGCGCCGGGGCTGACGCGCTGCAGCGCGGCGTGCATCAGGCAGAGCAGCTCCAGCCCGCTGAAGCGCTCGCTGCCGAAGGCGGAGAGGCTGTGGAGCTTCTCCGGCGAATCCAAGTCTAGGCCGGTGGTGCCCTTCAATGCGGCCTCGGCGGCGATCTGCGCGACTTCCTGCTCGTCGCGCCCGTCGAGGCGCTCCAGCGCCGCCAAGAGGCACATCAGCGCGGCCGGCGAGTCTATCCTGAGGGACTGCGCCGGCGGCTCGCTTGCCGCCGGCCCGCCCGGCCCGCTGTCGGCCTGCCAAACGTACCAAGCGCGCACGCCGAGCTGCGAGGCGAATTCATCGACAAGGTCGTATTCAGCGCCGGGAGCGATGCCGCCGGCTTCGGCGTCACGGAAGGCTGCGTATAAACGCTCCGCCTTGCCAAGGCAGCCGAACGGCCGGTAGGCCTCGATGTAGTCGAGCGCGCCGCCCGAGAGGTCGCGCAGGAACAGCGCGGCGGCGACGTTGAGCGCGTCGTTCACCGAGAGGATCCGCTCCGGCGTGATCTGGCGAATCTCGCGGTGGGTAGACAGGGCCGCCGCCTCGCGCGCCAAGGTGTCGAGGGAGATGAACTGCGCCTCGCGCAGGGCTGGGAGTTCGCGCGCCAAGCGCGATTCGATCGCCATGTCGATGGGGGCGTTGAAGAGCAGGCCGGCAGCGCCTTCGAGGAGCTGCGCCGCCAGCGCGGCGAGGCGCTCGGCGGAATGCCCCTGGCGGGCGATGCGGCGGAGGTCCGGCTCCATCTGGCGCAGCGCCTTGCGGCGCGTCTCGTCGTTAATGGTGAACCAGCGGTTGCGGCCGAGGGCGCGCGCTTTCGCCTCGAAGTCGATGTGCGTCGCCTCGTGGGCGAGGACGTGGTGCCAGGCCGGCTCGGGGTAGCCGCGGCGCAGTCGCACCAGGTGGTGGTCGCGCCCCTTCTTCCAGGCCATCTGCGTCTGCGCGGCGTAGTTCTCCGGGAAGTCGGCCCATTCCTCGCGCACGGGGAAGCCCGAACGCTCCGCGATGCCGGCGAGCCAGGCGCGCACGGCGGCGAGGCTCTCCCCGCTGCGGACTTCGGCCAGCCTCGTCGTGATCTCGCGCCAGAGGCTGCGGGCGTTGGCGAACACCGGGCGGGAGCGCGCGTCCTGCACTTCCGCCCTGCCGAACAGGATGCCGAGGCGCTCCAGCGCCTCCTCGTCGCGGCCCTGGGTGGAGAGCGCCAGGGCCCAGCCGTAGTGGGCGTTGGCGAAGTCGGGCTTGGCCTCCAGGGCCTTGCTGAACCACGCTACCGCCGCAGCAAGATCGCCGCGCTCCATGGCGATGCCGCCGAGCGAGTTCATCGCCCAGGGGTCTTTCGCGTCGATCTCGTGGGCCTTGGCGAGCAGGCCCTCGGCGGCGTCGAGCTTGCCCGGCTCGCGCACCAGGGCGTTGCCCAGCACCACGTAGGGCCAAGCGTCCTTCGGGTCGAGCAGAGCGGCCTCCACCAGGTGCTGGCGCGCCTGCTCCGTCTCGCCCAGCTCCATCAGCGCCATACCGAGGTTGCGGTAGGCCGGCGTGCTGGACGGGTCCAGATCGAGCACGCGCTCAAGGATGCCGGCGGCCTTGCGGTACTCGCCCTGCCGGCAGCGCTGGATGCCCTTCTCCAGCAGGCGCGCGGCCTCCGCCTTGCCCTGCGCGGGCGGCTCGGGGAAGCGGATGGTGACCATGCCGCCGGCAATCTCGATCTGCGCGCCGGCGAGCAGGCGCGGGTGCTCGGCGCGCAGGCGGGCCACCAGCTCGGCCTCGGACAGGCCTTCGAGGCCGCCGGCCGAGAACAGCTTGAGGTCGCGCAGCGGGATGTGGAAAATCATCTGGCGGTCATGTCGGGCAATGTGCGATTATCGCCGATGCCCGGCTGCCGCGCCGGACCAGCCGCCCGAGCCGACCATGAAACTGCCCGAACCCTACCTGGAAGTCGTCCTGCCCTTCATCGAGAAAGCCCGCGGCTTCCTGGAGAAGGGGGAAAGCCTTTCCACCATCGCCTTCGTCGGCAACTTCGCCTCCGGCCGGTTGGTCCCCGTCGTCATCGACACCGCCTCCGACGAGGCGAAGGACAACGCCGCCCTGGCGATCCGCATCGCGGCGGAGAGCGTCGAGGCGGATTTCGTTTTCACGGTGATGGAAGGCTGGGGCCTGCCGAAGGACAAGGTGGCGCGCTACGAGGAGATCATCGAGCGCTACGGCTCGATCGGCGCCTGCCCGTGGAAGGTGGACACCGCCAACTTCATGCTGGAGACGCGCCACGGCGTGTGGGGCGCGCAGGTGCCACTCAAGCCCAAGCCGCCCTCGAAGAAGCGGCGCACCTTCGCCACGCCGGTGAACCTCTCGTTCATGGACGGTGTCGAGGGCCGCTTTGTCGGCCTGCTGCCGGACAGGGAACCGTCCGGCACCCTGCACTGATCCTGCCATGAGACTGAAAGACGTCGACATCATCGAGGGTGGCGCCACCGGCGAGCCGGCCTATTTCGAAGCCCTGCAGCGCGCCATCAACGGCGGCGAGGGATGGAAGTTCCAGGGCAGCTACGGCCGCGCAATGATGGCCGCCATCGAGGAAGGCCGCTGCCTGCTCGGGCCGCAGCCGGCGCAGGACGCCTGGGGCAACCGCATTCCGAGCCGCGCCGAGGTGGAGCCCGGGACGAAGGGGTCGCGCGAGTTCGTGGCGGCGCGGCAGGGGGAGGCATGGGCTGCGAGGATGGAGGGAATTGCCTGACTGTGTTGAGTGCAGACAGGGAGCGGGCCTAGCGAGCCCCAGCACCTAACTTAGGTGCTGGGGCTTCCGCCGAAATTGAACACAGTCCCATCGCAGATTATCCAGCGCGGGAGACTTTGACTTGATGTTCCACCCAGCCATTTACTTCATCCAGCAGCCATCCCACCGCGCGTGCACCTAGCGGTACCTGCTTTGGGAATTGGTTGCATGCGATTTTTTGATAGATCGCGCTGCGGGACAACCCGGTTTGGGAAATTACGTCTCCCATTCTGATGATTTTGCTGCGGTGATAATAAGCGTTCACAATCTGACTCCTAAGGGATTAAAGGTAGTCTCGTCGTCTCGTCGTCTGTAAAACTCATTTCTTTTTTCGCAGCGCATGGCCGTGGCTGCCGTAGTAGCTGGTAGTCGCCTGCAGCCTGGAGTGCCCGAGGTCGCGCGAGATCTGGGTGCTGGCATCGCGGTGCGCGTCCGGATCGACGAGCTTCGGATCGACCCCGACAATCGGTGGTGGCAGTCCAGTGAGGTCCTGGTATTTCTCCTGCGAGTAGCCATGGCGCAACCCGTGGCTGGTGACCCCCAGATCAGTTTTGGTGACACCGAGCTTGCGGAGCAGGTAGTAGTAGTGAGCGCGGGCCTGCTTCCACGTGCGGTTTGGCCAACGGATCCGGCCGCCACGTCCCGCGGCCGCAAGGCGGCGCGCCCATTCGAAGGTCTCGCGCTTGTAGTCGGAGTCGATGTCGACCCGGCGCAGTCTGCCGCCCTTGGTGCCCTCGTAGATCTCAAGCACCTTGCCGCTTTCGACCAGGCAGTAGGCCGGTCGCATCTCGATCGCCTCCTTCATCCTCAAGGCAAAGGCATCCTGCATGGACAGCATCAAGGCCAGACGCTCGTCAAGGGCGCGCGCCCGGGCGATGACCTCTTGGGCGATAACGCCGTTGGCCTCCCAGGCACGATTGACCTTGGCGGCCACACGGCGGGTGAGGTCCTTCCCCGGCAGGTAGTCGCGGATATCCTTGACCATCCCGTCCTTACCGATCCAGCGCGCGAAAGTGCGCAGGTAGGAGATCCGCGTATGCAGCACCTTGACGGTGACGCCTTCCTGGTCCCAGCGCTCCATAAGCATGAAGACGTGCCGGTTGCCGAGGTTGCGCGGCGAGGGCAGACGCACGCCCATGTCCCACAACTGGGCAAAGGCCATCCGGATGATCAGGGCCCGGTCGTACTGAGTGTGGGCGGAGCACACGCCTTTCTTTCGCGCCGCCCGGTAGGCATTGTTCTGGTCGAGGATCCGCTGCAGCTCGTTCCGGAAATCCGGCGGCAGCAGCTTGTCTGCGAGCGATTTCATCTTCAGCTCCTTTCTTCTAGTGAATGATCGGGACCACATCGGCGTCCCAGTCTGGGACGGGCAGCGTGATCTCCTCGATGTCGTGCTCGATGACCTGCATCTCGTCCGTCAGGGACGGAAACGGAGGCAGGACGGCGCGCTCGACGGGGGGTTGGTCAAAGCGGTACTGCATGGACACGGCGTTCATAAAAAGCTCCTTAAGTCGGTTGATCGATCACTCTCGGGCCGGCGGTCGGTCGCGCCGGCGACAGGCAAAAGGCCTCCTCCGCGCGCGAGCCTGCGCACGGAAGTCTTCAATTCGGTTCGGTGGGAAATGGCGGGTGGTTAGAAATGTCTTACGGTTGGCGCACGCATTCGCCCATTTCGAGGCAATGCGGCAGCGACTACGATCACATCGTGTCGCTCGAATCGGCTGCCCGAACGCTCGCAGCGTCGGTACAGGTCGCCATCACATGGCGGGGAGCACCCCCAAAAGAAGGAACCCCCAGGGAATATTTCACCCCCGATCCGTCCGTCCACGGCCACCTCACAGGCGCCGCGGGTTGGCTGCTGCACGAATCTCATTCGCGCCAGGCTTCAAATCTCGTGTCGAAGCCCACAACCACATTCATGGAATCGCCCCTTGCCCACCTGGGATTTACAGCTCCTGCCAACGGAGCCACCGGGTGCTCTTTGGGTGAGCGCCAGAATCCCTCATGGATTCCCAGCCTCACAGGGCGTCCTAACAGGACACCGAGCGTGCGATTCCTTCAAATTGATTGCCAGGAGCAGATGCGTGTTCGTTCCGGACCGCCGGACCGCGCACGCATAGACGACTGGCTATGGATGTCCCCGCGATAGCGTCTGCGGAGGTGTGACGAGCGCGAAGCTCGTCTTCATTGGACGGGAACTAGGCCCATCCGTGACGGCCATCTAAGGCCGGTGATTCGCACCGATGACTTCTCGGTGGGGTTTCAGGGGCTCGCCTGAATTATGTGAGAGCCTGATCCCCATCCTGCAGGGACTGACATGGTTCCTCTCACGCTTCCACGTTCGCCGACAGGGCGAAAAAACTGCGGTGATCTTTACGCGCATCGACTACTTATCGACGCGAGCGAATTATTTTCTGAAACTCGCACAGATGTCAACCATCTTTTTTTCAACAGTTCGTACACTTGGATATCACCGTTTAATTGGTGCCGTAATTTCCTGAATCACATCACGAATCGATGTGCGTCACCGTTTAGCACTTGGTAGACCCCATGTTGAATCAATGCAAAGAACGTGCCCTATCCAGACAAGGAAGGTAGAGCGTTCCTCCTGCGTTTCACTCTCGAGGCAGCAGTGATGAGCGTCGCTACTTTCTAGGCCAGATGCGGTTCTGTGGATTCTCCCGGCCGCGTGGTGACTGAATAGCATTCTTTGGCTCGACACCTTTTTGGCACCTAATTGGCTCCGATTCGACACCTTTGTCGTTCCGCTTCATCCAGCCTGTCGCTTCGACACCTTTTTGGCACCTTTTGAGCACTTTCTGCGGTTGCGGTACCAAAACCCGGGCAACCCCCCCCATCAGCGCGAGGGTTTCTTCATTGTCTCAATCCCTCCTAGCTCTGAAAATCATTCAAACAAACGTACGGAGCCTTAAATGTCACAACCAGTCGTTCGCGCCATCGATGTCGGCTATGGCCAAGTTTAAATTCACGGACGGCCGCGATACCGCTACCGGCAGAATTCGGGTCGACAGCAGGGGGCCACTTGAAGGAAGGGGCCTATTGCCCTTTCAAAGTAGGTCCAGCTGGTGTGGTCATCATGTGTAACTACAAACTCCCAAAGATAATCACTACCAAAAGAAGCTCCTCAAAGTCGGCCGGGGCGGTCATTTACGCTCAGTCAGTTGTTGGAGCATAAGCGCCATTTGACTGTGTTCGCCTTGGGTATGAATTGGCTCAACAATGTTATTCGTGACAATGGCGTAGATATATGCTTCGTTACTCTCCATTCTGAACAGCAACCCAATGGGCGGCTGTCCATTTAGCTTGATTGAGACGCCTGGATTTCCGCTTGCCGAAATGGTTTTAAGTGATTCGATAGCATTATTTTCAAATAAAAGCCCCAACCACTGGGAACATGGCATCAGTATTACCCATTGCCCCAGGTAATTCACGTACAAATTGGACGCCACAAATTTCGATGGAAGTCTTAGCTCGCTTATTTTTTTTGCGTTGCGTGAAGCAGCCCCCTTTTCATATTTAGCTTTTTCGTTTGCCGCAACATTTTCACGAGCTACGCGCTCACGCTCAGCTTCAGCTTTTCGCTGGTCTTCAACACGTTTCTCTTGTTCCTGCTTTTGTTTAGCAGCAAGCTTTTCAGCCTGCTGTTGCTTATACTGAGCTAAGAGTTGAGAGCGTCGCTCACTGATGGCGCTTAGTATTGCCAAGTCGAATTCTTTGCGTAGCTTCGGTAACGCGATCAAATACGGGTGCGCACCCGATTTTCCGCTGCACCAACCACTTCCATTCTCAGGCAACAATCTAGCTGCGGTTTGCTCAACATTCGACAATTTCATTTTGACGGCCTGCTGATTAAACGTGAAGTCGGGTGGCCCACCAATCGAGCCCTCAACATACGCACGTACCGTTTCTCCGAACAACGTTTTCACATTGTGTTCAAACTCACCCACACATCCAACGTCTCTTGGCAACTCGGTTACGCCGAAGTCGTTATATAGAGTAGCCATTACAGATTGGACAAATGCGGTCCTCTCACTGACATAAATTTTGTTTTGATCAAGAAACTGGCCGGCGCGCGTTTTCTCAATCATTTCGGCCTTGGTGCTAAAGAGAGGTCCGGTTGCAGTTGTGGCTACAGAATTCTTTCTTTGAGTAACAGTCTGTACAGTGTTTTCTCTGGGGACCGTGTTGGCAATTGAAGTGCCAGGTATCAATGAGATTGCGATTTCAACATTGCAATCACGAAGTCGTTGCATTCCATCTTCTGTGGAGATGGTCGCAGACCCTATAAGCTTGCCTTCCTCAAGGTTCAGCTTTACTGCAGTACGCCAACTTTTGTTGATGGGATTGCTCGAATTCCAGGAGCCCTTCAATGCCAAATTAACTTGGCCAAGCTGAAAGACTCCACTTCCCGATTCAGTATATTTTCCGTCAGTGCGTAACCAAGAGATCGAGGTTCCTGAAACATGCAGTTGCACCGGTTGGGTCCACGGACCACGCTTTGCATCGCTGGTCAATGGGCCGCAACGCAATGTCCCGGTGTAGCTGCCATCCTTGATCTGAGCGCTTACTTCGGAAGAAGCTATAAGGCAACAACCGATCAGAAAAGAGCAAAAATATTTGACCATACATCCCCCCACTGATAAGCATGATTTTCCTGGCATGTTGAATTGCCTGTCGTAAATTCCATGAATCATAGAGAGAAGTCAGCCACCGCAGGACGGCGAGGCCGGGTTTGCCGGTTGTACGCAAGAGGTGCATTTTTTGCAACCGGGGAATCCATGTGCCCCACTGTGCTTCCGCCTTTCGCTCTTTGGTGGACTTCAAATCGGTAGCAGTGCTACTTGGAACACCCACTATGAAATCTTTCCGACATAGGCTGACGCCGGATATTGCTAACCAGCGTCCCGAACCCACGCAACCACCATTCAAGCTGGGCGCTATCGACGACGGTGGCGCAAATCTCGTACTGATCGCCTATCTCCTTAACCAGCTGATCGTCGGATAGCGGAGACTCCAACAGGTGGGCGCCAGCGTTTCGAGCGATTCTAAACGTCAGGCGGATACGTCGCCCTTCGCCAAAGCCGAAGCGTCCATCGTCGTCGTATTTCTTCAAGTCGAAATTCCTTGGGCGCTCGAAGGTCAATGTTGATGCCTTGGCGGAGCTGATGCGGTGAATCGCCAGACTCCTTTCGTTGTCGTAACCGCGAAAGCGGCAGACCAAATAGAGTCGCGGTCCCTGCTGGGCCAGGCCGAGCGGCATCACCTCAGCCTTGGTCGCCTTGCCTGTAGCGCTCTTGTAGTCGACATGCAGCCAACGGTTGGCATAGAGCGCGTTGCTGACTTCTTCGAACACCCCGGGCTTGATCTTGGGCGGCAGCAGAGGCTGCATGGTACTAACGACGCGGACCTTGTTTAGCCATTCCCGTTCTCGCCGCGCACTGGCCTGCGGGCCCAGGTTGGCCCGCGCCTGGACGAAGAACGGTTCCATCGACTTCATCAGGTTGGCCGGCAACAGGTTCCGCAAATGCTGCTCGGCCAGGGTGAGCAACAGCGACTCCTGCTCGGTGAGCGAAGGCACGGACATGCCCTTTGCCCGATCCTTCCATCGGTAACCGTAGGGCTTGCTGCGGTCGTCCCGCTCGATCTCGAAGTGTTCACTTAACATATCCAACTGCCGCTGGATGGTGCGCAGGTCGCGTTCGACGCCGATGTCGGCGAGCTGCCTGTGCAACTCCGGGGCCGAAATCTTGCGGCCGCGGGGAATGCGGCGCAGCATTTCAAGGACCAGCAGGACGGTTTCCAGGGTATCGGGGCGCTTGGGCATCGGATCTAGATCGCCAGATCGTTGCGGCCGGAGAAGAACTGCCAGAGGCGAACCATGCCGTAGGTGTCGAGCCAGCAGTATTCGAGCAGCTCTTTCTCTATGCGTTCCTTGTCCGACCGGGACGCCGCAGGAGAGGTCGCCTGGATGTAGGCGCTCATGGCCATGCCGCCGTCCTGTACTCCGGCGAGCGAATCATAGCGCAGCCTGGGATCGGGCACTGCGGCCGGCAGCACCTTCTTGATACTCCAGCTCCCCTGCTGGCTGGGATGATAATAGTGTGCCTCGGCGATCTTCATCAGATCGACGATCCGCTCATTGATGGCCAACAGGGCGCGCCTCATGCGCGGGAAACGTTCTGCGAGCTCGTTGATGCGCGCCTTTTCGAATTTCTCGTTATAGACGAAGACCGGGCCGCGCTCGCCCAAGGCGGCAATCAGCGCTTCTGCCAGCGCCTTCGCAGGATCGTTGCCCGAGAGATCGAGAAGCGATACGTGGCTCAGCTTTCCGCTACGCGACAGCATATGCAAGCTGAACTGAAAGGGAATCTGCTGGTAGGGCCGCGTCCCCTTCCAGACAGGCACGGCAAACAGGATGGTCTCGAAATCCAGGAAGTAAGCCGGGAGCTTGTGCGCCGCCAGCTCAGCGGCGGCCTGTTCGGCATCGAAGTATGCCTTGCCGGTGAGCGTGCTGTGCTTGACACGCAACTGGCGATCATTGAGCACGGCATCGGGAACCTGGCGCAGGTCGGCAACCCCTTCCTCATCGATCAGCGCCTTGAGTTTCCTGGACTGGATGCGCGGTAGCCAGGCAGCTGGATAGTCCGATTGTGGCTCGCGACTCTGGCAATGAGCCAGGAAGCCGCATTCGTAAGGCTTCGAGCAGTGGCTGCCGGTACCCATCTTCGGTTCTGCGCGCTTGCGCGCGATGGCGTGTGCGTTGGCGATCCACTCGACGACCTCGGATTCCCGGCCGAAGGCCTCTTCGGTCAGGTCGTTTTCTTTGAGCAGGCCCTGGTAATCCTCGCTACCCGGATAGACCCACTTGCTATCGATATGGGCGAGCGCGACGGACGCCAGGGGAACGCCGGCATTTCTGGCGACGAAGGCCTGGATCGCCGCGTCGTCGCGGTAGTAGTCCTTGAGGCTTGTCGAAGACTTCACCTCGATCATGCGCCAGGCCCGCTTTCCACCCCTCTTCGCGGGCAGCATCACGTCGGCGAAGGCCTGCGCTCCGCCCGCCGCAAATCCGGCCTCGAATATCGGGCGTGACGAGCCCAGCAGTTCACGGCTCCTGGCAAGGGCCGCGTCGAATCCTTCCGCCATGACATCGATCAGTTGCCCCTTTCCCGCCGGGTCATACAGACGCCGCGCGACTCTGCCAACCTCATGGCCAGCGTTAAAGCTGGCCTGGGTCGTTGAGGAGTCCTGCCGCAGCTCGGGGCGATGGATTTCGAGCCAGAGCCGCTTCGGGCACTGCCTGTAGGCCAGCAGCTTGGTTTTCGAGAGGGTGCGCATCATGGGTTTGGTGGTGTGTGCCGACAGAATATCCCATAAGGATGGCTATTGCAGGAAGCCGATGGCAGCCTGCGGGCCTTCCTTGATCTCGCATTCGGCCTCGAGCGCCTCGATCAAGGCGTCGCAGGAAGCGAAAGGATGGAAGCGGTGGCGCCGGGCCATCACGGCGAAGTCGCCCGGCGTCAGCCCGCGCAGGCGCGCCAGCCGCATCAGGTGATCAGGGCCGGGCGCAGGGATGTTCGCTTTGGCACAGAAGCGGCACAGCAGCTTCGCTGCCTGCTCGCACGTCATGAAGTCAAACTTGATCTTGAGATCGAAACGGCGCAGCGCCGCCTGGTCGAGATTTTTCATCAGGTTGGTTGAGGCGATGAATACCCCGGGGAAGGACTCGATCTGGGTCAGCATTTCATTGACCAGGCTGGTCTCCCAGCCCCGCAGTTCGCCGCGCCGGTCCTGCAGGAAGCTGTCGACCTCGTCGATCATCAGCAGGGCATTCTCCTCGGCCGCTTGCCTGAAGGTGCGGGCAATTTTCTTCTCGCTCTCGCCGACCCACATCGACAGCAGATCGGAAGCCCTTTTAGTCTGCAGCGGCAGGTCGAGGCGGTCGGCCAGCCACTTCCCATAGGCCGTTTTCCCGGTCCCGGGCGGACCGAACAGGCACAGACGCCCTGACCGGGCTGCGATGAGGGACTCGGCAATCTTTGCGAGGTCCGCATCGGCATTGATGAAAGCGGTGTCGTAGAACTCCGGCAGGCGGTTATCGTCGCTTCTACGGAGACGCAGATAGCCTTGTCCTTCGAGCGTGTTGCCGATCAGTAACGCCATGGCTCCGGCTGCATCGCAACTGACAAGCTCCTTGTGGATTGTGCGGACCACGGATGCTGCGCGGGTCACGACTGCAGGAGCGAGTGACTCGTGCTCGGCAATGCGGACCATATCCGCTTCGTCAAGCAGGTCCGAGCAGGCCTCCCGGATAATTCGCTCCCGTTGCCGCCGGGACGGCAGCGGAAGTTCGATGACCATGTCGAAACGGCGAATGAATGCCGGATCGAGGCTCTGGATCGAGTTCGACAGCCACAGCGTCGGCACCGGGTTGCTTTCCAGAATACGATTGATCCAGGCTTTTCGCGTCTGCGCGGTGCTCTTGCGACCAAA
This sequence comes from Planctomycetota bacterium, assembly GCA_022072415.1. Lineage (GTDB taxonomy): Bacteria > Planctomycetota > JAJSAM01 > JAJSAM01 > JAJVHW01 > JAJVHW01. The sequence continues at coordinate 35,716 of JAJVHW010000158.1, forward strand.
GCCGTAGTCGCCATCGTCGAAGACGTCCTCCACCTCATCGAAAAGCAGGATCGCCCTGCGCTTCGAGAAGAAACATTGGGCAGCCTTGAATGCCCTCAGGCGCCGCTCGCCGTCTACCGGCTTGTTCTCGCTGTCCTCGCTGGCGACTTCGAACAGCTCGCAGTCGAACTCCTTTGCAAGTAGCTTGGCCAGCTGGCTCTTGCCGGTGCCGGGTTGGCCCTGCAGGAAAATGTTGACGCCTTTCCGGCCGGTGGTGAGGGCGTGCTTGAGATAGGGCAGGAGCAGGGAGAGCGACTCACCGAGATGATCAAAATCGGCAAGCGAAAGCTCCGCTGGCGTACTGGGTGTAAGGATATCGCGCAGCAGAACGACCGGGTCTGCGTCAAAGGACAGAATGTGATCCGCAAAGCTCCTGGAAAGGAGGTCGAACTTCTCGCGCAGGGAGGATGTGCCCTGCCGATCTATGGAGAGCAGGCCTGTCGTGGCCAAAACGCCATGCGGACTCAGCGAGGCGCAAACATCCCGTTCGGAAAGATCCAGCACCACAGTCAGCGCGTTGAACAACTTGAGGGTCGACAGTTCTCCAAGATAATCGGCCGCTAAAGCGACTAGCTGCCCGTCATTCAGTATGACGGCGAATTCGAGAATTCGGCAGTCCGTCTCCGACAAGTTGGCCAGATCGGCCAGGCGCTTGACGTTGCGCTGGAGGCAGGAGGGCACCATAGCGTCCCACGACTCGTCTTCGCAAGCCTGATAAATCTTGCGAAGCTGCGTCGTTGCGGTCTTCTGGTCATATTCGCGGGGCGAAGGATCAATCCACTCCTCCAGTCCAACCGCTATGGCCAGCGGATCGCTCCTGATTTCGCTGTAGGAAATGAATTCCCGATATCCGCCCAAGGGGACGAGGATTCGCAGAAGCCAGAGCCTGACGATAGGAGGAATGTCGAGGGGGTTGAGGGATCTGCGAGGATTGCGGCGTTTGGCCATGCTGGTCTCCGATGTTCGAAGACCATTTTCTAACTATGAGCGACATGATGTGTCGCTTAAGGTTGGGCTCTGGTCATTGGGATAGTTATTCCTATTGCGTCTCCATATCGCCACTGTGTAGCATGCAACATCGATGTACTTTCAGGAGAGCTCAGATGAAATTTTCCAAGTGGGCGAAATGGGATGAGCGTGAAATTGTTCTGAAGATGGAGGTTGGGAAAAGGACCATCTCCGGGAAGGATCTCTTGAAATTTCGCGGCATCTATGCGCTTGCTATATCCAAAAAAACGGACATGACTGGCAAGGATTTTAAATGGGAGAAGGACATCGTCTACTTCGGCATGACGAATTCGATTAAAGGATTAGCCGGCAGGCTGAAGCAATTCAACAATACCCTACGCGACCTCCCTGGCGCAGGGCATGGTGGTGCGGCGCGATTCTTGTCCAAGAACGAACGCAAGCATAAGAAGGGGGATGTCCTCGCGAAGAAGCTTTTTGTATCGGTAAGCCCGTTCTTTAGTTCCAAGCCTGGGCTGAAACCAGAAACGTCACGCGATTTGAAGCTGATGGGTCGGGTTGCGAAAGCCGAGTACGATGCCTTGGCGACTTACCTGGGAGAGCATAAAGCTTTGCCCAAATACAACGATAAAGAACTGTCTCCGAAAAGATAGTCATTGATTTGCGTGATGGACATCAATGCCAGCTGACACCCAAAATGCAGACGCACGGACCGAGCAGACCCAACAGCAGCTCCCACGATTAGGGATTCTATCCTCATGGTGGCGGCAAGAGTTGCTCGACGCGAACCCACTGCATTGGCGGCGTAACGTTCTCCCATTGGATATAGGCCAGCGGCGGCTTTACTTCGATGACCAATCCATGGAACGCTGCGTAATGGGTCCGCATCATCTTCACCCGATCGCCTGGCTTAAGTTTCGCCTGGAACTGCCTTAAAGCCTCCGATTCCGCCTGCCGCAGGATCTCTTGTTGCCTCTGCGCTTCAGCCTGCCGGGCCGCTGCCTCCGACCTTTGCCTAGCACGCGCCTCCTCCTGCTCCAGGGCGAGCGGCAGTTTTTCCTTTGCCTTGACGACCAGCGATTCCGGATCGGGCGCGCCTTCATAGCGGGCAATGAATTCGCTCAGCTGTCTGGCGGAGATGGCATTCGCAAATGCTTTGCGGTATTCGATCAGTGGCGCCGATTCCCGGGCGAATTCGATGGCTTTTGATTCACTCACCGCCGTATCGAGTACTTGCCGGTCGAGGGAAACGGTGAATCCCGTATTGCCCGAGGCTGCATCGGATACCGTCAGTATCCCCAGGCTCAGGACACCGCGCAGAACCGTCGCCGCGACCGACGATCCCTTGTTGGCGGAATAGAAGGCCGAATTGCACTCCAGGTAGCCGAACTGCTCCCGCTCCTTCATCTTGGTCAGGCAGAGCTTGCTCCCCTTGGGTAGCGGCTGGGTTAGCACACGAAGCGAACCGTCCGCCAGCGTGACCTCTACTTTCTCGGTGGCAGTATCCTTGTCGTCTCCCTCCAGGCTGGCTGACCATCGCTCCCCGGCGCGGTGCAGATAGACCGTGACCGCCCTGATCGAAATCAGTCGCGAACTTGGCGCTGTCGAACCATCGACAATGGATTCGGGTAGTGGGGATTGCTGAGCCAACGCCGGTATACCGATCAGCAACCCTACCAACAGAACTTCGCAGGACAGGCGTCGCATGATCAGCGTGCCCCGCCGGTTTTCAGCAGGGCGACGATGTCTTGTCGCCCATTGCTTTCCGCAATGGCCAGGGGCGTTGCTCCAGGGGCGCCGGCATTCAAGTCGATACCGGCGCCGGTGATGAACAGGTCCACAGCCAAGACATCGCCGCGGCGAATGGCCGCCAAAAACTGCTCCTGGCTAAAGTACTGGAGCCCCATGGCCGTGAGTTCCTTGCGTGCTGCGGCAGCTGCATGCTTCCGTTCGGGCTGGCTCTGTGGCGGCAGTTGTACCGCCATCTGCTGGCGGGCCATTTCGCGCTGTTGCAGCTGGGCCGCCTGCAACTGGGCCATCGCCGGCGGCACGGAGGCAGGCATCATCGCCGTCGCCTGGGCTGGGGATGCTTGCGCGGGCTGGGCGGGTTCCGTCGTCGTTGCCTGAACCTGGGCGGTAGCTACGGCCCGGTTTTCAGGACGGGGAATATCGTCATCCACCACTGTCCGGCCGGCCAGGTCCTTCGGATGCAACTGCACCAACTTGAAGCCGATCCCGGCCGTCTGGAGTCCGTTTTCCATCTTGGCAAGGAGCTTGTTGATGGTGGCGCTGCTGTCGCCCAAGCCCGTGGCGCCACCAAGGGCCCGGCCAAGCATGGCAGCAAGCACATTGGGATTGGCGTTGCCTGCCCCGGACTGCTGGCCGTAGAGGGCGAAGTAGTTGATCCGGAGACCGCCGGTGTAAGGGAACAGGCAGACACGGTGGTAAATCTTCTCCCCATACTTCGCCATCGAGGTGTCGAGCCCTTCAATGGAGAGCAGTTCGCTAGCGCAGTCCGGTTTATACCCTCCGCTCAGGCGCTGACCGATGGTCATCTGGCTCGGGTAGTCGGGGTAGGGGGAAGGGGGGATGCCGTAACGAACCTGGGCATTTCGAGCATAGGTGCGGATGGCGCCCAGCACGATCCCCTCGATGGCGTCCACCTGACGGGTTGCACCCGGCAAATCATAGACGGCGTAGATCGTCTTTTCCCGGTAGGTTGAACCGCCGAGCTCGGCAATCGGGTTCTGGGCCAGCACGGGCATTCCGGCGATCATGGGCGCCAATGCCATCAAGCAATAAAGTAGTTTCATGGCTGTTCCTGTGGGTCACGCCATCTTCCCCTGCGGAGAGACGGAACGAAGGGTAAAAAATAATGACAAGCCAATCTTACCAAAAAGAGAGTAATAAACAGTAGAGTATTATTCTGTAGATACAAAGCCCGTAGGCGGTCACTCTCCGCCTACTATGGGCACAACTAGTCAAACAGTTGGAGAGGCGCGCCGGCGGATTGCCGAGAATGTCCGGTGCCTGCGCAGAAAACGCGGGCTGAGCCAGGAGGACATGGCCGAGCTGGCGGATTTCCATCGAACGTATGTCTCGCAGCTGGAGCGCTGCGTTACGAATATCTCCGTGGATGGATTGGAGCGGTTGGCTATCGCTCTGGGTGTCGATGTCCTCGAGTTACTGGCACCCATTGAGACGTCGAAATTGGACGCCAGGAATGCCAGGCCGCGGACCGTCGCTCGTTCTCGGCGGTAGTACCAGGCTCTTCGCCCGCCACGCTGTTGGGGTGGTCAGGATCCATTGCCGCCGGATTCTCTTCGTTCGTTTAATCCTCAGGGTCCCTCGCAGATAATCGAGGATGCGGGACGTATGGCACCGTTGGATCGGTATCATTGGCAGGCAACGCCAGAAGTATCTTGCGTGTTTGCGCATGAACCTGGAAAAGCCTGTTCTAAGCCCGGGCAGTAAGGGCCGGGTGAGCGATTTCATTATGATCTCGGATGGCCTGTTTCATTTTGCTCACATCCCATGTATGCCATCAGCCGAATAGAGGCCAAGCCCGGCGTCTGGTGCTGGTCGGTGCATTTCCGGCGGTCGGGGAAGTCGCACTACAAGAGTTTCTACGATCTAAAGATGGGTGGCTCGAAGAAGGCCTTGGCTGCCGCAATCGGGTGGCGCGACGACCGGCTCGCCAAAACGCGGGCCCTGGGCAAACGGGAATTCCACCAGCTGGTGCGCACCAATAATCAGAGCGGGGTTCCCGGCGTCCAGTTCATCCAGCCCAGAAGGCAGCCGCAGGGCTCATGGCAGGCCAGATTGAAGTTGCCCGACGGGAAAGAACTGACGCGGACTTTTTCGGTGAAAAGATATGGCTATGACGGAGCGTTCAAGCGGGCGGTCAAAGCGCGGCAAGATCTGCTCAAAACAATCGAGGACAAGCCTTATCTTGTGCACCCGACTGCCAAGAGGTACGAGGCAAGACGGGTCGGGGCTATTACATCGGAGAAATGAATTGGCGGCAGCGACATTGGCATCGAACCTACCAGTTGGGGGAGGTGGCGGTTCACGCCTAAGAAAACAGGCCCGCGGAATTGGCATAGACATGTCGTGGTTGTCCGGAGTGGCCGAAATGGCACGAATTCACCAAGTAAATGAATCACCTTGCCCCGATCACGCAACCCTAGAACCAACTGCACAGCCTGGAGCGGTTCGCGCCTTGCCATCAACGGCGCAGCATTGCCCTTCTAGTCAGAGATATCGATCGTGCCCGACCGCAACCCCACCCGTCTGATGGTGCCCCTGTCCGAAGAGAAAATCGACGAGCTTGACGATTTCCTGATGTCGGAGGCCGTATCCGACGAGACGATGATGCTCGATCAGCTTGACGGCTATCTCACCGCGATCATCATTGGGCCAACCACGGTCAGAATGCAGGATTGGCTGCCAGGCATCTGGGGCCCGGGGAGGAACATGCGCCCGAATTCGAAATCATGGAGCAGGCCCAGCGCATCCTCGACCTGATCACCCGGCACATGAACGGGATCGTCTGGAGTTTCCAGGACGCCCCAGGTGCCTTCGAGCCGCTGTTCAACTTCACCACCTTCGGCAATGACCGGAAGGAATACCTGGACGCCGAAATGTGGGCCTATGGATTCATGCAGGGCATTGCCCTTTGCCGGGAGGACTGGCAGTCCCTCTACGACGATTCGGAGGCTGCCGCAGCCCTGCGCCCGATTTATCTCCTAGGGGCGGACGAGGTCACCAAGGATGAGGAAAAATTGACCCGGACGCCCGCCCAGCGTGAAAAACTCGCCAAGCAGATCCCGGCCGGCCTGGCCGCCATTTATCGCTACTGGCTGCCGTACCGCAAGGCCTTGCATGAACGCACGCTGGCGGCAACCTACCAGAGGGAACATCCCAAGGTGGGCCGCAACGATCCGTTCCCCTGCGGCAGCGGCAAGAAGTTCAAGAAGTGCTGCGGCGCTGCGACGGTGCTGCATTGATGCGGGAGCGAATAGGGCGGCAGCTGCTTCATTCGGCCAGCAAGAAACGAGTTGGCCATCGCCCTACCTGCCGAAGCAATGCAGCCTGGATATATACGCCTCATGTATATTTCGGCATATATGCATGAGATGTACAGTTCCCCCGAAACCTCCACAAGCAACGACCGAGAATCCCAATGAGCAAGCCAAAACACTTCATTGAATCCGGCAAGGATGCCAAGCTGCTTCGATCGAAGCTGGGCCTGAACCAATCCGAATTCTGGAGCCGGATTTCCGTCACGCAGTCCGGCGGTTCCCGTTATGAATCGGGCCGGAATCTTCCCAAGCCCGTCCGGCTCCTGCTTCACCTGGCTTATGCGCCGGAGAAGCAGGCCATGGCCATGCTGAAGTTCCTGAGGCAGTCCGAGAGGGATTGAGAGAACGGGACGGGGTCACTGGGGCACTTCAACCCAAATATACACGGCATGTATATTTGACAATGGCATTAGCCAGGCAAGTTGCGAGAACTTTGACCCATGAATCCTGATGAGCCGAACCTGACGCTCATCCGCGGCAGGCGGGACGAGATCGAGCGTGAGCTGGTAAGGCTCGTGCTGACGACCTTTCCGGTTCCCGAAGGCGAATTCAAGCGCCTGCTGGCAATGCTTGATCCAGGGCCGGGTCGGGTTTCCATTGCTACGGTCAAAACTGGTTCTTCATGTACCGCTGACTCCGGTTGCGCAGAGAAGGAAGCTTGAGTCGCGCCTCACACGGTGCACACCAGCTAATTGATGGTCTCCGTCACATCCCGTGACTTAACCCATTTCAGAATCGCTGCCATGGTTTCCTTCTCGCGACCGCGGAAGCCATGATGGCTGTAGGCCTGGCACGGGTCACCGGTGGGATTGGTCGCTCCTGTGACCGTGATGAGGGGAAAGCCGTACTTGCTGGATATGTCGCGTGCCAGCGTGTAAGGACACACGACGCAACCGTCGTCCCGGTGATGCACGAAGAGTGTCGGTACCTTGATCTGGCCGAAGTCGAAGCCAGACAGGTATTCCTGGAGGCAGCATGGCTTGAAGGGAATCCGCCTAATGCCCGTTCGTCGGC
>JAJVHW010000055.1 GCA_022072415.1 Planctomycetota bacterium
TGAACTGCCCTGCTGCTGCGTTGGGCTCGCGCCGCAACTCTCTCCGTTGAGTTGGCGCCGCTCGCCCGCCTTGCAGCCGGCTCGCTGCATCGCGGCCAAGTGTGTCACTTGTTTCGGGACGACGCCTGAGCGGCATCCCGCAGCCGCGCGAGGGTCCCGAACTTCTCCTCGCGGGACCGCGCGGAACTCGCGACGCGGTCGGCCCACCACACGATCCGCGCGATGCCCCGCGGAGCGAGGTAGCAGTCGGCGGCCCGCACGAGGAGCGCCGGGTCGGGATATGCGGCGACCATCGTCGCGAGATCGGCGGGGAAGCGCTCCTCGCCCACGCGCTTCCGGAGCGACCGCAGGTATCCCGCGATCTCCTTCGCGACGAGCGGCAGCACGTCGCCCGTCCCGCGGAACGCCTGCTCGAGGTCGATCGTGACCACGCGGTCGGGCGTGAGGAGGACGTGCCGGATCGAGCCGTGCTCCTGGACCAGCGACGGGTCGTTCGCGCGCAGCGCCGCGGCGTGGCGAGCACCCCACGCCGCGGCGAACCGCGCGAGCGCGGCGCGGCGCGCTTCGGCGGGGACCGCGCGGTCCACGACCAGGTCCCACAGGCTCGTCGCGCCGTCGATGAACTCGAACACCGCGATCCGGGGTCCGGCGAGGGCGCGGCCTTCCGGCGCGTCGGTCAGGTCGCGGGGCACGTCCGCCCCGGCCGCGCGCCACGCGGCGAGGAGCCGGCGCTCGGTCGCGCAACGCGCCGCGGCGCGGGCCGACGTCTTCGACCCCGCGGCCGAGAGCAGGAGTTCGCGGAGGAACGTGCGCACGGGGCCGGCGCGCTCCACGTAGAGCTTCTGGAGCACCGGACCCGACGGCGTCTCGACGCGCCAGGACCGGTTTCCCGCGAGGCGGTCGGCGCTCCCTCCCATCGCGGCGCTATCTCGAGAGCGACAGCGCGTCGAGGCGCTTCTTCAGATCGCGCGCGACGCCGTACTTGCTGAAGGGCTTCCGGTTGGCGGGCTTCAGCGTCCGGTCGAGGAACCGGGCGAAGCGCATGAACAGGTTCGGGTCGCGGTACGCGCACTCCCACGCGGCCATGAGCAGCGCCTTGTCGGGATAGCACGCGACCAGCGCGTCCATCATGGGCTCGTAGAGTTCCGGCCCGAAGAACCGGCCCACGCTCCGCATGTAGGCGAGGATCTCCCGCCCGACCAGCGTGCGCAGGTTCCGCCCCGTGTAGATCATCTCGAAGTCGAAGTAGACGAAGCCGCCCTTCCAGAGCATGACGTGCTTCACGTCGCCGTTCTCGTGGATGAGGTGGTTGTCGCCGGTCTCGACGGCGATCCGGTGCCGGCGGTGCCACTCGGGGACCCAGCGGCGCCACGTGGCGAGCTTCTCCTCGGCCGGGATCTTCGGATCGCGGAAGTAGTCGCGGAAGTGCTTCCCCGGCACGAACCCGAAGACCATGTAGCCGTCGTCCGGAAGGTCCTCGAAACGGACCTCGGGGTAGCGCGGGAAGCAGGTGAACCCGTGCTTCTCCCACGCGTCGATGCACCGCATCTCGGTCGCGCAGCGCGCGGCCGGCATGTGCGACGAGCGGCCGGTCAGCACAAGGTTCCCGAACGTCTTCTTCCAGTAGAGGAGGGGGCTCCGGCTCCCGTAGTAGACCTTCAGCACGGCGACGCCGCCGCGGAGCGGGATCTTCCACAGGAAGTTCCCCTCGCCGGCGAGGTGGGTCTTCTCGAGGTCGGCGAGCCGGAGACGGAGCGGCGCGCGGTCGCGGGCGACCGGATCGTCGTGTGGCAACGGGTCGCGCCACGCATCGCTCGTGTCGCGCTTCTCCGCGGGGTCGCTCTGCATCGGGGCAAGGGTCGGGGATCCGCGCGCCCCCGTCCACTCTGGCGGGACGGTGTCACGCGCCGGGCGCGGCGACCGGCTCGTCCGTGCGGACCGGCTCCGCCGCGCGGACCGGCCAGCGCGGCACCGGCCCCTCGCCGAGCAGCGCGCCCCGCCCCAGCCGGATCAGCCGGGCGCGGATCGAAGTGTGCGAGCGCGCCAGCGCGGCGGCGAGTTCGCCCACGGTGGCGCCGCCGTCGAACGCCTCGGCGAGTCGGCGGTCCTCGTCGTCCGTCCACGGGAGTCCGCTCCGCGCGGCGCGCGGCCGCGCCGCCCGCCGCGGCATCGACACCTCGGTCGTCTCGTCCTCGGGCCCGCAGGCATCCACGGCGAGCGGAGCCCCCGCTCCCCGCTCGAGGTCCGCCACGAGCCCGCAGAGGGCGCGCAGCACGTCCGGGCGCTGGCAGATGTGATCGTCGGGCAGGTCGGCCCCGTCGCGGGGGTCCACGCCGTCGCGGAGCGCGCGGAGCACGGCGAGTCCGTTCAGGCGGTCGGTTCGGGTCTTCATGGGTTCCTCCGGTGGGAAAGGCGGACCGGAGGAAGACGCACGAGACCCCCCGAACGTCACCGCGAGATTCCGGCGCGAAGTTCGTCGGGCACCGGCGTCGCCGCGCCGCCGCGCGTGCAGACCATCACCACCTCGGCCGACGCCGCGAGCTTCCCGTCGCTCCGCGTCACCGTCTGCTCGAACGTGAACGACGTGCGCCCCACGCGCACCACCCTCGACGCGACCTCGAGCCGGTCCCCGAGGAAGAGCTCCGCCTTGTAGTCCACGCGCAGCGAGACCACCACGACGTGGACCCCCATCGTCTCGGGGATCGACATGTACGTCATCCCCCGCGCCCGCAGGAACTCGAGCCGCCCCTGCTCCAGCCACTGGACGACGACCGCGTTGTTGACGTGCCCGTAGGCGTCGATCTCGTAGCTCCGGACTTCGACGGGGAAGGTGGCGCTGGCGGTCATCGCGACGGCATCGTCGCATCGACGCGTCGTCGAAGGCACGTTCCGCGCGGTCCCCTGGCGGCTATCCTCAACCCATGGCCGCGTCCCTGCATCTGTACGCCTGCGCGGTCCCGGAGGCGATCAACGACGAACCGAGGCGACCCGGGAGAGCCCGGCGCGACTTGGGCCTCCTCAAGGTCCCGCCGACCGTGCTCGGCTCCACCCGACGAAGCCCAACGGAAACTCGGCGAGATCGCGCCGGCAACGTGCGGAACAAGAGGCCGGGCACCGAGCGTGTTTCCGTGCGGCGATCTGCCGAGCAGGGCCGCGCCTCATCCGAATACGGTCAGCACGGCTACGTCAGATCCGACCGATCTGCAAAGAAGCGGCTGAACCAGGGACCATGTGCGAGCACGAGAGTCAGGATTGCGACGACGACGACCTTCGTGTCATTCAGTCCCGCTTCGGGAGTCCACACTCGCACGGCGCATGCGGCAGTGAAGTGCGGAGTGATGAAGCGCGCTGTCGCCCCAAGCAATGACGGCTGAGGATGCAAGAACACGAGCGTCCCCGTGACACCAAGCGCCACCACGGCTGCAATCGCACGCATCGGCGCTTCGAACGCGCCAGAAGCCGCCAAGGCGAGTGACGAGACGAGCAGCAGGAAGATGGTCTGGGCCACTCGCACTGCTCCCACACCTGTTCCGTCGCGCGCCGGCGCGGCAGGGACCGCGTCTTTGGGCCGGGGCGAGCCGCTCGCTTCGGGTGTGCGCACGTCGCGAGGCTAGCAGTCCGGCCCGCGCCACCTCAGCACGTCGTAAAGGCTTCACCCGCAGGCGGCACCGAGACCTCTCCCCGCACGCGTGCGAGATGGGGACGCCCATGCCAACGGGGTCTGCTTGCGCCTCTACGCTCCTGCGTGTCTACCCCTTGGCCACAGCGCGTCGGAGTCCCGGGCCAAGCCGGGACAGCCCGCGCTTCTTCGCTTCCTTGACCCCGCCCGACCGGCCGGTCACTGCCAAGCGGGACAGCCTCCGCCTCTGCACTTCGGCACCCGCGGGCACATCTCCCGGGATCGCGGCCACACGCGCTGCCTGGTCCTGCGCCCCGATCGGGAGTGTTCGGGAGCCGCCCCGTCGGCACGTCGGCGCGTACCGTCAGCGCTTCAGCGTGTCACTTGGACCGCGGCGCGGATCGCCTCCGCGATCGAGGCTGCGAGACGCCGCCGCGCGTCGAGCCGCAGGTGCCCGTTCGGCTGCGCGAGCGACGAGTCGAAGTCCTCGTGCGACAGCCCGCGTCCGAAGTTCCGGAACGTCACGCCGGGCAGCGAGAAGCGCGCCGCGAGGATGTCGAGGTTCGCGCTGATCGCCGCGCGATCGGCCGGGTCCACGGCATGGGACGGATGGCCGGGGTGCACCGGCGTAATGTAGACCACGACGGGGATCCCGGCCGCCGCGACGCGTTCCACCGCGGCCGAGAGGAGCGGAAGCCACCGGCTGACCCCGAGGTCCGCGGCATATCGCGCGACGAGGCGGCGCCCGCCGAGCACTTCGGCCGGAAGCGACTCGTCGTGCTCCATCGACCGGACGTTGCCGCGCACGCGTCCTGCGACGACGACGGGCGTCTGGAGCCACTCGTCGAACGACGTCTGACCGAACTCGACCTTCAGGACGAAGAGCGCGCGCGTCGGCAGCCACGTGCCCGAGGTGAACGCGCGGCGGAGGTCCTCGGCCTGGACGCGCGGATTCCGCTCCCACGTGGGCCCGAACGACTGCAGGTTCACCGGCACCACGACGCACGCCGGCCGGATACCGCGCGCCAGGAGCAGATCGAGTTGAGCGGCCACGTAGTGCGGCCCGCGGCCTGCCGACGCAGCGAGCGCAACCGGCCGCGGCGAAGTCTCCGCAACGAGTCCGCCGAGCGACGCGGCGCCCGGCTCGTCCGCCGGGATCCAGCCGACAACCGAGTCCCCCAGGTAGAGCACGCGTCCCTCGCCGGCGTAGAGGAGATCCACCTCCGACGGAGGAGCCTCCGGCAGCAGGCGCACGCCCCGGTCGCGGAGCGCCCAGAGTCCGGCGTCGAGCCCGAACGTGGCGGCGGCCAGGAGCGCGAGGAACGCGGCGACGCGCGCCGACAGTCGGAGGGGGTGTTCGAGGGTCGTAGGTCGATCGTCCATCAGAACTGGAAGTAGATGAACGGCACGGACTGCATCCGGCCGAGGACCACGACCGCAAGGGCGGTCGCGAGGTAGATGACCCATCGTACGGCTGTCGGGCGGCGCGCCAGCGTCCGGAAGGGGTGGGGCTCCGCGCGTTGCGCCCATTCGATCGCGCAGACGACGGCGATGCCCGCGAAGAGCGCCCACACGTGCCGAGGTTCGTCGAGAAACGCCGCGCGGATCCCCGCGAGATCGGGCGCAGCGAGCGCGCGACCGATCCCATGGAGCGTCGCGACGGCGTCGCCCAGGCCGCGGGCGCGGAAGAAGATCCAGCCGACGCACACGATCTGGAACATCACGAGCACACGGATCGCCGCCAGGACCGGCCGCGACGAACCCGCGTCAGGCTTCCGCTCCGGCGCGAGCGCCACGAACGCGCCGTGGAACGCGCCCCACACGGCGAACTGAGCGCCCGCGCCGTGCCAGATGCCGCTCAGCAGGAACGTCAGGAAGACGTTCACCCGCCGTCGCACCGGGCCCGACCGATTCCCGCCGAGCGGGATGTAGACGTAGTCCCGGAACCACGTCGAGAGCGAGATGTGCCATCGCCGCCAGAACTCGACCGGCGAGGAGGCGAAGTAGGGGTTCGCGAAGTTGCGCATCAGCTCGAAGCCGAACAGTCGGGCGCATCCGATCGCGATGTGGGAGTACCCCGCGAAGTCCCCGTAGATCTGGAACGCGAACAGCCACGTCCCTGCGAGGAGTTGCCAGCCGTCGGTCGTCTCGGGGTGGGCCATCGCCCGGTCCACCGCGCCGGCGCACTGGTCCGCGATGACGGTCTTCAGGAACAGGCCCCAGAGCATCTGGCGCAGACCGTCCTTCGCGAGCGCCATGTCGAAGGTCCGCGGGGTCGCGAACTGGTCGAGCAGGTGGGATGCGCGCTCGATCGGCCCGGCGACGAGTTGCGGGAAGAACGCAACGAACGCCGTGAAGCGAAGGAGCGATCGCGTCGCGCGCAGCGAGCCGCGGTACACGTCGAGCGTGTAGGAGAGCGACTGGAACGTGTAGAAGCTGATGCCGACCGGAAGGATGATCCCGAGCGTCTCCCAGTGGACCTCGAACCCGAGCGCATTCAGCATCCGCGCGGCGCTCTCGATTCCGAAGTCGAGGTACTTGAACACGGCCAGCATCCCGAGCTGGGTGACGAGGCTCACCCCGATCCAGACCCGGCGCATCCGCGTCGTTTTCGCGTCCTCGATCCCGATCCCGGCCGCCCAGTCGACGACGCACGAGAAGAGAAGGAGCGGCAGGAAGCGCCAGTCCCACGATGAGTAGAACCAGAGGCTCGCGGCCGCCAGGAGCGGGGTGCGCAGCCGCTGCGGGATCGTCCAGAACAGAACGAACACCACAGGCAGGAACACGAAGAACGGCCACGCATTGAAGACCATCCGCACCTCGTCGCGGTCCGTATCTGTTCCTGCGGCGTGCAGAGGGTAGGGCGGAAGACGAGATCCGGTGCGATGATCCGCCGCGAACCTCGAGGGCCGGAGGGAGGCGGGGGGAACGAGGTGCCCCCCCGCACGAGGGGTCCAGGAAGCCGCCGCACACGACCGGCCGAGCAGCCGTGGCTGCGCGACCGCCGTGCCGACGGGGTCTGCCTTCACTTGTTCGCTTTCCCGCGCCGCCGCCGCAACATTCCCGCGGCGGCGGACGCAGGCGCGAACAGGTGAAGGCACCCCCATGAACTACGAGAAGCTCGGCGTCTTCTACCTCGGGGCCCACCGGGACGCGGCGGGGGCGACGGACCGGGCGCAGCCGCTGCTCTACGACGCGAAGGACCTCACCACGCACGCGGTCTGCGTGGGCATGACCGGCAGCGGGAAGACCGGGCTCTGCTGCGTGCTCCTCGAGGAGGCGGCGATCGACGGCATCCCCGCGATCGTGATCGACCCGAAGGGCGACCTCGGCAACCTGATGCTGGCGTTTCCGGGGCTCGCGGCGGCGGACTTCCGGCCGTGGGTGGACGCGGACGAGGCGGCGCGGAAGGGGCAGTCGCCGGACGAGTTCGCCGCCGCGACCGCCGCGAAGTGGCGGGACGGGCTCGCCGCCTGGCACCAGCCGCCGGAGCGGATCGCGCGCTACCGGGACTCCGTCGAGATGGCGATCCACACGCCGGGAAGCTCCGCGGGCCTGAACATCGCGGTGCTCCGCAACTTCGCGGCGCCGCCGGCCGCGATGCTCGACGACACGGACGCCTTCCGCGAACGCATCCAGTCCACGGTGTCCTCGCTCCTCGCGCTTCTCGGGGTGGACGCCGACCCGATCCGGAGCCGCGAGCACATCCTCCTCTCGAACATCCTCCAGAGGTCCTGGAGCGAGGGGCGCGACGTGGACATCGCCGCGCTGATCGGGCAGATCCAGCAGCCGCCGTTCACGCGGATCGGCGTCCTCGACCTCGAGAGCTTCTACTCCGCGAAGGAGCGGTTCCTCCTCGCGATGCAGTTGAACAACCTGCTCGCGTCGCCGGGGTTCCAGGCGTGGATGGAGGGCGACGCGCTCGACGTGCAGAAGCTCCTCTGGACGCCCGGCGGGAAGCCGCGCATCGCGATCGTGTCGATCGCCCACCTCTCCGACACGGAGCGCATGTTCTTCGTGACGCTCCTCCTGAACGAGGTCGTCGCGTGGATGCGCCGCCAGGGCGGCACCACGAGCCTCCGCGCGCTCCTCTACATGGACGAGGTGTTCGGCTACCTGCCCCCCACCGCGAATCCGCCGTCGAAGCTGCCCATGCTCACGCTGCTGAAGCAGGCGCGCGCGTTCGGGCTCGGCGTCGTGCTCGCCACGCAGAACCCCGTCGATCTCGACTACAAGGCGCTCTCGAACGCGGGGACGTGGTTCCTCGGGCGGCTCCAGACCGAGCGCGACAAGCTGCGCGTCCTCGACGGACTCGAGGGCGCGTCCACCGCCGCGGGGAAGTCGTTCGACCGCGGGAGGATGGAGGCCACGCTCTCGGGACTCGGGAACCGGGTGTTCCTGATGAACTGCGTGCACGACGACGAGCCGGTCCTCTTCGAGACGCGATGGGCGCTCAGCTACCTCCGCGGTCCGATCACGCGGGCGCAGATCCGCGAGTTGATGACCGCTGCGAAGCCTTCCGCCGCGGCGCCGACCGCGTCCGCCGCAGCAGCAGTTCCCGCGCCGACAGCGTCGATCCACAGGGCGGACGCGCCGACGGGCGCCCGCCCCGTCCTCCCGCCGGACGTCCCGCAGGTCTTCCTCCCCGCCCGCGGCGAACCCGGGCGCCTCGTGTGGAAGCCGGCGCTCCTCGGCACCGCCCGACTCCACTTCACGAGCACGAAGCCGCCCCTCGACCACTGGCGGAAGGACGCGGCGCTCGCGATGCTCGGCGACGGGCAGATGAGCGTGTGGGACGGCGCGGAGCGCCTCGACGCGGACCGCGTGGCGGCCGACGCCGAACCCGCGGCCGACGGCGCGTTCGCATCCCTCCCCTCGCCGGCCGCGCAGCCGAAGAGCTACGCCGCGTGGACCAAGGATCTCGCCGCGTGGCTCTACCGCGAGTCCGCGCTCACGCTCCGCTCCTGTCCGCAGGCGGGGCTCGTCGCCCGGCCGGGCGAAGGCGAGGGCGAGTTCCTCGTCCGCGCGAAGCAGGCGCTCCGCGAACGGCGGGACCTCGAGGTCGCGAAGCTCCGGCAGAAGTACGCGGCCAAGGTCGCGTCGCTCGAGTCGAAGCTCCGAACGGCGCGTGAGCGCGTGGCCCGGGAGGAGGAGCAGTACAAGTCGGCGAAGACGTCGAGCACGCTCGGGTTCGGGACGGCGATCCTCGGAGCGCTCTTCGGGAGCCGGAAGATCGCGTCGGCCGGGAACATCGGCCGCGCCGCGTCGGCGGCCCGGGGCGCGTCGCGCGCGAGCCAGCAGAAGGGCGACGTGGACCGCGCCGAGGAGAACGTGAAGGTCGTCGAGGAGCAGCAGGCTGCGCTCACGGCCGAGATCGAGGCCGCCATCGAGGGCATCCAGGCCGCCTGGGACGACGCGAACCCGCTCATCGACTCGGTCGAGATCCGCCCGAAGAAGTCGGACATCGCCGTCGAGCGCGTGGCGCTCGCGTGGACCCCGTGGCGCGTGGACGAATCAGGCGTCGCGGCCCGCTCGTGGTGATCCGGCGGGCCGCTTCCGCGGCCTGACGTACCGCGGAAGAACCGCGCGCTCCCGCTGCTTCTCGAGGTGCCCGTCCACCATCGCGTCGAACGGGACGAGCAGCGGACGGAACGCGTCGGCGTCCCCCTCCAGCGCGCCGAGCACGTAGACCAGAGCCTCCACCGTGGACACGTAGTCCGCGCGCGGCTCCTTGCGGATCCGGTAGTTCGACGGCCGCGGGGCGACGAACGACACGCGCGGGAGCGACGCGAGCGTCGGGCTCTGACGCACCATGCGCTTGGCCTGGGACCACGTGCCGTCGATCACCACCAGGGTCACCGGCCCCTGCGGAGGGTCGGTCCCGACGTCGCGCGCGCCGTCGCCCGGGAAGAGCAGAACGGGCGGCCGCGCGGGATCGGACACCGCGCTCCGGAGCGCCTCCGTCCCCTCCCACGCGAGCCCGAGGTGGAGTTCCGCGCCCTCGATCGCGAGAGCCGCCATGCGCGCCGTGCCGATCGCCACGTCGTGCTCGCGGGGATGCTGCAGGATGACCACGCGCGTCCGCGCCGCGATCGGCGTGATGAAGCGGCACCAGCAGGCGGACTGCGGCCGACGGCAGCGCCCGCACCGCGGCCGCGCAACATCGGGCCGCGGCGACACCTTCCGCCGCGTCGCCGGCGCCTCGCGCTCCGCCCGCGCGAGTCTCTCCATCAGCCGGTCCCGGATCGGATTGCCCGGCGCGCGCACTCGACTCATGGACGGGCCAGCGCCGACACCGCGTCGTCGCACGCCTGGTCGGCGGCGGCGCCGCCCTGGTTGGAGCAGGCGAGCAGCACGAGATCCCGCTCCGGCGCGATCCACGCGACCGCGTGCCACATCGTGTTGCTGCCCGCGTGCATGAGCACCTCGCCGCGGTCCTTCGGGCCGGGGCCCTTCGCCCACGGGCGCTCCAGCGAGATCCATCCCATCGCATACCGGCTGTCGTCCTTCGCCGACGCCTCGGGCGGCGTCCGGAGCCGCGCCCAGTCCACCTTGCCGAACTCCTTCGGCGCGCGGGCGCCCCGCGACGCGTGGAGCGACGCGAACTTCGCCCAGTCCTCGATCGACATGTGGACGGTCCCGGCCGGGCCGATCGTCGGCGGGTTGTCGTCGCCGGGGCCCGGAGCGACCGGCTTCCCGTCGGCGCGGTGACCGAGCGGCGCGTCGGTGCGTCCGTCGCGGCAGGGCGCGCCGAATCCGCCGCTCCGGATGCCGAGCGGCCGGAACAGGCGCTCGCGGAGCAGCGGCTCGAACTCCTGTCCCGTCGCGGCCTCGGCCATCGCCCCGGCGAGCGAGAATCCCGCGTTGCTGTACTCGAACTTCGTCCCCGGCTCGGCGCGCGGAGGACGCTTCGTGAGCAGGTCGAGGAGGAGCAGGCGGCCTTCGCGCGACGTTCCGCGGTGGGCCCAGAGGAGCTGCCAGATCCCGCCCTCGTCGAGCGATTCGGGCGCGCCGCTCCGGTTGGTCAGGAAGTGCTCGAGCCGCGCCTTCTTCCACCCGTCGTGCATCTTCGGCGCGCGGTCGGGGAAGCGGTCGCCCAGGGTCTCGTCGAAGCGGAGCTTCCCGTCGGCCGCGAGGATGGCGCAGAGCGTCGCCGTCATCGCCTTGGTGCAGGAGCCGAGGTGCATCCGGTCGTCCATGCGGAGCGGCTCGGTCTCGCCGCGGACCCGCACGCCGGCGACGCCGCGGGCGGTCACCTTCCCGCCGTCCACGCGCACCGCGACGAGTCCGGGCACGTTCCGGGCCGCGGCGATCTCCGCGAGCCTCGCCCCGACGTCCCGCGGCGCAGGCTCCTCCGCGCGGACCGATGCCCCCGTCATCGCCGAAAGCGCCAGTACGACGGACAGGGCGCGGGCGGGTCTCATCCCCGAATCGGAACCTCCCGCATCCACCTGCCGCAAGTTCCGGTGTAGGATTTCGGCGTCGGCCGCCCGGGACGCGGGCAGGCCGGAACCTCCGGGGTGGTCCCATGGTCGGTGGCCGGGTCGTCGCGTGCGCGGCGCTGGCGATCGTGTGCGTCGGCGCGGCGTGGGTCGCGTGGAGCGTGATCTCCGACGCGCCGGCCGGGCGTCCCCCGTCGGTCGCGGAACGGCCCGTGTCCGGCGATGAGCCCGTGGTGCGCGCCCCGTCCGGCGCCGATCGCGCGCGCCGGGCGTCACGCGCCGGCCCGGGCGGCGCCGGCGCCCCGACGGAACCGGCCACGCGACCGGAGGGCCCTCCTCCGGACGGAAACGAGGACGCCGGGCCGGGCCATGAGGCGCTCCACTCCACGATCCGCGCTCCGACGACGATCGACCTCATCCGCGAGGCCGCGGCGCGCGAGCCCGGCTGGACGATCACGGAGGACGCGGAGGGGAACTTCCTCGGCGAGTGGCGCGACGACGCCAGCACCCTGATGGAGCGGCACGAACTGCGCAGCGGGTGGCTGCACGGCCTGCGGATCACGCGCGACGAACGCGGCGGCGGCCGGACCGAGGTGACGTACGAGTACGGCGCGCGGCACGGCCCCTGCGCGAAACGGCGCGCCGACGGCACGTACCGAGAGCGCGGGAACTACGCATCCGATGCGCAGGACGGCGTCTGGGAGTCGTGGTTCGCCGACGGCGCGAGGCACGGCGAACGCACCTATGTGGACGGGAAGCTGGAAGGCGTCGTCCGCTCGTGGCGCGCGGACGGCTCGCTGATCCAGGAGTCGCACTACTCGGCAGGCGCCGACCATGGCATCTGCCGCGGGTTCCACGCGAACGGAAAGCCGTGGTTCGAGATGCCGTACGATCGCGGCGCGCGGCAGGGCGAAGCGAAGTGGTGGCGCGCCGACGGGACGCTCGAGGCGACGGCCACCTACCGCGACGGACGCCTCCACGGCCCGTTCCACACCTACGACGCCCGCGGACGGATCCGCGGCACCGAGCACTGGTCCGGCGGCGTCCTCGTGACGACGGAGGGCGACGTGACGTTCGCGAACGACGCGCCGGAGGACGACCCGGCTCTTGGAGAACTCCCCCGATGACCGACCCCGCCACCCTCCGCCGCACCCTCGACGCCGTGATCGCGAACGTCGAACGCGCGGTCTTCGGAAAGCGCGAGCAGGTGAAGCTCGCGATCGTCGGGCTCGTGGCCGAAGGCCACGTCCTCCTCGAGGACGTGCCGGGCACGGGCAAGACGACCCTCGCCCGCGCGCTCGCGCGGTCGCTCGCGCTCGAGTTCCGCCGCGTCCAGTTCACGTCGGACCTGCTCCCCGCCGACCTGCTCGGCATCTCGGTCCTCGACCCCGCGACCCACGCGTTCGCGTTCCATCCGGGCCCCGTCTTCACGAACGTGCTCCTCGCCGACGAGCTGAACCGCTCGACGCCGCGCACGCAGTCCGCGCTCCTCGAGTGCATGGCCGAACGCCGCGTGAGCGTCGAGGGCCGGCCGCACGAGCTCCCGCATCCGTTCTTCGTCATCGCCACCCAGAACCCGCTCGAGTTCGAGGGCACGTACCCGCTCCCCGAATCGCAGCTCGACCGGTTCATGCTGCGGATCGAGATGGGCTACCCCGCGCCCGACGACGAGCGCCGCCTCCTCCGCGCGCGGCCGTCGTCCACGGACGTGGACGCCCTCCCCGCCGTCGCGACCGCCGCTGACCTCGCGTCGCTCGTCGCGGCGGCGCGTGCGGTCCGCGTCGATCCGTCCATCGAGGACTACGTGCTCGCGCTCCTCGACGGCTCGCGGCGGAGCCGGCGCTTCCACCTCGGGCTCTCCCCGCGCGCCGGTGTCGCGCTCACCCGCGCGGCGCAGGCGAGCGCGATCGTCGAGGGCCGCGACTTCGTGCTGCCGGACGACGTGAAGCGGCTCTCCGTCCCCGTGCTCGCGCACCGCGTCGTCGGCGCGGCGACGGCCGCGGGCGACGGCGCCGACGGCGTGGAACTGGTCGAGGAGCTCGTGTCCCGGACGGCCGTGCCCGCATGAATGCCGGCCCGCCGCGTCCGCGGCTCCGGATCCGCCTCACGGGACCCTCGCGCGCGCTGCTCTCGTTCGCGCTGCCCGGGATCCTGTGGACGTGGCTCGGCGCGGGTCCGTTCGGCGGCGCGGCGGCGGCGCTCGCGGTGGCGCTCGTCGCGTCTGCGGCTGCGTGGGCGTGGCTCCACGCGCGGGGACTCCGCGTGCGCGGCCCGTCGGGCGCCGAGGTCACCGCGCGGGCGGCCTGGGTGACCGACGTCGAGGTGACGCAGACGTCGCGGTTCTTCGGCGCGCGCGATCTGGCGCTGCGGATGACCGGACCCGACCGCGTGTCCGCGCCGCGCGGCGCGACAGTGGCCCGCATCGGCCCCCGCGAGACGGCCGCCGTCGAGGTGCGCTGTCCGCCGCTCCGGCGCGGCGTCCATCCGCTGGGCGTCCTCGAACTCACCACCAGCGCCCCCGTCGGCCTCGTCGAGGCGCGGATCGAGGCGACGTGCGACGGCCAGGTCGTCGCGCTCCCCCGCACGGGGCGGCTCCGACTCCGTCGATCCACTCGCGAGCTTCGCCGGAAGCTCACGGTCGGCGCGGGGCGGCGAGGCGCGCCGGAGGGCGACGTGGACTCGCTCCGCGAGTGGCGGCCGGGCGAGTCGCTCCGCGCGGCGCACTGGCGGCACTCGGCACGCCGCGGCCGCGTGCTCCTCCGCGAGTTCCGCTCCGATGCGCTGCGTCCGATCCACGTCGTCCTGCGCACCGACATCGGGGGCCGCGCGAACGGCGCGTCGCCCGCGTTCGAGGAAGCCGTCACCCTGGCAGCGACGCTCGTCGACCGTCATCTGCGCGACGGACGCCAGGTGCGCCTCACGATCGGCGGGCACGGGACGAGCCTCCGCTGCCGGCCGGGCCCTCGCGCCACGGCCCCGGCGCTGCACGCGCTCGCGAAGTGCGACCTGCGTCCCGGCTCGGCCGCGCCCGCGATCCCGCCGTCGCGCGACGAGACGCTGGCCGTCGTCCGCGTGGAACCCGGCGGCGAACTGCCCCGCGGACGCGGACAGGCCCCGGCCCGGTGCGTTCTCGAGATCGACGGCGTCGCCGTGCCCTCCGGACTCGACCGTGCCGACGCGGCCGCGCCCTCCCGCGCGCCGGGCGGCGCCGGAGACGAGGCGGCGCGCTCGTTCCGTCGGCCGCTCGCATGCGTCGCGGCGGTCAGCGTCGCGCTCGGGCTCTGGCTCCTCTGGTCCGCGATCCGCGGCGCGGGAGCCGACGACCTCTTCGCGGGCGGCGTCGTCGTCGCGGCGGCTGGAGCGGTCCTCTGGGGCGCGCGGAAGCGGCCGGGCCGCGCGGACCTCGCGCGCGTCCTCTGGGTCGCTCCGTTCGCCGCGATCGGAACATTCACGTCGGGTGCCCAGTCGGCGGGCGCCGCGGCGCTTCCCGTGGCGGTGCTCCTCCTCCTTGCCGGACTCGGACTCGACTCCGCGTGGGCCGCGGCGACGCCGGCCGCGCTTCCCGCCGCGCGGCGGCGGCGCGGACTCCCCGAGTCCCGGCCTCCCGCGGCGACGCCGCTCCGGAGCGCTTTCGCGGGAGCCGCGCTCTTTCCGGCGGCGATCCTCCTCTGCCTGCTCCTGGCGTCGCTGTTCGAGGCTCCGGTGGGAACGGCCTTCGGACCGAAGCGGCAGAGCGGCGGCGAGGGCGCCGACCGGTCGGGCCCGGCGGCGTTCGTCATCGGCGCGCGGCCGACCGATCCGAGGTCGCTCGACTCCGAGGACGAGACCATCCTGCTCATCGACGTCGCGGTGAGCCGGGGCGGAGCGCGCACGCGGAGCCCCGCGCCGCTCTACATGCGCGGCGCGGTCCACTCGGACCTCGACCGCGACGGGAACTGGACGACGTCGGCGGGCGGCCTCCGTCCGCTCGGCGCCACCTTCACGATCGACGGCAATCCGAACATCTGGAGGAGCGTCGGCGACGTTCCCACCGCGCTCGGCGCGTACCTCCTCGACGTCGAGCAGGTGCGGATCGAGCACGACGCCACCGGCCTCGGCGTGCTCCATGCGCCTGCCTCGACGACGGCCGTGTCCGCCCCGGCGCCGCACGTCACCGAGGACGGCATGCTCCTCACCGACAGCCGCCGCCTCGCGACGTTCGGCTACGCACTGGTCGTCCTGCCGCCCGCCGCGGCGCCGTCGGCCACCGACCGCACCCGCGCGCGTCGGCCGTTCCTGCCCCTCGACGTCGCAGACCGCCACCCGGCGTTCGCCGCGCTCCGCGACGAGGCGCGCGACGCGACGCGCCGGAGCACGACCGACCTCGCGCGCGTGAAGTCCGTGCTCGAACGGGTGCGGAGCACCCGCATCTACGAGCGCACGGGAGAGAGCCTTCCGGGTCCGGCGGGCCTCGCCGCGTTCGTCCGCGACGGCCGCGGGACGTGCGTCCAGTTCGCCGAGGCGGGTGCGCTCATGCTCCGGTCGATCGGAGTTCCGGCGCGCGTCGTCCACGGGTTCCTGCTCAGCCGGATCGACCCCGTGACGAAGACGTACCGCGGGTTCGCGCGGAACTACCACGCGTGGATCGAAGTCGAGTTCGACGGCGTCGGCTGGGTGCCGTTCGACGGCACGCCCGCGGCGGAGGACGCCGAGGAGGACGCGCGGAACGCCGCGTCGGCGGCGGACGAGGACCCCGCGGAGCGGACGCGCTTCCTGGATGTCGCCGCATGGCTCGCCGCGCGTCCGTGGCTCTTCGCGATCTCCGCGCTGGTGCTGCCCGTCGCGTTCCTGCTGGCGCGCGCACTGCTTCGCCGTCGCGCGTTCCGGTCGGACGCCGTATCCGCGGGCGGCGCCGCGCCCGACGCGGACTGGAGCCGCATCGTGGAACGGCTGGCCGCGCTCGGACTCCGTCGCGCGCCGTCGGAGACCATGTGCGAGTTCGCGGACCGCGCCGCGGCGCGGATCGCGTCCGGGACGGAACTCCTGCGTCTCGCCGCGCGCCAGCAGGAAGCGCGCTTCGGAGACCGCGCGCTCGCGGAGTCCGACCGCGCGTCGATCCGCGCGCTGGCCGCTTCGATCTGACTACAATGCGGCCGCGAGCAGGCGCCCGATGCGCTCCGCCTTCGCGGGATCGATCTCCATCTCGTCGAACGGCGTGAAGTCGCGGACGAGGAGATCGCGGCGGACCTCGATGCAGAGCGTGCGCCCCGGGAACCGCGCGGCGAACGCATGCGCCTGCGACGCGGGGTGGAGCGCGTAGGCCTCGTTCTCCGCCACGCGGAGCCCGGCGCCGAAGAACGCCGCGCGCGCCGCGGACACGACCGCCGGGTCGGCCAGCATCGCGCCGTCGGGCGCTGTGGTGATGAGGTCCACCTCCGCCCGGAGCGGCCACCTGCCGATGTTCTCCGGCCGGTACTCGGTGCGGAGACGCTCGACGATCCGGTCGTCCACCGGCACGTCCAGGCTCCGCGGGGCGTACGTGTGCGCCATCACGGCGCGGCCGCCGCCACCGCACACGGCGTCGAACGCGCGAGACGCCGCGTCGGTGTACGCCGCGTGCAGATCGAGCAGGAGCGCGAGGTCGCGCGGATCGCGCACGTAGCTCGCGACGCCCGGAGTCATCTGGCCCGACGACGTCGCGGACGGGCGCGTCGCGCGGTCCACGATGCGGTTGCAGTCGATCAGCGTGCGCGGGATCTCCGAGCGCAGGACGACCGCCGCGCGGCCCGGGGCCGCGGCGCACCACGCTTCGGCGGCCGCCGCCGCGTACTCCGTCGCCCCCACGTCGGTGTTCACGAAGAAGAAGTCCTCGAGACCTTCCGGGAACTCGCCCCGCATCCGGGCGCGGAGCGCGTCGAAGTGCGCGCGGCGCGTGGCGCCGTGCGGCACCTCGAAGAGCAGCGCGGGGGCCTGCCCGCGCGCGCCGAAGCGCAGCACCTCGCAGACGCCGGGCACGCTCGCGGGGACTCCCTGCGGATCGCTCGCGGTCATCCGGTCCATTCCAACGCCGCGCGCTTGCGCCGCGCAGGAATGGAGCCGCGGTACCCTGCCGGCACGATGACGTCCCGCGCGATCCGCTACGAAGGAAGCGTCTACCGCCCCCCGTCGGAGGCCGACAGCCTGATCCTCCAGGCCACGATCGGCTGGACGACTGTTGCCTTGGTGTCACGTGGTCCTTCGAGCCCGCAAGCCGCCTCCCAAGGGATACCCCGCTGACCCAAGGACGCCGGGCGAGCACCTCCGCCGCGCCCGGCTCGATCGGAGGCAGACCCTGAAGCAGGCGGCAGAGGAGATCGGGGTCCGACCCGACACCCTCTGGAAGTGGGAGCACGAGGGCCAGCTCCCGCACTCCAAGGCGTTGCCGGCGATCGAACGCTACGTCGGGCACCGACTCGCGCCGCCTGTGGAAGCAACCTGTGCCCGACTCCGGGCCTGGAGATCGGAATGTGGACTCTCTCTCGAGCGAGCTGGCGAGTTCCTCGGGCTCGATGCACACACACTCTCCGATCTTGAGCATGCGCGACCAGTATCGCTGGCTGTGCGACTGGCGGTCGAGGCGGGCATTCGGAGGCGCGACTCCGATGGCTTCACGCGCCCTTCCAGCTGATGCCGTGGTTGCGGTGTCAGGGATGCGTTGTCATTCTGCAAGGTGCGGCTCCGAGCCTGGAAACCGAGGCCGACACCCCGCGGCCTCCCTACAGTCGCCCTCCCGAACCCGCCCCGGACCCTGGGCGAGCATCTGCTCGTCGAAAGGTACTACCGTGGGCTGTCCCAACGGAAACCGCCCGCCAGTTTGGCGTGGACGAGTTCACCCTCGGCAACAGGGAGAAGGGGCGGACGACGCCGGTCATCCGGCACCGCCCCTCCATCTACAAGTGGCTGGGCTACTACCCGCTTGCGCTGACCCCGATGGGCATCGGCCGGCAGCTGGTCGCGTGCCGGCAGGCGCAAGGTCTCTCCCAGCGTGACGTCGCGCGGCAACTCGGCCTGGACCCGGGTACGCTGAGCCGGACCGAGCAGGGTAGGCTCGGGAGCACGAACCGGCAGGTGCGTCGAGCGATCAAGGCCCTTCTCGGGACGTCGGCGGTCAACGCCCGGACAACCCCGGAGGACGGACAAGCCGCACCATAACAGGGCAACTTCAGTGTCGTCGTGCCTTGCTAGCCCGCTTCTCTCACAAAAGTTGAAACGAAATCGGGCTGCGGCGCGTCTAAGTGTCTGTACCGCCAAGTACTTACACTTCCAGAGGCACGCAGCCCGATGAGCACAGAGTCTAGCACGACGGGGACCCTGTTTCATGACATCGCGGGCCGCGACGCCGTCGTTCGCTTCGACGCGGGCGACGTCACAAGTGACGGCGGAGTGGTCCTGCTCGAGCGCGCCGACCGGCGCATCGACCTGACCCGGCGGTTCGCGCCGTGCTTCCGCGATCACCGCAATCCGGAGCGCGTCGAGCACACCGTGCGGCAACTCGTCACGCAGCGCGTGTTCGGGCTGTGCCTGGGCTACGAGGACGTGTCCGACCACGACCTGATCGGGAAGGACCCGCTGCTCGCCGCGGCGTGCGGCCGCGGCCAAGGCTCGCTCGCGGGCAAGAGCACGCTCTCGCGCCTGGAGATGACGAAGAGGGGCGCGACGTCGGCGGCGCTGCACGAGAAGTCGAAGAAGGCGGAGCGGGTCTTCCGCGACTTCGACTGGACCACCTTGGACACGTGCAGTCACGAGCGCCGCGTGGTCGCGAAGGCCGAGCACCTGGTCGGCGGCAAGCAGAACCCGCGCTTCGTGGTCACCAACCTCTCGCGGAACAGCTGGAGCGCGCGGCGCCTGTACGAGGACCTCTACTGCGCCCGCGGCGAGGCCGAGAACCGGATCAAGGAGCAGCAGCTCGGGCTCTTCGGCACGCGGCTGTCGACTCCGACGCTCCAGGGCAACGCGGTCCGCACGGCGCTGTCGGCGATGGCGTACGTGCTGACCTGCGCGCTGCGCCGGCTCGGGCTCGCCGGCACGGAGATGGAGCGCGCGCAGGCGGACACGATTCGGCTGCGCCTCCTCAAGGTCGGCGCGCTCGTCCGGGTGACGACGCGCAAGATCTGGATCTCGATGTCGTCGTCGTGGCCGTGGAAGGAGAGCTTCGAGGCGTGCGCGCGCCGCCTGCTCGCGCCCGCCGCCGTCACCTGAAGTCAACCCGAACCGTCCGGGACGCATGCGTCCGGCCTATACGGTCCCGACCGACCGCGATTCCGCGGTCGATCCGAGGCCGCGGGCACCCGCGGCGCGGCCCGCGCCGGCGTCCCACGCGCGCCACTGGCGGCCGCCACCGTCGCGAACGACGCATCCGGCGCGAGATCGCGACCCGTCGTGAGAGAAGCAGGCTAAACAGCGGCCGTGACGTTACGCTCCCTCGATCCAAACCGGCTCTCCCGCCAACTCCCTGACTACTCCAGCCACATCGCCAGGCGCTCCGCCGGCCCCCAAAAGTCGTCCGGTACATCATCAAGGTTCTGCCGAATATAGCGCCCAAGGTAGCCGGGGTCTGCGGCCAGCTTCTCCCATCGTGCTGCATAAACGTGGCGGATCACAAAGAGGACGAATGACATCGGACGAAGCACTCGACGCGTCGAAATGCGAATACCCGTCTCATGCCCGAAGTGCATGTGTGCCGCCGGATGGACTCCGGCACGGTACTCCTTCGGAGCGTAGTCGAACCGGAAGTAGACAGGACTGTCCCGCAACGGGGCGTTGTCCAACGAGGACTCCCAGTCGTCTCGGAACTCGTCGCCGACCGTCGCAGCCTCCTCTCCCAGAACATCTCTCAGAAACTCCTCATACTCCTGAACAACCATCGGGCACTGGAGGTACGAGTACGACGGCGTGGCCTGATCTCCGTTTCGCGCGTACTTGAACTGAAAAAGAGCCATATCTCGCAACCGGAAGTTGTAAAGCCGACCTGCGTACGTTCGCTCCCAACACTCTCGGTACCTCAGATCCCGAAACTCCGCCGCTCTCACGCTCTCGTACTGCGGTCGCGGCTCCCGAGCATCTGCCACGCCCAGCATGCGCAGGAGCTTCCAGGCGTCCTCGACCTGAGTCAAGAACATTCCCAGCTTCACAATTCGCCCCTCGACGCCTTCTTGCTCTTCTTGATCTTCGAGGACGCGAGCTTCCGTTGCTGCAAAAGTCGTTCAACTTCCTCAAGCGGAAGGGTCGACAGCGCATCATCTAGCAGCCGCTCACCACGAACGCGTCTCGACTCAGACTCCGCCATGTCGCGCTTGAGTATCCGAGACTGCTCTTCCGTTGGATACACAAACCGAAGGAATGGGAAGTTCTTCTTGGCAGCGGCGATCTCTTGTGCGCACTGTTCGGCACCTTTGCCAACTCCTGACATCCGCACCCATGCTTTCGCGCGAGTCATCGCGGTGAACAGCTTATTACGTTCCCGCCAGGATGCGGGAAAGCACGCGTCGGCACCGACTACGTACACCATGAACGCCTCATTCCCCTTTGCCTTGTGGACGGTCGAAAGCGTAACGCGACCAGTCTGATAGAACTCATGCAGCGTCCAAGGATCAGAGTGAATGTCGTTTGTACGGATTCCTGCGTTCTCAAGCTTCTGGGCGATCGCCCCAATGTACACCCTCGCATTCCGGTCATCAACGCTGACAACCAATACGTCATCAGGCCTCAGACCGTCTGAAATGTCGGCCTTGATGCCATTCACGACCGCTTTCACCTCAGCGTCGAATGTCTCGTAGGATGTGAACTTCACCATCTCATCCATCCCACCGGTGATCTCCCTTCCGAGCGGGGCCGTCTCAACGGGCCGCTCAATCGCGACTCTCGATCCAGGAGAGAGGACCCCCTCCCTCAGCTCGTAGCCGACGTAGTTCCAATGCGCCTCGCTCTCCAACACCTGTACCTTGCTGTTTCCGTAGACACCGAGGCCGAGCGCATGGGCGCACACGAGTATCTCGCGAGGATTCCGGTAACAACGATGCAGAACCATGTCGGCGACTAGATCAATGTCTGGGGTGCCATCGCCCCGAGCTCCGAAGTGCTGCTCGAGATTGGGCGCCGAGATCTGAAATATCGTCTGAAACTCGTCATAGGCCCAGAGGAAGCAATCATTCCGAACAAGCCGGCGGCAGAGCTGCATGAAGGAAGGCGGGAAGTCCTGACCCTCATCGATCAGAACGTAGTCAAACTCAGGCTCCCAAGGCGGAATTCTAAGCAGCGACCTGCACAGATGGTCAAACTCCTTGCCAGGACTCTCTCGCGATGCCTCCTTGAAGGACATTACTGGTACTCCGAGCCTTCGGCAGGTACTTGAGTAAACTCCCTCGCGCGCCGAGCCCCCCCAGCCATGAAGCACGCGCAGGCGGTCCCAGTCAGGATCAGTGTCCGAGAACTGCTTGTGGAACCGCGTGATCATCCGCGTGATGTACTGGTACAGGCTCTTTGTATAGAACGTGTACAGGATGCGGGCCTTGGGCTGTCGCAGATGTAGCATGGCAGCGCGCATGGCGAGGACTACGGTCTTGCCTGACCCGGCAATGCCCCTCAGCCGCTGTGGACCATCCAGTGGCGCTATTCCAGCAGGAAGCTGCTCCCGGTCTAGAAGCACGATGCTGTTCTCGACAGCGGTTGCTTGCGCCCCCTTCGTGGCGCTCTCGCTTGCCCGGTCACGTACCTTTGCGCGGAACATTCCGCCGGCGCCCTGGATCGTTGATACCAGCTGGCGGAACACTGGCTCAGGTAGATCGATGCGCTGGATACTCTCCAGCAAGGACTTCAGACTCGCATCGTCACTGACGATCGCGGCATCGAGTGCGCTCGGCAAGTCCTGTGCTGCATCGGTGGCAAAGATGGCAAAGCTAATCGGAATACGCAACGTGGTCTTAGTGGTTCGAAGAGCCTTCACACGGATCATGCGTGAGTGAATACTAGAAACGACCCGGTCAAGCCGCTCATCGGCCTCGGTCACCGATCCAACGGTGACCCCACGCCCAGCGCCGTCAACCAAGGCAAACGCTACGACACCGTACTTCGGAGAGAGGAGCAGCAGATCGGTCTCGACTATCTGGTCATCTTCGTCGCGATAGAGGGGGAAGCCGCAGAAGACGTGCGCGTCTTGCAGGCCCGCATCGGCCTCAACGTCCCGCAGAAGTGCCAGCAGTACCCGCGCCGGTCCGCCAGCCTTCAGCGTTGCCTCGGAAGGAGCAATACTCATCATCACGGTGAGCCCTCATCGCCAGTCCAAGAGGAGGATCGTACAGGACTGGCTGAGCCAAAGGGGAGCGTCTTCTCCGGGGTGCCAGCGCCGCAAGGACCAGGAGTCCTTGGAGTTGACCCGCTTCCGTGGACGGTCAGGTGCTTGCGGTCATGAGGGCGCCCTCAGCCCTCGCCTCAAACTCGTTGGGTGAGAGGTAGCCGAGCGCCGAGTGGCGCCGGCGCGAGTTGTACCAGCCCTCGATCCACTCGAAGATCGCGATCCGCGTCTCGGCCTTGCTGCGGAGCCCGTTCCGGCCGAGCAGCTCGCACTTGAGCGACGCGAAGAAGCTCTCGGCCATAGCGTTGTCGTAGGCATCGCCGACCGACCCCATCGAGGGCCGCACCTTCGCGGCCCGGCAGCGGATGCCGAACGCGATCGAGGTGTACTGCGTTCCCTGGTCGGAGTGGTGGATCACGCCGTCGGGCCGGCGCTGCGCGCAGGCCGTCTCGAGCGCCTCGACGACGAGCTCGGTGCGCAGATGATCGGTGAGGCGCCAGCCGACGACCTTCCGGCTCCACGCGTCAATCACGACCGCGAGGAAGAGGAAGCCCGGCGCGGTCGGGACGTACGTGATGTCCGCGACCCAGAGCTGGTCGCGGCCATCGGCCGTGAAGTCCCGCTCGACGAGGTCGGGCGCCTGCCGCGCGTCCGGGTCGCGGACCGTCGTCGTCGTGAAACGCCGTCGGGTGGCGCCCTGCAGCCCGAGCGCCCGCATCAGCCTCGCGACGCGCTTCTTCCCGATACGGACCCCGTCGGCCGCGAGCTCCGCATGCACGCGCGGCGCCCCGTACGTGCCGCCGGAGACCGCATGGATCAGGCGGATCCGCTGCGAGATCTCGACGTCCGCCCGGGCCCGCCGCGACAGCGGCCGGTCCTTCCACGCGTAGAAGCCGCTGCGGGAAACGTCGAGGACCTCGCACTGTCTCGCGACGCCATGTCGGGCCTGGTGCGCGCTCACGAACTCGAACTCCGCCTGGAGCCCCTCTGCGCGAACCAGGCCGCGGCTTTTTCCAGGATGTCGCGCTCCTCGAGGAGGTGGCGATTCTCCCGCCGCAGCCGGACCAGCTCCTCACGCTCCTCCGACGTCAGGCCGTCCTTGCGGCGGCCCTGGTCGAGGTCGGCCTGCTTGACCCAGTTACGGATCGTCTGGGCCGACGGCTCGAACTCCTTCTCCAGGCTCTCGGGCGATCGCCCGGACCGGACGAGCTCGATCATCTGCTGCCGGAACTCCGGCGGGTACGGCGGTCTGCTCTTGGCCATCGTAGACCCCATTCTCCCAAACGGGATGGTGTCCACGGAAGCGGGGCAACGTCAGCACGAGCCGCGGGCCCCAGTCCCTGCGCAGCCGCGTCCGCCACCACGCGAGCGTCGAACGCGGAACGCCCGCCGCCGCCGCGAACGCCTTCAGCGAAAGCCCGCTGTCAGCGTGCTCCCGCACGATCCCGCGCATCTCCTTCTCGGACCAAAGCCGTCGCTTCGCCATCGCGCGACCTCCTCGCAATGCCCGCGATGGTCACCGCGCTGCGACGTCTCGCAAAGTGGGGTGCGCCGGTCGGACACCTCCTTGGTTGTTCCGGCGCATTCACGCCGCCGCCGGGCGGCGCAAGATGGGGGTAGCAGACGCATACTCTCCGCTGGGACCTTGGCCTTCGGATTGACGTCGCGGAGCCAGGTGTTCGGTCAACGACGACACAGGCAGTCCCTACTTGCGCGACTGACACGTCGGACACGGCCAGCGCCCCCCGGCGACCCAAACTGCACCTGTGGCCGTCGTCAGTTCGTCCAGCGCTCGAACACCCGCCTCTTCTGCCGTTACGCCGCACGTCGGCGGACCAGCGATGCTCAGGACGACTTCCGTTCGCGCGTACCGTAGCGCCACGAACTGGCTCGTTGGCGCGGCCCGATCGAGAATCACGAGGATCAGAAACTCCTGAGGGGAGCGACGCTGACCAGACAACCACTCAAGCCTTCCGAACTCAACGAGTACCAAGTTGCAGGACATGAATACTCCGTGAATGTCAGACACTGGAACATCGGCGCGTGGATCCTTCCGCTGGAGCCCCTAACGATGTCGGCGAAATAAAATCATTGGTGATTGCTAGTTGGTCACTTCGGGTCAATTTGCACGTTGATTCGCACCACACGGTCTGATTCGGAGGCGACTCGAGATCGCGCCCCGTCAGTCTGATGCTCACCATCGCGTGCGACAGTGACCACCACTTCTGACTCTCCCTTGATCAGAAGCACGGCAAGGCCAGACGGGCTCGTTCGGACAGTCCTGATGAGTACGTGGTTCTCCGTGAAGAACGCGACAATCGCGCCGGGCAGAGGGTCTGACCCACCTCGCACATGCACCACGACACACTCCTGTTCTAGCCGCAGCACCACATCGCGATCACCAGCCTCCGTCGGCACGATAGGGCTACGCCAACTCGGGCTGCAGGCAACAAAGGAACGATTGTCCCCCGGCGGCTGTGCTTCACCGACAACCTGCAATTCATAACGACTCCCCAAGAGGCCCCCAACCTCGAACTCGCCCGCGTCACTCGTTACAACCACGCGGTCTTCTGTAAATCCGCGATCAATGCAGTGCGCGCGAATCTTCACTCCGCCCAGCCCCAGTCCCCCCGCAATCTCGACCCGTCCCGCAATCGCACGTGTTCGTCGGACCACGATCTCACGAGCAGAGCGGTCGGTTCCAACCTCAACGCGCGTGGACGCAAAGTCCGGGGGAGTCCGCAGGCTCGTCACAGAGAGCATGATCGGGCCAAGAGGTAAGTCTGCGATGGAGAACTGGCCGCTCGAGTCGGATGCTGCGACCCAGCGCAAGCCTTCTCTATCAACTGTAGTTGCGACGACGTGCGCCCCGGCCTGTGGCTGCCCATCCGAGTCTATGACCAGCCCGATCAACGAAGTACCCGCCCCAAGTACGACGCGCGTGGGGAGCGACTCACCGACACGCGTGACGAAAGAGACGTGACCGCTGGCCCACGCCTCATACAGCACATCGGCATCATTCAGCGCCTCAATGGTAGCGACTCCACTCGGATCAGCGCGGACTTCAGCTATCACGCGACGTGCAAGATCCTTTGCCGATCGTACGCGCACGCCTCCGGAGCGGATCGGTTGCCCATCCTCACTCAGAATGTGAACTGTCGTAAGCTTCGAAGTTTGCAGCTCAATCCTGACCACACTAGGTCGCGGCGAGGCAAGAGTCACCACTCGACTTGAGTAGCCGGGCGCCGAAACCAAGACCCACCGGCTCCCGGAGTCACGTACGTCGGTCAACGATAGCTTGCCATCGGGACCAGTCGCAACTGACGGATAGCCCAGCCAGTTGACCGGCTGAGAAACGCCAGACGGAGCTAGCTGTAGCACGGCACCCGGCACGGGGCGTCCATCTGAACCTGCAACTTCGACTCCAACTGACACAATCGGCTGCACTTGAATGACAACGCTCTCCACGAGGTTCGCCCCAACGTCGTTCTGCACTAGCTCTCTCAACCCCACACACAGCCCGCTGTGATACGCACCGATCACGGCACCACGAGCGGCCCGGACACCCCGAAGATCGAAGCTACCATCGGGGCCACTCACTGTGTGCACGCCGTCCAGCACCACTGTCAGCCCAGGAACTCCGACGCCGTCGGCTCCTATCGTACGCCCTCGGACGGCACAGTCCAACGCAGGTACCACGGGGATCGCCGCAATCTCGCCCGCTACCCCACGGCACTCTACTCGAATCACCGCAGCGCCGAACCACGGTTCGCCCGCAACGACCGCACTCGGACGCTCAACACACCACTCTCCGTCATCAATGTCGAGAAACACAACTGAACCACTGTCGTGCAGCAGCATGGCGATGCCTTGCTCGTTCGTAACGGCATGAGCAAGTCCGCCACCCGGGGCGGTGCTGACCCACCGGCAACGAACGCGCGTGTTGGCCACAGGGATACCTCTATGGACAACGCTTACACACAACGAAGCCGGTCGCCGCACACGTACCTCTACAGGACGCATCGGCTGCGCGCGTCCTACCAACATGCCGGACTCGGCACCCGCAGTGCAGTCGATGCTCAGGCCTTCCGGCAGCATCACGCGCAACTCGTGAAACACGGCACCCGCCGGCGCGTCGAGCTCCACGATCCCGTCCGGACCCGTGGCCGCCGTTGCCTCCGTGCCTCCAGTGCGGCCGGTCACAGTCGCGCTTCGAAGTGGTTCTCCCGAGTCGTCCCACACCATGCGTACACGTAGCAAAGCAGACGCCTCCGTTGCAAGCTCAATCGTTGCATGTGCGGGCACGGAGAACTCGCCGCAGACCACACGGCGCGTCCCGATCATCGCAAACGCCGTGTACCGTCCTGGCCTCATCGCTGCCACCGCCACGGTTCCATCGGCGGCGGTGATACCGAGCGGACTCACCGCTTCGTCACTCGAACCTCGCATGCCGTACGGACGTGCCTGCAGCGCCGCGCCACTGACGACTCCGCCGCTCTGGTCGCGCAATCGAAACACAGCCATCACTCCAGCGAGCGCACTCAGGTTGACCTCCGCGGTTTCGAACGGACGCACGACGAACCTCGTCGGAGCCGCCGCCCAGCCGGGTCCTCCGCGGGCCTGCGCCGTAAACTCACCACATCGAAGTCGCGCAGCCGCTCCGGTCAACACACTGGCACTCGGACGATTCGGGTAGAGCTGAACGCTCGCAACCTCTGTACCACTGTCATCATGCACCTGAACGCTCCAATCGGTGCCCAGGTTCGCCGCCTGAGATCGCACCGAGAATCGCGCCGCTCCAAGTGGAACCAGCTCAACGTCACCAATGTCCACCATAGGCTCTTCTGTCAGCACACGCGCGACTGTGCGAGTCTCACAAGACTCATGCTCGATCGTAATCGCGACTTCGGCGCCGGATTCAACGTTGGAGATTTCAAATCGACCAGTGAGATCTGTCAGCACTGCAGTCTGAAGCGAGCTGAGCCCGATCAACGCAACCCGCGCCCCCACCACTTCACTCCGGTCTCCGCTGGCGACCACACGGCCACACACGCTTACAGAGTGAAGGGTCGACGACAGGCGAGGTCTGCCGCGCTGTTCAGATACGCCGCCTCTATTCCGACGTGCGTCCTGCGGTCCTGCAGACGCTTCCGACGAAGCGGCACCCTCTGACAACTCGGTCTCCGTCCCCGACACTGTAGCGACTCTCTCCAACTGGCTGCAACGCGTCACGACAAGCCCGAACACGACGCACAGTGCTACGGCAAGTCCGAACCAAGCAGACTTCATCTCAAACTCTCCGCCCGTAGGGATTTGGCGCGGGTTAGCGCCAGCCAGATGGCACATGCACACAGCAAGAGTATGTTGCGGACCACCGCAGCGCCTACGGATTCTTCGGAGATCATCGATAGACAGCCGCACCGCACGCCCCATCCAAGTCTCAAGCCAGTGTGCAACAGCGTCGACGTGAACAGTAGCAACGTCACTACCGCGACTACGAAGCTCACGCGAGTCGGTCGCACAATCAGTGTTACGCCGATTGCTGTCTCAATG
Source organism: Planctomycetota bacterium (assembly GCA_022072415.1). Lineage (GTDB taxonomy): Bacteria > Planctomycetota > JAJSAM01 > JAJSAM01 > JAJVHW01 > JAJVHW01. The sequence goes on from JAJVHW010000055.1 coordinate 27,923, forward strand.
AATCCTGCGCCGACTGCGGCGGCCACGAAGCCATCCCCCTGCACATCAAGATGCCTGGAGACATGGCACGGATCTAGGGCGATTGACGCGGCGCCAACCATGAACGCACCGCCAACCATGACTCTTATGAGCGCCGCTAACGCAGCTCCGTGCCTCAGAGCGGATACCATTCGACCTCTCCGTCCCGCAGATACACATCGACGCCCGGGGATACAAACGTCGTAACTATCGACTCATTCACCAGCGCCTCAAACTCGTCGCGGCTTACCTGCCTAACGACTACGCACTCGCATGCGGACCGAACATCCATCACTCGCTCCGGGTCACTCAACCGAATTCGATACCGCGTCGGCCCGCCAGACATAGACACGAGCGGAGCCCGCGTGGCGGCGCACCGCTCCGCACTGCGCGCTGCCGAAACTCCACACACGACCCCGACCGCAAGGCTGATCCCTACCACCAGGCTCTTCATGAGACAGTTCCGCCCGAACGCCGCGAGCGTCGCCAAAACAACATCAGACAACCCAGGCACACAACTACAACGGTCGCCCCGGCCGCTACCCACTTGGCATTGCCGCACAGCTCCCCGTCCCCGGGATCTGCCTGCAATTGCGGTTCGCTTCCTAGCATTCGCGCCACAAGGACGTCGGGCGAGTCGCCGTCAGTTCCAAGATACGAGACGCGGCCTGTCACCTCGTCGACTCGCACGCCGTTCTTACCCCACTCTGACGGCGCGACATCGAGATCATCGACGTGCAACACACCATACGCCGGCGTGGCCGCAAGCTCCGCAACACCCCGGCTACCGTCCTCAAATTCAGCAACAACCGCGCTGGGAATCACCCATCCTTCGCAGACCACGTGACGGTCGAATCTGATTCGCCCGGTCACCCGCAGTGTCACTCCTCCGACCCCGGTGTAGCTGCCCAATGATCGAGTCGTCACAGAGCTCGGCGGTTCGCTGTCCAAGCCCGTCGCGGCCTGAACCTGAAGATGTTCTACGATAGTCGGGAAATAGGCTCCGGCGACGCGAATGAACACCACCCTACTGCCGAAGAAACCCTGCACACGCTCCGGTGCATCGATGGTGGCCGCGACGTGCGCATTCGCCGCAAGGAGCACAACCAGACGTCCTCCGGTGCCATATGCCCGCACAACCGGGTATCGCGCAAGGTCGCTCCGCCAATCCGGCTCTCCCAGCCCGAGCGGTTCGGTCCACCGGCCAAGGCCGCTGAGTCTCTCCATCGACGGTCTCGATCCCGAGTCAGCAATGCTGACGCGTGCGCTCCACGCTCGGCCAACGCCGTTGCGAGTCAAGCGCGCAAGAGCGTGGTTCCGCCGCCGGACGACACTTACAAGAACACCTCCGTTCCGACGACTCAGATCGAACGACTCTCCATCTGATCCGAGCGTCCACGTAGTCGCGAGATGTGGAACACCGTTCACGCTGTACTCCTCAGCCACGGTGACATTCCCTCGCGACAACGCGCGTTGGGCCTCTGCAACCAGCACGTCCTGCACGGTGTCCGCGTCGAGAGGCGGCATTCCTTCGTCGATCTCTGTCGCGAGCGCTCGTACGGAAGAGATCACTACGGCGAGTGCGGCCAGGATGCAACTGCTACTTCGCATCATGCTAATTCACCTCAACAACTGGAATCTCGGTGTGGAACGCCTTGCCCTCAGGGGAAGTCCACTCGATGCGCACGCGCCCCACCCGACTCGGACCCGCTCGGCCGGCGCTCCTGATCGTGACCGCCCAGTCACTCTCCCTGCACGCGACTTCGCAACCGCTCGCATTGCACGTAACAGAGGTCACAACGGCAACAGTCGTGGATCGAATTGAGAGAGTGTACGCCTCCGACTGCCCGCGCAGCAACACGGGGGCCTGACTCACCTCGAATGGGTACGCCGCGTTCCATGGGACTTCGACTTGGCACAGGTCCGATCCGCTCCATCCAAGCACCATCGCTCGTCCAGGTCCAACGTAGCGGGGCGTAACGCCGATGATCACGCGATCGCTCATGCTGCCGTCGATGATGCGCACGTGCCCGCTAGGTGTGCTGGCGGACCAACTCGACCACATTGCGCCCGGTACATTGTCGCCCATCACCTCGACCACCGACTCGACTCCCGGCACGGCGCCAAACATCTCGGCTTTGGGAGACGTTCGTGTGGCCGCTGACTTGCCGCGAGCAGTTAGGTGCAGTCGCAACTCTTGGGGACCTGCAATGATACGTACAGTGGCGCGCTCAACATGGCCCGCGCGGACTCGAAGCTTAACCGATCCGCTGCGCTCGGACCCAGGACCTAAAGGCGAGCCCATGTCGAAGTCGATCCCAGCACACACGCACGACGTCTTCACCTGATCGACGGAGACGTCCGCGTCGCTTGCATTGGCAACGGAGAAGTCTACCGCGTGAGTGCCGGCAGATACCACTCCAAGGTCCATGCGCGAAGTCGGCCGCAGCTCCAGCGGACCCGACCTCGCCACATCCGTCGACCTCCCGAATGACTGCGGCGAGTCAGAGTCAGAACAGCACGCCAAGAGAAGAGCGCCGGCAACAATCCCCCGGCTCGCCACCTGCACGCTAGTAGCCCGTCTCCCGCCTCGCCAGAATCGAACGAGGATTCCGACGGTGCCCATCACGACCAGCGCCACGACGATAAGAGTTAACACAGCAATCGGACGTCTGCCTACCGCGCATATCAGCAGCGTGGGTTCCGTCCAACTCGCTATCTCCGTCACTTCGACACTCTCCGAGATTAGCGGCGGCGTGAACACAGACCATCGCTCCGGACTGTCGCGCCGCAAGACGACGAAGTGGCCGTTCGTTCCCTCGCCGAATCGACTCGCCAATGCGACTGCGACCTCCCCGACCCCAACGTCGAGGATGCTCCCAACGCGGCATCGAACCCCAAAGTCAGTCAGAGCGGTCCCAACATCCTCCATGCTGCACCATCCAGCGCTATCAACGCGACACGCGACGCGCACGTCTTGAAAGGCGGGAACGCCGCGCCGTAGAAGTCCCATCGCAATGCACACTGCGTACGGACCGCAGTCTCGGTCAAGGGGAACGCCTGCTCGATCCTCGGCCATTGCCGGATTTCGAAACATCGACATGGACATGATCGCGAGCAGCACAGCATACGCAGCCAGACGCCGCGCCAAGGCGCTACCGACCATCCTGCACCTCCTCCGTGAGCAGTTCACCTGTGTCTGTCTCCCACTCCAATCGAATCGCACCTTGCGGCGGAATTGAAGCAACGGCCCGCGAACTGCGTTCGTCTTCCGACGGCTCGAAGTCGATCCAGCTACCTCCAATCTCCATGCTACCCACGTCTTGATCGGCAAGACGGGTGACAAACGATCGGAAGGCAACTACGCGTCCCGCATGAGGAGGTGGCGTTGGTCTGATCACACGTCCGCGAGTTACTGCCGGAGAACTGTGCGCTTCGTGCGCACCCTCAACGCGAATCCATTCAGTGCTCCGGCCATCTGCGTGACTGAGCATGAGATAATCCACCTGGTCGCACATGTGAAGATCGACAATGCCACCCTCGCGAATCTGAACTTCCTCGCCCCACAGAACGTCCCCTATCATCCGGACTCGTATCGCTTGGGTTGCAGCCCTGCACTCGTCGGGAAGGCGCACTCCGATCGAGACTCGCGGGACACGGCCGTCACCCCGAATCTGAGCGAGATTACTGTACGAGATGGGTGCGATTGCAAACCGGTTTCCAAACGACAAGAACACGAGGCGGCTCCTACCCACGGGAACCTCGAACTCGCCCTTCGAGACTAGCCTTGCGAACCGTCGGAGACGGCCTCCGCTCGGAGCACAGCCACCGGCGGGCGACGCCTCACTCGAGACCATGGCGGCCGCAACTTCATCCAATCGAACCCGTACAATGCGCACGATGTCGTTGGAGTCGAAGTTCACGTCCAAGTCCCAAGGGGGCTCTACCCTCACTTCACGTTCGTACTGCATCAAATCGGAGTCGACTGCCGCAATTGCAACTCGAACCCTACCGGCGAGAACGTTGCGCAACAACAACGTCCCCTCGTTACCGCTTGGTGCTCGACGTCGGCTCAGAACGCGCCCGGCGCTTGAGAGCGCTGTTAGCTCGACTCGTCCTCCGATCGGCGCGCGTACCGCGATCTGGGCCCTTGCAATGCTGGCCGCTACATCAACCTCGATCACACTGTCTCCAGGAATCCGCACTGCCTCGTCAAGTATGCGGAGTTCGTCCCACATCACGTGGTACGCGCCCGCAGAGAGTACGCCCGTGTAGGAGCCATCTTCGCTGCATTTGAGCTTGACCTCAGCGGCTGAGCGAACGCACTTCAGCGTGATGTCGGCACCGCGAGGAACTCCGAGCAGTCTCACTGCACCTCGCTGTCCGTTGCTAGCCGTGGAATCTGGTGGCTCAAGCAGAGCGGAGCCCCCTGCCGCTTCGACTCGACACGAAGACGGGCCGCAGTCAAACTTGCCCCCAGGACCGGGGACAGGGTCGCGTGTCAGACGGATCGCCTTCCATCGTCCGCACGACGTAGAAGCGGCCACGCGAAACTCACTCACGTCGCCGGCTACGGAAAGTTTACAATCCTCCGTCCTGACGTCTCCGCCCCATCGCGCGCAACCAAACTCATCCGTGGTTCGCGTTGCGGTTCGATGAGGATCACTCAGCGTCACCGTCTGATCCGCGATCGGAGCTCCGTCACTGCCCACGACGGTGACGACTAGTAACGAGGCCACACGAACCTGCGGTGTTCCAGTCACGTCAGCTGAACGCGCGCACGCTAGGACCGTGGCGCCAAGCGCAATGGTGGCTCTCGTCGCCGCAAGAAGAACTCTTAGCCCACGGTACGAGCGGGGCGAGTCACTCCGGACTCGCCCCGAGACTGACTCAGGATCTACCGGCACAGCGTGATTCTGCACGGAATGCTGTCGGTCGCTGTGCATCCAGACGTCTGGCAGAGGACTCGAGGATCCCCGGGACCGCAGGCAGGAGGCGGCTGTGGCACGCCTGTGTACTGGCATGTACCGGTGGGGATGGTCCCGCAGATCATTTCGCCGTCCGGAGTGCACGGTTCCTCGCTCGTTGCGTAGCAGTACTTTGCAACGACCGTTGCATCCTCGCTGCACACCACGTTGGTCGCGATACATGTCTCGTTACCCGGGCCCGCGCTGCATCCCGTGCTTTGACAAGAGATCGCGCCTGCCCCTGAACAGAGGGTGTTGGCCTTCATGATGATGGTACACGTAGTGTCGTAGTCGAGACAGAGGCGATTGTCGCCACCGCGAAGATGGCGTAGACCAGAGAAGTCGGGTACGCGCTCCTGGGCCAAAGACAACCCAGTGAGCGTGAATGCCGCCACGCCGAAGAGTAGACAGATTGCGGTTTTCCGCATGAGACCTCCAGTAGCACACATGAACGAGCATCGCGGGACCGTGTGCCATCGGCTCCACCGCGGACTGCGCTGGACCGCCCCGGATACTCCCGGGTTGAGCGGCGTGCGCAGGTTCATCTCGATTGATCACCCCAATCAATGCTGAGTCGAGCGTCCGACATCGGTCCGGCTCCGGCGATCCCCAAGGCCCTTCGCTCGGACTCATCGAGGGACTCTGTCGGGCCTCTGAACTGAGCGTCGGTCATCGCGCACCTCGGTGCGGATTATAGACACGCGCGTGCGTTGTACGTACCGGGTTTACATTGTTTCGACACTTTAGCCTGCCCACTTCGCGCGTGCGCATCGCATTCGCGAGACTACCATCTGGAAGCGCAGCCGGAGCGCTCGCAGCCTGTCGAACCAGTCCGCTGTGACGGCGTCCAGTCCGTCGCCGTCCGACGACACCTCTCCCATGGCAAGGACTCTCCGTCCGCGGGACCTCGGTCAGGCAGGGCTCTTTCGCTGCGGGGCCTTGTACCGGACGGTCGTCTTGCGCACTTCGTGCGGAACGTCGTCCCGAGCAGCACGACCCCTCGCAGGTGTGCGCCGCGTACACCGAGGAGCGCGGCCTCTCCTTGCGCCACAAATCGTGATCGAACTCACTCCCGCGCCGCGCAGCATCGCCGGGTGGTACGGTGGGAAGGCGTTCGCCGAAGCAGCTGCACGCTTGCCGCTCCGGGAGCTAGTGCAGGCCCTCTTTGACGAGGTACGCTGATGATGAACTGTTCTCGCTCACCAGCTCCTGTTTAATGATCTCGGACTCAGAGCACTAGGAGCGCTCGACCTCGAGCCGGAGCAGGCCGTGGTCGCTGTAGTTCTCGATCCAGGAGCCCTGCGCCGCCGGCTCTCTTTCCTTCGGCCACCCGAGCACCGAGATCTCGGCTCCGCCCTGGCTCTTGAAGCGAAGGTGCGATGAGGCGACGACGTGGTCCAAGTCCGACGGCGCGAACTTCCCGCCGGGTCCGTTCCACCAGGTGGCGGGCTCGTCCTTCGAAAGCCGCCTCATGCCGACGCGCTTCGCCTCTCTGTCGAGCTTCCGCACCTCGGTCGCAGCATCGATCGAGCGCCCGTAGGGGTACTTCATCCCCATCGTGTTCAGGTCGCCGAGGAAGATGTAGCTCGCGGCGGCCTTCCCGCCCTTCCGCGCAAGCTTGTCGAGGGTCTTCTTAAAGTCGAGCGCGCGGCTGAACTGGTCGTCGCGAACACCAAGCCCCTTCGGGTCGGGTCCGCTCTTCGTGTGGAGGAAGAGGATCGAGTAGGTCTCGCCCTCAATCACCAGAGAGAGGAGGGCGCCCGGCCGGAGCGTCGTCTGCCCGCTCCTGAACTCCGTCCTCTGGGTGAAGAATGAGGTCAGCGGGCGCCTGACCCCGACGAGGATCTCCTGGATCTGCGGGCCCTCGGTGATGTGGAAGCTGTAGCCAGGCATTTCCTTGGTGAGCGTCGAGAAGACGGCCGCGCCCTCGACCTCGTATAGCGCGAAGACATCGGGTGCCTGATCCCGCAGGAACGACACGACGCGAGCGATCCGAGCCGGGTCATCCTTAAAGTGCTCGACGTTCCAGGATGCCAGCGTAAACGCCCTGACCATTGGGAACCTCCTGCGTCGGAAGACCTCAACCTCTGCACGGCCGAGTGCCCCTCAACAAACCACCAATCTCTCGTGCCAATGCCAGCTCCACTCTTCCTGTAATCCAAAGTGCCGCGAACCGAACGGTACTCACCGATCCTGCTGCGGCTCTCAGTCAGAACTTGACCGAGAGCCCAAGCTTCACCGTCTCCTCCTCCGAGAGGGACACCCACTTGAATCCATTGGTGTACTCCAAGGATAGCCCGACGTTCTGCGTGAGGTCGTACTTGAGCCCGAGTGTCGTGCGATCGAGGTCCTGCGGATCCTCGCTTGTGGACTCAAGGTGCGCATAGCTAGCGGTCAGGCCAAGCTCGGGCCAGGCGGTTGGCGCGACAGAAAGCTCTAGCTTCGGGCCCCAGCGGAAGTCAGTCTCGCCGGGTGCTGCGACAGTCGCAAACCCCGGATTGGAAACGTGGCGCACAAGACCAACCATCCTCGTGCGCACCGAAATGTCGATAGCGTCAAACACTCGATGCGGCGTCCCTACGCCGAATTCGCCACCGATGGGCTCCCACTCCACGTCAACTAGACCGATGTCCGCGTCCAGGCGCGAATCAGTGGCGTACCCAGGCGCAATCCGAAGGTAGTTTGTGGCAAACGGACCGAGCCCGTCACACTCGGCCTCGAACATCAGCCTCGTCGAGAAGACGTTCTTGTCCTTCGTAAGTCGCTCCGACTTGGCGACGGCGTCGTCCCGCAGTCGCTCCACGCTGAGGCTGGGCGCCGCAGACACGCGGCCGACCCAACTATTGCCGTTGGGTGCTGGCTGCGAGAGCGTCATCACGTAGATCACCGCTCCGTCAATGGCGAGCTTCTCCTTGTCCTCCCGCTCGTTGCGCTCGAAGGAAAGTGTAAGCCCGGTGGCCTTGTCCCACGGCTTGGCGGGGTCGGCGAGTGTTATCGCGTCGTAGGACTTGCGAACGTAGAGATCGGGGATCTTCCAGCGGGACTCCGGCCACTTGAGGGGCAGGAACCGGTCTACTTCGCGGACTGTAAGCGAGACCGGGAGATCCTCGGTAGCAAGATTGTGAACCGTCTCGTCGAAGTTCGGCCTGCCCATGAGCCGGTTCACGCGCTGTTCGACATCGATCAGCGCCTCATCGACGCCCACGTCCACATCCGCCAGGAACTTGTCGATCTCGACTCCGGAAAGGCTACCGTCTCGGTCCGTATCGATCGCGCTGAACACTTCGTACTTTCGCAACCACCGGAGGTAGGCGCGCAGCTCCTTCTCGTTCATCTTCCCGTCGCCGTCGTCGAACTCTCGCGCCGTCGGTGGGGGCTTGTCCTGCGCCAAGGCGGGCGCACCGAGACCGAACACAAAGCAGACGCCGGAGCTCGCTAGGTGAACTGCGCGCATCCACTAGCCTTCCTCTCTACGCGAAACAGGGATCGCCGCCCACACGAGGGCCGCAAGGATGCTCACTGTAGTCGCGCTCCCAGCTTGACTACGTGTGAACTCAAGATTGACGTCCGAGAATCTACTCACTAGGAGCGGCGCCAACGCTCTCTGTCCTGCGGCCGAGAACATCAAGCCTTTCGGTCCGGCTCCCTGAAGCGTGTTCGACCCGCTGAAGTCGCCGGGGTCGATTCCTCGGTCACGTGCGATGACACCTTTCACACGCCGGTACGCCGCAGCACGAGTGATCCTGACTGCGCTCATCGACTCCTCCATCCATCTGATCGTACTCTACTCATCGCGACTCCGCCACTGTCGCGCAATGAGGGCACGCTTCTCCCCCATCGAAATCCATTTCTCGCGTCGCGCCCGACTGTCCATAGGACGCACCGACGGCCTGCCCTGCGAGAACCACGCAACCAAACCAACGACTGCGATGCGAACGTGCACGCATGGTTATCCACAACCGAACTCGTCAACATGAGAATCTCATGCCAGTATTAGACAAACAGTCGCCCGAAGACCTAAACAAGTCACCCACACACAAGCAACCATGTCGTACTCGTTCGAGAGCACACCCCGCATAGATGAATCGTCCTTTGACAAGAATGTCGAATACGTCCTTGATCAAGACAGCAACGGAAATCCAATCATCGTTGACAGCCTACCGGTGCTGGTCTCGTTGCGATACTCCAAGAACTACGAGGAATGGTTCATTGAGGTAATTGGAAGGCCAGATTCGCCCTGGCCACTGAAGACGTTACCCTGGAGTCGGTGCAAGAGCGTTGGAGAATGCGTATTCGAAATGACGGAGACGCTGCGTAGGCACTACAACTTGAACTCCGTTAGACTAGAGAACTGGCGGCCGGCTGCGCAAAACAGCTCGAAGACACCGACGAGTGGCCAGCAGTAGTTGACGCCGAGCGGATCTTTGTCACTTTGCGATGGCGTTCGCCACGCGACCGCGGACGTACTTCACCTTGGCTGTCCCATCGAACTTGACACCGGGTAGCCCACTTGCGACCCCGAACACGAACTCAATCGATTCAACGTCGAATCCGTCCGGGCACATTCGCGTCGCGCGCTCCTCTACGATGCGAGGCAGCTCCTCCAGTACTCGGCGGATTGCGTCTCCGCCGAACAGAACTTTTCTTCCGGCGCGATCTGCCGCCAAGACACCTGCAGTCTCTGCAGACAGATCAGCCTCAGAGACAAGGATTGTGATCTCGCTCACGACTGCCCCTCCCTCGGTCGGTGAAGCCCGTATGAGACATAGAGCGCGCGAACATCGTCACGACTCCCAGGTCCACTCATCACGGCCGATGCATCTACAGCCTCGCCAGTGCGCACTACGCTCCTCAGGTGGTCGTCGAGAACGATTGCGTCCGAGGCGGTGATCGGCGCTATGGGACCCCACGCACGCGCGCCGCTGCCAAGGGAAATCGTCGATGGAATGTTGTCAATCTGGTCGCCGGACGCAGCTCCACATGCGGACACAACTACGTGTGAGGGACCCAGCAAAGGGTACGCGTCCAATAGATCTCTTGAGACAACTAGAGCGTCCTCTCCTCCAAGCTGCAGCCCACCGCGGTCCTGGTGCCCAACTAGATGAAGTACTCCGCAAGAGGCGGCGCGCTGGCGCAGTTCCTCCATCGAGGCGGGTGCGGACTCACCTTGCCTCCCAACCGTCACGACGCCACCTGCGGCTGGCCTGCTCGACTCGAACCGAAGTCTAAGCGCTCCGTGCACTCCGTTTCCGGTCCATCGAACGACATCCCACATCTCGCTCAGCGACGCTCGTTCGTCGACGTACGGAACCTGCGGGCACAACCACTCCCACGGTACGTCTTGAACTTGGGTGAACAGTACAACTCGCCTCACCATGCCCCTCAGATTGCTGAGCGTGCGATGGCCGCTGTTCGTCAGAACTCGCTTGGCCATAGCCACGCCCGCCGCTCGCACCGTCTCTCCGATTGGCTTCCCCGCGAGCATTCGCTTTGTAACACCGCCGACCCACTCCCTGGCCATTCTCCGCACATCGTCAACGCGCAAGTCGTTTGTGAGTATCTCGGGACTGTATCCATTCAGTGCCCGTGCGTGAACCGCAAGCCGTACCACATCACCAGCCTGCTCGACGCTGATGACAGCAAAGTCATCTGAGGCTTCCACCGGGAGATAGCTCACCGCTACGGACCTGAGCTCGGAATCACCCGGGTGCGGCATCTCTGTCAGGCTTCCAGAAACGTGTTTCGAGCCACGCTCCGAGCCCGAAAACTGCTCGCCTCGATGCGCTAGCAGCGCTTGGGCGTACCCGTCCTCACGCCCTGCCGACTTCTGCATCGAGAACATGGTCGCCACTGCGCTCAATTGAGTCGATGACCGCACATCCACTCTCCCCGCGAGCGTCTCTCCCATGAAGTCGTACCTGAGAGAGATGTTCACCGCGGCGTCATCGAAAGTCACCGGGAGGTATCGGGCGTCCTCGCGCCCGCTCGATCGAAGGTTGCGGAGTCGTAGCTCGAGCGCCTCCCCTCTCTTCCGTATCCTCGTCGACGTCGCGTGCATCGTGTCGACGTATGCGAAAACTTGAGCATCACGGGACCCGCGCATCCGAAAGTAGAGACGGTCAAATGCGCGAGAGATCAGAGCCGAAAGCGTACCGTCTCGATCCAGCACGTCGGCAATTCGGCGAGCGCATCTTGGATGGTCAGCTGCTCTTTTCGCGAGAAGAGCGACTTGCGACTCCTCACGCTCAACCACCTCAGCTGCGTATTCCAGGAGCGAGTCGAGCTGCCCAAGAAAACCGACCCGGGGCGAGTTCCGGATGCGACGGTGTCGTAGTGGAACGTCGAGCACCGCAGAGAGTAGATAATCAGGATCACAGAGCATGCGGTTCAGATAGCAATACCCGGCCTCTGTGAGAATGTACGCGGACGGAAGAGGATCGTCGTCCAGTACGAACTCCACGTCGGAGCCCACAAGCAACTCCGCGGTCTGAAGCCGAACCAAGGCCTGTCTCGCCACAGAGGCTTGGAATCCGAGAACCTGCAGCCAGCTCAGCAGGTCCTTCGTACTCGCGTATCTTCGCGCCGCCACGAGCGCGAGAATCCTGTGATACAGGAGGAATTCGCCCGCGGCCCCGTCAAGAGCGAGCAGATTCGGGACGTGGTCATCTCCGATCAGGGTGCCTCTCTCGCCTTCCACGATTGCCACGAGCGGATGGAACTCTGCAGCGTCGGTCACTCCCAAGAGAAACTCTCCTGGGAGTGATCGATGTGAAAGCAGACGCCGAAACAACACCAGCATGTGACGCACATTGTTCGCCGAGGCCGCCTCTAGGAGTGCGAACACGTCTTCCTTCTCGTCTCCGCGCCTGCTCATCAGTGACCGCAGTCGTTGAAACGCTATCAAGACCGCCTCGCGACTGAGTGGCTGATCGTATGCGACCAGAGAGGCCGTGGCGGCCTTCTCGGCCGTGAGCAGCGCCGTCCGTTCGAACCAGTCGGAGAACGATGGCGCTTGAACTTCAATCTTCCACGTGACGAAGTGCATTGCGCTTCCGCGCCCAAGCGCGTTTCCGAACGAGCCTGGTCTCATGCAGAGTACTGAACCAATTCCTGCCGCACGGTACATTGCCCCGGCAATCGACAGCGCGGTCTCAACGGTGTCCGACGCCACGTGGTCAAGGCTGTCGAACCAGAACAGGATCTTCCTGGGATCTCCGCTCGGAGCGCGCTCGCGGAGTGCACGCGCGAGTCTTGCCACGCAGTCCATTCCCTCGTACTGCTTCATCACAGTTCTAGCTTGCGCCACAATCTCAGCTCGACGACCGGCTGACTCTAGATCGAGCCTCGCACGCACCAGCTCTAATGTGTCTTCGATCGTTGCGCTTGTCCCACGCGCGGTCGCGTTGTGGTCAATCCTGAGTATCAGCGGGGCCTCGTCGCCCAGCGACACCGTCATCACCCAGTCTACGTAGTTCATGAGTGATGTCTTGCCGGCGCCGCGGGGCCCGACGATGCTGAGCACGCGGTTCCCTGACTGCGTCAGGATGAAAGAGATTACGTCGATCTCCGCCTCGCCGAGCTGCTTGTCTCGAAATGCCGTCGGTAGACGCGAACGAAGTGCGGGCAGTTGTGTGAGGTCGCCACCTCTACGGTTTGTGATGTACCGAGGGTCGAACCTGTGTGCATCCAACCGTCGAACGTCTGCCAAGCTCGTAGCTTCATCAAACGCGCCAGACACGGCGTGCCAGAGCTGAGAAGACGCCGGCTGGAAGAGGGCCGGGTCGCGACTTGGACGCCATCCCATCTTCTGATCTCCTGGAGTCGACACACCGAGTTTATCAAGTTCTCAGCCTGGACTGTCGCGCGTCGCTAGCTAGCGAGAGCGTACTCCCAAATTCAACGGAGCATCTTCTCTAGATCCTCCACGCGCTTCCGAAGCCGCCCCAGCACTTCCAGCATGTCGATCCTGACCTGAGGCTGCTGAGCATCTCCATCTCCGACGCACCGGAGGGACTCATCATCGAAGAGAAGTCGCTCAATACGTCCAAGCTGAAGCAGGCAGCGAGGACTCGGAGGACGCCCCCTACGGACGCTGCTGACTGTTGAGTTCTTCTCCGACTGTCTCGCTGCGCGCGTCTCCAACTGCCTCACGCTGAGGCGCTCCTGCTCTGCCTGCTTCAGGAGCTCAGTCCGACGCGGTTCCTGAAGCGGGAGCACCGCCCGGATGTGGCTCGCCCCGATGTGTTGCCACGTGGCAACACCACCCATAGGAAGGAGCAACCGGTACAGAGCGAGAGAGCGGCTGAGCGTCGCATAGTTGATCGGAAATCCGTCTGCCGTCAGACGGCTTGCGAGCGAGCGCAGCGGAGGGCCCAGTTTCGGCTCGCCCGGGCTGCCTGTACCCTCTCCGAGGAGCGTACTGGAGATGATCCGGCCCACTTCATAGTGAAGCTTCAGCGTGGCCTGGCGACCCAGCGCGCCAATCTCCAACGCGGCACGTTCGACCGCATCTGTCGTGATCACCACTGGGGAGGGCAGATGCGTTGCGTCCCGCGGGGTGCGACCTGCAGGCGCGCGCAGAAGCGCCCGGCGAGGACCTGCCTTCCTCTCACGCGTCGTGGCGTTCGAACGCCGACTCCGCGATGTCTCCGCAACGGCACCACGCTTCGTCATCGCCTCTTCCCCCTCTTCGTGACGCCATCAGCACGCTTGATGCCGACGCCGATCGCGCTCTTCGCTGAGCCACGCCGGCTGAAGCGACGGCTTCCGCCCTCCGACGAGGAGCTGGCAGGTGACTGTACCGTCATTACTTCTAAGAGATGCCGCGCGGGGCTTTTCGGGTACCGCGAGCGCTCCCCCGTCGCGTTATCCTCCGCCGAAAGGGCACACTAACGCGCTAGGAGGAACCACTGTGTCATCGCTCGTGTTGCAGCACTGCCAACCGGTCACGATCTTCGCGTCGGAGATCCCGGCGGATCTTGAACTGAGCCTGCAGTTTGCCGGCACTGGAAGTGTGCAGATCATCTGCTCCCCGAACGCGCCGTCGCCGCCCGGACCCGCGGCACCCGGTGTACCGTACTCCGGCACCGTGCTGGGCTGCACGCTCATCCGCCTCCACTACGTGAAGGAACCCCTAGGCCCGGACACCATGACCGTCGATTTCGAGATCGATCCCGCATAACTGTTGACTCAGATCGTGGGTCGGTGGCATCTCTCTTCATAGATGGCGACCGAGTACCCGTCACCCCAGCTTGAGGAACTGCTCTCCAACGCTGGTTGGGCGCGCAGGCTCGCACGTTCGCTGGTACGTGACGAGGCAGAGGTGGAGGAGGTTCTCCAAGCTGCGCGCGTGGCAGCTTGGCGGTCGCCGCCTCGGACCGCGGCCGCCTCTGACTCGTGGCTCGCCCGGGTGATTCGCAACGCCGCGGGGGGCATCCAACGTGCCGAGCGAGCGAGAAGGAGCCGAGAGGCTCGATGCGCGCGGACGCACGACGCCGCTGCGCCCGCGGCGGATTGGGTCGCCGCTCAGTCCGAGGGCCAGCGCCTTCTGCTTGACGCCATCGATGGCCTGCGACCGCTTGAGCGTGAGGTCGTTGTCCTGAAGTACTTCAATGCACTACCGCCACGCGTGATAGCGCAGAAGCTCTGCGTTAGCGTGGATGTTGTCAAGTCGAGGCATCGGCGCGCCATGCACCACCTCCGTGAGGCACTTGAGGCCAGAGGCTGCAAGGACGGGCGCGGCCTCCTAGGGGCGCTCGCGCCGTTGTTGCTCGACCCGTGGACCACC
>JAJVHW010000125.1 GCA_022072415.1 Planctomycetota bacterium
CGTTCGGCGCGCGCGGCCGCGAGGTCGGCGGCGCCCGACCATGCGGGCGGCGCGTCGGCGGTCTCGCCGCGGGTGAGCGCGGGGAGTTCCTCCGCGGCCGCCACGGCGCCGTCGGCGTCCCCTGCGAGGAACCGGGCGCGCACGAGCAGACGCAGCACGACGATCCGGAGCCGGCGCGCGGTCTCCTGCTTCGTCCCCGCCGCCGCGACCTCGAGTTCGCGGACCGCCTCCTCCACCTGCCGCATCGCGAGCCACGCGAGTCCGCGCAGCGCGGCCTTCCGCGCGACGCGCGTGACGTCCTCGGCCCCCGCGTCGAGCGGCGGCCATCCGGAGACCCCGGACTCGAGACGTCCCTTCGGAGTCGAGATCCCGGCCGGATCGAGCGCGACCGCTTCCTCGAGGAGCAGGTCGGCGCGGGTCCCGGCGCCGTCCTCGAGCGACTTCACGGCGCGCTCGACCAGCACCGACGCGAGCTGTTCGCGGATCCGCAGCCCCGCGCGGTTCATCACGTGGGCCTTCCGGAGGTGGACCGCCGCCGCCTCGAGGTCCCCAGCCCTGCGCGTGACGATGCCGAGGATCTGGTGCGGCATCCACGAGTCGGGGATGACCTCGCGGGCCTTCTCCGCCGCCGCCACCGCCGCGGCGAGGTCGTCCCGCGCGGCCAGCGACTGGGCCTGGTCGAGCAACGCGGTCGCGAGCCCCTGCGTCGCGGCGGAGTCGCCGGGACGCACGTCGAGCGCGCGCCGCCACCATCCCTCGGCGTCGATCGGACGCATGAGACGCGCGTCGAGCGCGGCGGCCTCCGCGAGGAGGTCGTAGTTCCGCGGCGACGCCGCGATCGCGTCCTCGAGCTCCTTCTTCGCCCGCTCGCGGTCGCCGACGGCGATGCGGATCCGCGCGCGCTCGAGCGCCGCCGACGGATCGGTCGGCGCCGCCTCCGCCGAGAGCCGGAGCGTCTCGATCCCCTCCTTCGCGCGGCCGACGAGGAAGTAGAGCCGGGCGAGCACGTGGAGCGCCTGCACGCACTTCGGGTCCACGAGGACGGCCTTCCGCGCGTCGTCGAGCGCGGGTTCGCGCTCTTCGAGCAGGTCTCTCGCCGTGGCGCGGTTCGTCAGGAGGAGCGCGGACTCCCGAGGGCGCTCCGATGCGCGCACGTTCGCCGTCGCGAGCGCGCGCTCCGCCTCGTCGAAGTACGTGACCGCCTCCCGCACGCGGGTCACCGTGTTGCCGCCCGGCGGCGCCACGGTGAGCAGGTGCGTGCCGAGCCCGCGCGCGCCGCGGTAGCGGTCGAGGTCGGTCGCGGCGAGCCGCCGCGCGTCGCGCCACTGCGCCTCGGCCTCCTCCGCGAACGCGCGCTCCGCGGGCTTCGCGCGGTGCGCCTCGGTCAGCGCGTCGGCGAGCTGCTGCCGGACGATCGACGACGCGGGCGCCTTCCTCGCGGCGTCGCGCCAGAGCGCGACCGAGTCCGCCCAGACCGGAAGCCGGAGCCACGTGGTGACGCACGCGGCGAGCACCGCTCCCGCGGCGATCGCGCTCCGGACGGGACTCGGCCGCGAGGTCAGCCACCCCGCGATCCCGATGCAGAACGGGAGCAGGGCGACGTGCGCGTACCGCTCGGCGAAGAGCACGCTCGTCCGCGGGAAGACGTTGTTGAACGGAGCGAGCGCGAGGAGGACGCACGCGACCGTCGCCGCGATGCCGGGCCGGGACTTCCGGAACGCCGCCGCCGCGGCGAGGCACGCCGCGAACGCGATCCATCCGATCAGCGCGCGGGACACGTCCGCGGTCTGCGGCGAGATCCCCCACTCGACGCTCTGGCCGAGGAACGGCGCGACGAGCAGGCGCGCGTATCCGAACAGCACCTCCCCGTTCGCGCCGAGCACCGCGAGCAGCGGATCGCCGGACGCGACGGCCGTCGCCTCGCGCCGCGCGATCCAGAGGTGGACGCCCGTCATCAGCGCCGCGACCGCCGCGTACGGGACGACCGGTCGGAGCCTCTCCCGCGCCGTGCCGTCGGTCCGGAGGAGGAGCGCGTGCGCCGCGAGGAGGAGCGGCAGCACGAGCGTCGTGCCCTTCGCGGTCAGGGACACCGCGAGCAGCGCCGCGCCGAGCGCGTGCCAGCGCTTCCCGCCGCCGTCGATCCCCCGGAACCAGCAGAGCGCGGAGAGCGCCATCCAGGCGAACGAGAGGACGTCCTTTCGGCTCGCGATCCACGCCACGTTCTCCGTGGCCGCGGGATGCGCCGCGAAGAGCACCCCCGCGAGCGCCGCGGCACCCGCGGAGAGGCGTAGCCGAGCCGCGAGGAACACGACCAGCGCCGCGCCGCACGCGTGGAGGAGCGCGGAGTGCAGGTGGTACCAGCGCGCCGCTTCCGACGCGGGGCCGAAGAGCGCGTGGTCGAGGCCGAGCGACCCGTAGTAGAGCGGGAGCCACGCGTGCATGAACTGCGGCGAGCGCGTGGGGTCGAGGAGGACGAGCATCCCCTCGGCGAGCCCCCTCCCGATCGCCGGGTTCTCCGGCGACAGGAGGTACGGGTCGTCGTAGTTGACGGTGCCGAAGCCTCCGCCGGCCCACGTCCTCGCGTAGACGATCACGGCCACGACGGCCGCGACGATCGCCCCGATCCACGCCCGCCGGGTCGCGCCGCCCTCGCTCATGCGTCGAACGCCCGCGTCCAGAGTTCGAGGTTGACGAGCGCCCAGAGGTGCCGCGCCTCGACCGACTGGCCCTCGAGGAGACGCGGCACGGCGTCCTCGCGGAGGTGCCCGCGCGCGCGGAGCGCGCCGCCGAGGAGCATGTCGGCGAGCGGCTTCCGGAGCGGACCGCGCGCCCACACCGCGAGCGGCACGGGGAAGCCCATCTTGTCGCGGCGCTCCCTCGCGGCGCGGGGAAGGTCCCGCTCGACCGCCCGCCGGAGGAGGTGCTTCAGCTCCCCGTCGCCGTAGAGCGCCGCCGGCGGCGCCGCGTCCACGAACGCGAGCACGCGGCGGTCGAGGAACGGGACGCGGCTCTCGAGCGAGTGGGCCATGCTCGTGCGATCTTCCACGTGGAGCAGCGCCGGGAGCAGGTGCTTCCGGTCGAATCGCACGAGACGGTCCACCGGGTCGCGCCCCGACGTGACGTCGAACGCGTGCTGGAACCGCCCGCGCGCCGGGTGCGCCGCGAACTCGGCGGCGAGGTCCCCGGCGAGGGCGCCTTCGAGCCCCCCGCCGCGGTGGACCAGCGAGAACGCGCGGTCCGCGGGATCGCCGAACAGTCCCGACGCGAACTGGCGGCGGAGGAGCGGCTCGTAGCCGTCGAGGGACGAGAGATGCGGCGCGAGCCCGCGGAGCGTGCGCGTGTCGCCGCCGCGCATCGCCTCGACGAGCGCGCCCTCCAGTCTCAGGACGAGGTGCCGCACGTATCCGGAGAAGAGTTCGTCGCCGCCCTGCCCGCCGAGCACCACCTTCACGCGACGCGCCGCCTCGCGCGCGACGAACCACTGCGGGAGGAGTCCCGGGCCGGCCATCGGCTCGTCCATCGCGAACGCCGCCGGCGCGAGAGCGGCCAGGAGGTCCTCGGGCGTCGGCACCGTCTCGTGCGCCCGCGCGCCGATCTCCTCGGCCACGGCGCGGGCGTGCGGCCGCTCGTCGAATCCCGCCACGTCGAACGCGCCGGTGAAGACGTCGATCGGGCCGCCGACGGCGCGCGCGGCCGCCGCGGCGAGATAGCTCGAGTCGGTGCCGCCGGAGAGGTGCGCGCCGAGGGGGACGTCGGCCCGGAGATGGACGCGCACGGCGTCGGCGAGGAGCTCACGCAGCGCGGCGGCGGCCTCCGCGGGGTCGTCGGGGACGCGCGGCGGCTCCCGCCACGCGGGGAGCGGCGCCTCCTCGGGCGCGCGGCCGCGGCGGAGGAGGAGCATCGCTCCCGGCGGCACGCGGCGGATCCCCCGGAAGAACGTGCGGTCGCCGAGCGGCACCTGGAACGCGAGGTAGTCGAGCACGGACTCGCGGTCGGGCCCCGGCCGCGCGGGGAGCACGGCGAGGAGCGCCTTCGCCTCGCTCGCGAAGAGCACGCGATCTCCGAGGTCCGTCCACACGAGCGGCTTGATCCCGCACGGGTCGCGGGCGAGGACGGCCGAGCCGTCGGCCCCGTCGAACGAGGCCACGGCAAACATCCCGTTCATCGCCGCGAACGCGCCGGTCCCCCGCCGCGCGACGAGTTCCAGCGCGACCTCCGTGTCGCAGCGCGTGCGGAACGCCGCTCCCTCCGCGCGGAGTTCGTCGGCGAGCTCGCTGAAGTTGACGATCGCCCCGTTCAGCGCGAGCGCGTGACGCCCGTCGGCGGTGGCCATCGGCTGTGCGCCGCGCTCCGGATCGAAGATCGCGAGGCGGCACGCGCCGAGCACGCCGGCGCCGTTCTCGACGATGCGGGAGCCGTCCGGGCCGCGGTGCGAGATCGCGGCGAGCATCGCCGCGACGTCCCGCCGCGCGGCGGCGGACGCATCGCCCTGCGGCGCGCCGTCCCGGAACCAGACGCCGGCGATCCCGCACATCGCTACGCGAGCCCCGCCGTCGCGCCGCGCCGCGCCGCGGCCGGCGTCACGCAGAGGCGCGCCGCCTGCCGGAGGTGGCCGAGCGCGGTGCGGACCACCTTCATCTTGCTCCGTCCCGCGAACCGCTTCCGCAGCGTGGACGGCACCTCGACGACGCGCGCGCCGGAGAGGAGGAGCACGGACAGAATCTCGGCCGCCGCGAGGAAGCCGTCGGCGCGCCACGCGGTCCCGCGGATCAGTTCCCCGCGGTAGGCGCGGAAGGCGCACGTGAACGTGCGCACGCCGCCTGCGCGACCGCGGAGCGCCGTGCGGTAGATGGCGGAGCAGCCCCACGAGAGCAGGCGCCGATGGGGCCCGACGCGGAACTCGCCGGCGCCGTCGGCCGCGGCGAAGGGCGTCGCCGAGGCCACGTCCACCCCGCGCCCGAGCGCCGCGAGGAGCTTCAGCACGTCCCCCGCCGGGTACGCGCAGTCTGCGTCGTAGGACACGACCACGTCGCCGGTACTCGCCTCGACTCCCGTGCGGAGCCCGGCGCCGAACCCGCGGTTCCGGTCGTGGCGGAGGAGACGGAATGCCGGGCTCCGCGCGCAGAGCGACTCCGCGGCGGCGGCGGTGCCGTCGGTCGAGCCGTCGTCCACGAGGAGGACCTCGAGCTCGTCCCCTGCGGGCAGTCCGGAACGGAGCTCCGCCATCTCCCGCTCGAGCACGGGAAGGGAACCCTCTTCGTCCTTCATCGGGACCACGACGGACAGACGCAAGCCGGGCACGGTAGGCTCGTTCCGTCCCGGGAGCGTCACCGAATCGCGGGGAGCGGTCTCCCGGCTCCGGCGTCAGCGGCGGAGAGGCTCGGTCAGCTCGTCCGCCCGGCGGCGGGCGGTCGGGAGGAGCTTCCGGAGGTCGTCCAGGGCCCGCACGAAGTCGGTGACCGCCGGATCGAACCCCGCCGCGACCTTCGGCGAGCTCCGGTACGCCTCCTCGCGGAGCTCGTCGGCCTGCTTCACGAGCGTCTCCCCGAGTTCGCCGAACCCGGACTTCAACTTCGCGCGTGCCGTGTCGGCCGCGGCCGACCGCCTGTCGGGAGTCATCCCGGTCCGGTAGATCTCCGCGCACTCCCCGTGCTCGACTTCCATGAAGTCGAGGTAGGCGTGGAGCCGCGCCCGGAGCTCGGCGAGGCGCTCGTCGGGATACCGCCCGCGCCGGGCGTCCCAGGCGTCCCAGAACGGCTTCTGTCCACGGAGGTCGATCCCGGCGCGGTCGGGCCTCACGAGCTCGAGCAGCGACCCGGCGTCCTTCGCGATCTGCCCGTCCCAGTCCGCGTCCGACACGCCGACCGCCCCCCGCCAGAGGTCCCGGATCGGCCCGCGGAACACGATCCCCCCCGCCACGCCGAACGCGAGGAGGAAGACGAGGAACGTGACCGTCTTCCGGCGGGAGGACGGGTCGGACGCGGGCTCGGTCATCGCGGCGAGGCTACCGCATCGCCGCGCGCGCGCTTGTGGGAGAGGCGGGACTCGAACCCGCACGGTTTTCACCACGGGCTCCTAAGACCCGCGCGTCTGCCAATTCCGCCACTCTCCCGCGCGGCCGGACGCACTCCGTCGCCGCGGCGGCGCGGACGCCGAAGGTACGGAACTCGTGCCGTGCGGAGCGATTCTTCGACCATCCGGAATCCGCCGAAGGACCGGCGCGGCGCGGACGATCTACTCTCCGCCGCCCGAGGGGGCTCCGAGCCCGCGCTCCTGCGCCGCGCCGACGAGGCGACGCGCATCGTCGCGCCGCGCCGCGAGGCCCGGTGCCTTCCTGCGATCGGCGCACGGGGAGTCGCATGAGCAGCCGGGAACCGCAGGGCGCGGGCGGGGTCCGCGTCGAGTCGATCACGGTCCGGTTCAAGGTGTTCGGCGCCGTCGCGGTGCTCGCGGCGGGGACGCTCGGGGGCATCCTCGGCGCGACGTGGATCGCGTCGCGGGCGTACAGCCGCCGGTGGGACCAGGCGTCGCGGGGCGAGCGGACGATGAACGTCACCGGCTCGGCGCGGGTGCGCGTTCGGTCGGACATGGCGACCTGGTCGATCTCCGTGCAGGGACGCGGGAAGGAGCTGACCGAGGCGTACGCCGAGATCAAGACGGGCGTGGACGCGGTGCAGCGGTTCCTCGCCGCGAACGACGTGAAGCCGGGCGAGATCACGCTCTCGGGCGTGGACACCGACACGCACTTCCAGCGCGACAAGGACGGGAACTCCACGCCGGAGGTCGCGGCGTACACGCTGACCCGGAACTTCACGATCCAGTCCGCCGACGTGGACCGCATCGCGCGGATCTCGGGGACCGTCACCGAGCTCCTCGAGTCGGGGGTTCGGGTCGGCACGAGCGCGCCGTCGTTCACCTGTTCGAAGATCGCGTCGCTCAAGGTGGACCTCGCGGGCGAGGCCACGGCCGACGCGCGGCGGCGGGCGGACACGATCGCGTCCCAGGCGGGATGCCGCGTCGGCGAGGTGCGGACGGCGCGGCTCGGCGTCCTCCAGATCACGCCGCCGGAGTCGAACGAGACGAGCGGCGAGGGCGTCTACGACACGACGACGATCGAGAAGGACGTTCGGGCGGTGGTGTCGCTGACGGCCGTGATCGAGGAGGCCCAGTAGGCCGTCGCCGGGACGCGGGAGGCTTCGCCCGGCGTCCCGGGCGGGAGAGTCGCTACTCCGCGCCGCCCGCCGCCGCCGCGAGGATCGCCCTCAGCGCGTCGTACTCGGTCTGCTGACGCAGGTCGTGCTCCGTCAGGTTGAACACGGCGAGCTTCCGGTTCTGCCGGTCGAGCACCACCACGTCGCGGTACGTCGGACGCCACGTCTTCCACGGTCCTGCGGCACCCGCCTCCTGGAGGAGGGGGATCGCTCCCGTCACGAAGGCGTTCCCTCCCTCGAACGTCGCGGGGTTCACCGCGAAGAGGCGCACGGGGCTCTGCGGATCCTCGGCCAGGAGATCCGCCTGCATGTCCGCGAGGCGACCGAACTGGTCGCGGCAGTAGCCTCAGGTGGTGTGGACGAAGTACCACGCCGAGATGCGGTTCACCTGTCCGCGCACGGTGACCGCCTGCTGGTAGGTGGGCGACCCGGCGTTGTCGTCGGTGAGCTCGAACGCCGGCATCGCCGGGAATGCGTCCGCGAGCGCGCCCGCCGCCGCGTCGAGGTCCCGGAGCGCCGCGAGCGCCGCCGACGGCCGCCGCGGTTTCGCGGGCACGGCGACCTGGAGCCGCTCCATCGCCGACGCGACCTTCGCGTCCGCCCGGTCCAGTCGGCGCTGCATCGAGTCCGGCGCCCCGCCGGGCGGGACGAGGGCCGACACGGATTCCCGGTCCGCGCGCACGGCAGCGAGAAGGTCCAGCGCAAGCGACGTCTCCGCGTCGTCGAACGGGGTCTCGCCCCGGATCGCCGCGTCGGTCCGCTCGACGGCGCGGCGGGCGCCGCGGACTTCGTCCCGGAGAAGCGGGCCGCGCGCGAGGTCGTCCACGGCCTTCCCGAGCGCGCGCTCCTTCGAGGGCGACAACCCTCCCGCGGCGAGGCGGTCCTCGACCCGGCCGCGGAACGCGTCGAGGAGCGCGGCCGACGAGGTCGCGGCTGCCGACAGGAGGATCGCCGCGCCGAGCGCCGCGGCGCGGACGAGGTTCGGGCTCATGGTCAGAGCGTACCGCATCCGGGCCGGAGATGCCCGCCGATGCGCGGAACCGACGCGACCCCTCGACCGATTCCGCGGCTGCGGACCCGGGCTGGACCGCACACAGGGTTCCGTCCGGGAACGTGCCCCGCGAAGGGGTCGCCCCATCCGTACGGCGTCGTCCCGGGTCCGGATGGGCCGTTTCTGCGCCGCGACGGCGCCCCCGGGATAGACTGCGAGGCTTCCCCGCACTCCCCGGAGATCTGTCCATGACTTCGTCCGCGTCGTCTTCCGCAAGCGCCCCCGCCATCGAAGCGTCCGTCGAGGAGACGGGCCCCTGCTCCCGCAAGCTCGCGATCCGCGTCCCCGCGGCGCGCGTGGACCACGAGTACGAGTCCGCGCTGAAGAGCGTGATGGGATCGGTCCAGTTCGACGGCTTCCGCCAGGGCCGCGTCCCCCGCCGGCTGGTCGAGGCCCGCCTCGGCGGCCGCGTGCTCGACGAGGTGAAGGAGCGGCTCGTCCAGACGGCGCTCGAGGACGTCATCAAGGAGAAGAAGCTCCAGCCGGTCGGGAACCCCCGCATGGACTGGGGCAAGCTCACGTGCGCCCGCGGCGCCGACATGGCGTTCGACATCGCCCTCGACGTGCGCCCCACGGTCAAGCTCCCGAAGCTCGACGAGCTCGCCGTGAAGCGCCCCGACCTGACCGTCACCGACGCGCAGATCGACGCGGAGGTCGAGAGCCTCCGCATGGACCGCGCCGAGACCCGCGACGCTGGCGACGAGCCGCTCCGCGCGCACGGCATCTGCACGCTCGCCGTGAAGATCACGAGCACCGACGCGAACGGGGCGGAGCAGACAGTCGTCGAGGCCGACGACGTCGAGTGGCAGCTCGGCTCCGACGTGCTCGGCGGGATGCTCATCGCGGGGCTCGACGCGGGCATCCTCGGGAAGAAGAAGGGCGACACGGTCGAGTTCCGCCAGCCGCTCCCGGCCGACTTCCGCGACGAGCAGTGGCGCGGGAAGGACGCGGTGATCTCGGTGCGGATCGACGCCGCGCAGCACGTGGACCTCCCGGAGGTCACCGACGCCTTCGCGAAGGACATGGACTACGACTCCGTCGAGGACATGCGAAAGGAGCTCCGGAAGAAGCTCGAGCGCCAGGCGGAGTCCTCGAAGGAGCGCGCGCTCGACGAGGCCATCGTGGACGCGCTGCTCGCCGCCGCGCCGTTCGACGTCCCGCCCTCGCTCGTCACGAGCGAGACGGAGCGCATGCTCCGCCGCTACGAGGCGCAGCTCCGCCAGCAGGGCGTCCCGGACCAGGACATCGCGCTCCAGCTCCAGCAGATGGTCTCCGCCGCGGCCACGCGCGTCACCCGAGACCTCCGCGCGAGCTTCGTCCTCGACGAGGTGGCGCGGGACCGCAAGGTCCTCGTCACCGAGACGGAGATGCGCCAGGAGATCGCCCGCATCGCGGCGCGCTACAACCGCTCCACGAACGACATGGAGGAGATGCTCGAGAACCAGGGCATCCTCTCGTCGCTCCGGGTGGAGCTCCGCGAGCGCAAGACCGTCGCCGAGCTCCGCGGCGTGGTGAAGATCTCCGACTGAGCGCGGGATCGCGCGGCCCGGCGCCGCGTGCTGGTAGACTCCGCTTCCGGCCCGAACCTCCCCCGAAGGAGACCCGCCCCGCCATGCCAGATCCCAACGCCTCCCGCGGCGGAGACGCCGCGCACGGCTACCTCATCCCGGTCGTCATCGAGAAGACCGGCCGCGGCGAGCGCGCGTACGACATCTACTCGCGGCTCCTCGAGGACCGGATCGTCTTCATCGGCACGCCGATCGACGACCACGTGGCGAACGTCGTGATCGCCCAGCTCCTGTTCCTCCAGAAGGAGAACAAGCACCAGGACATCAACCTCTACATCAACTCGCCCGGCGGGCTGGTGACGGCGGGGCTCGCGATCTACGACACGATGCAGTTCGTCCAGTGCGACGTCGCGACCTACTGCATCGGGCAGGCGTCGTCGATGGGCGCGGTGCTCCTCGCCGCGGGCACGAAGGGCAAGCGGTACGCGCTCCCGAACTCCCGGATCATGGTCCACCAGCCCTGGGGCGGCGCGCGGGGCACCGCGGCCGACATCGAGATCCAGGCCGAGGAGATCCTGAAGCTCAAGAAGACGCTGAACGGCATCCTCGCGAAGCACACCGGCCGGGAGATCCGCGAGCTCGAGAAGGACACGGACCGCGACCGCTACATGGACGCCGCGGAGGCGAAGACCTACGGCCTCGTGGACGAGGTCGTCGAGACGCTGAAGCAGCCGGGCGCGAAGAAGGCCTGACGCCGTGGCCCGCAGCCGCACCCCCGCCCCGCCTCCCGAGAAGTGCACGTTCTGCGGGAAGTCGCGGCACCTCGTCGAGAGCCTGATCGCCGGCCCGCCCGGGATCTTCATCTGCAACGAGTGCGTCGAACTCTGCAACTCGATCCTGATCGAGGACATGCACAAGTCCGACGGGCGGCCGGCGAGGAAGCCGGCGGCGTCCCGCGACGGCAAGGACGGAGGCGGCCGCGAGCCCCGCCGCGGGCCCCTCCGGCTGGACACGCTCCCCTCGCCCCGCGAGATCAAGGCGTGGCTCGACGAGTACGTGGTCTCTCAGGACGACACGAAGCGCGTCCTCTCCGTCGCCGTCCACAACCACTACAAGCGGCTCCTCTGGACCGAAGAGCGCGCGAAGTCGGGCGCGGGGGACGGCGGTGCCGACGTCGAGATCGAGAAGTCGAACATCCTCCTCATCGGCCCCACCGGCTCGGGGAAGACGCTCCTCGCGAAGACGCTCGCGCGGTTCCTCGACGTGCCCTTCGCCATCGGCGACGCGACCACGCTCACCGAGGCGGGCTACGTCGGCGAGGACGTGGAGAACCTGCTGCTGAAGCTTCTCCAGGCGGCCGACTGGGACAAGGACCGCGCGGAGCGCGGCATCATCTTCGTGGACGAGATCGACAAGATCGCGCGCACGCAGAACAACGTCTCGATCACGCGCGACGTGTCCGGCGAGGGCGTCCAGCAGGCGCTGCTGAAGATCCTCGAGGGCACGATGGCGAACGTGCCGCCGCAGGGCGGGCGGAAGCACCCCGAGCAGCAGTACATCCAGGTGGACACGACGAACATCCTCTTCATCTGCGGCGGCACGTTCGTCGGGCTGGAGGAGATCGTCCGGAGGCGCGTGGGCCGGAAGGTGATCGGCTTCGACCGCGACGCGGCCGAGGGCGGCGAGGCGGCGGCGCGCGAGGCGCTCCGCCACATCGAGCCCTCCGACCTCTTCGAGTTCGGGATGATCCCCGAGTTCGTGGGCCGCCTCCCGATCGCGGCCACGCTGGACCCGCTGTCGCGCGGGGACCTCGTGCGCGTGATGACCGAGCCGCGGAACGCGATCGTCCGCCAGTACGTGAAGCTCTTCGAGATGTCCGGCTCCGAGCTCGAGTTCACGCCGGAGGCGCTCGGCGCCATCGCCGACATGTGCGTCGAGAAGGGCACCGGCGTGCGCGCCGTTCGTTCGATCGTGGAGCACGTGCTGATGGACGTGCTCTTCGACCTCCCCTCCGCCCCCGGCGGGAGCGAGGCGGGAGGCGGACGCCGCTTCGTCGTCACCGCGGGCGTCGTGCGCGGCGAGGAGAAGATCGAGCCGCAGCCGCTCTCGCGCGCCCCGGCGCCGCTCCGCCGGAAGCGCGAGACGGCCTGAGAGACCGGTTTCGCCCGTTCCCGACGCGGCATCGCATGGCATCTCCGGGCGCGGGGCATCCTGGGTTGCGCATCGCCGCGCGGGTGTCCCCGGGACCCGCGCCCCGAGGCACCCCACCGCGGACGGGAACTCACCGGCGCGGAGCGTCGCGGTCCCGTCCTCGGACAGGTCGTCGAGTGATACGCGGCACATCCGCCTCACTGCGAGGGGCTAACATCGACCAGGTTCTTCCACGACGGAGGTTCCGATGCACCCGGTCGCCCAGCGAGTCCTCACCTGCGGAGTCGTCGCGCTCCTCCTTCCCATCGCCCACGCGTCGCTATCGACGTCCCCTCTGGACCCCGAGGAGGCGATGGAACTGCTCTTCGACACGGCGTCCACCGCGCTCTGCGGCGCGTTCGTCACCGGCGGCGTCGTCGCCGCGAAGGACGTGCGGGTCTCGACCGACGACGCCGGGTTCCTCTCCGTCTTCGTCCGCGCGAAGTCCCACCATCTTCCCCCGAAGGCGCCCTCGAGCTCGTGGACGCTCCGGAACCCGGAGAGCGCCTTCGGGGACGTCGCGGTCGAGTGGAACATGACCGCGCCGCCGGGGGCCGAATGGGGCCCGGGAGTGGGGACGTTCTCCGCGTCGGTGCTCTTCGACGGAGAGGACGAGCCGGACGGGCTCCGCGCGGATGCGGAGTTCCTCGGTCCGGACGGCGCCTTCGTGCGCGTCTCGCTCTTCCTCGACGGCGCGCCGCTCCTCGGCGACCCGGTGGACGTCGCCACGTCGGATCTCGACGGCATGAGATCGGCGGATCTCCGGCTCGTCACTTCCGGCGACGACGTCGTCCTGGAGTCCGCCGACCCCAACGCCGCGCCGAAGGTCTGGACCGAGCGCGGCCGCGCAGCGGGAGCGCTCGCTCCGTTCGACGGTCAGTCCCGCCACGTCGCCGGCCGCGTGGAACTCGGGCCCGCGGGCGCGGAGCTCCGCACGACCGGGATCTTCCTCTCCGGCTTCGTGCACGGCGGGACGGGGAAGCAGATCGCGGTCTCCGGCAGCGCGGGCCGGAGCGCGATCTCGGCGCTCGGCGAACCCGATGCGGCGGGCGCGGAGAAGCACCTCGTCGAGGCGGCGGACCAGGCGGGCGACGTGGCGGGGTTCATCGAGTTCCTCACCGAAGAGACGCTGGCGGAACTCGGCACGACGCCGAAGAAGCTGGTGAAGCCGCTCCTGAAGGCGCAGAAGCACTTCACGAAGGGCTCCGCTCTCTACGGCCTCGGGAACGACGCGGGCGGCGATGCGCGGGCGCGGAAGGGCCTCATCCAGACGATCCGCGCGCTCTCGCTCCTCCGCGGGATGAAGGCGTCCCGGACGAGGCCGTTCACGCGCCTCGTGCGGGGGTTCGCGCCGGAGGTGTGACCGGTCGGCCGGCCTTCACTTCGCGGAGGACCGCGTTTCGCGTCGCCCGCGGCGGATGAACTCGGCCTCGACGGTCCCGCCGTCCGCCACCGAGTCGAGCGCGCCGCGCACGTCCTCCGGCGACGCGACGTCCCGGCCGGCGAGGCGGAGCAGCACGTCGTGCCGCTCGAGCCCGAGCCGCGCGGCGAGGGAGTCCTGCGTCACCGACGTGACGACCATGCCGGGCTTCCCGCCCATCTGGTCGGAGAGCTGGGCGCGAAGGACGTCCGACGGCGGCTCCCAGAGGATGCCGAGGAGGCCCTTCTCCGGCGCGGCGCGCTCCGTCGCGCGCTTCCACCATCCGCCCGAGTCCACGAGGGACCCGTCGAGCAGAGGGAGCGGCACGAGCCGGTCGATGTCGACCGCGTGGGGGAACCCGCGGAGGGTCCACGTGTTCACCGATGCGATCTCGTCGAGCCGCTTCGCGACGTCGGGATGCTTCCGGCGGAGTTCCTCGCGGTTCGCGGCCTCGTACGTCTGCTCCTCCCGGTCGCCGTCCTTCACCGTGACCTTGACGCGCCCGTCCGCCTGCTCCTCCCACGAGAACCGGTTCCCGTCGCGCACGACGGTCCCGCTCGTCGCACCCCCGCCTCGGAGGTCGATCCGCGGAAGGTCCTCGAGCTTCGGGAAGCGGCTCCGCGCGTCGTCGAGGAGCTTCCGGGCTTCCGCCAGGTGCTTCTCCGACTCCGCCTGCCACGCGCGGAGCATCGCCTCGATCTCCTTCCCGACCTGGTCGCCGGCACCGCCGACGATGCGGATCTTCGTCCCCGGCCAGACGGGCCCCTCCGGCTTCGGAGGAGATTCCGCTTCCGGCTTCGCGCGGTCCCATCGGGGGCTCGCGAGGAGGCGGAGCGCCGCCATGGCGCGCTTCTGGTCGGGATCCCGGGCCAGGCGCTCGAGCTCGCTCCGGGCGGAGTCGCCGAGGGCGAAGATGCCATCCTCGCCCCGCTGGCGGATCAGGTCGTCCGACGACCGGGCGTCGTCGAGGAAGGTCTCCACGCGCTGCGCGAGGTCCGGCG
Organism: Planctomycetota bacterium; assembly: GCA_022072415.1. Lineage (GTDB taxonomy): Bacteria > Planctomycetota > JAJSAM01 > JAJSAM01 > JAJVHW01 > JAJVHW01. The sequence continues at coordinate 14,382 of JAJVHW010000125.1, forward strand.
GCGCGTCTTCCTGAGGCTCGCCGGCGAGCGCGGGGACGAACGGCGCCGCCGCGGCCGCGAGCAGCACGGCGACGAGGGGGATCGTGTTCCGACTCAGGATTCGCATGGGTCCGACCTCCTGGAGCACAGGTCCTCTTCCATGAGACGCGCGAGACCTCCCGGGTGTGAAACCGGCCCCTGTGCCACTCTCGAGGGGGTCACTTCGTCCCCCCGGCCCCCGTCCCCCTCTTGCCGGGGGCACTTCGTTCCCCCCACCTGTACCCCTCTTGCGGGGGAGCACTTCGTTCCCCCCGCCTCCCCCCCGCACTCTAGGCGTAGAGCTTCGCGGCGATCCTCCGGTACTTCTCGAACCGGCGGTCCAGAAGTGCGTCGAGGGGGGTCGCCGCGAACTCGTCGAGCGCGCGGACGATCGCCGCCTGAAGCGCCGACGCCGCCCCGTCCGGGTCCCGGTGGGCCGCGCCGACGGGCTCCGGCACGATCTCGTCCACGATCCCCAGCCGGTGCAGGTCGGCCGCCGTGATCTTCAGTTGCGCCGCCGCCTCGGGGGCGTGCTCGTTCGACTTCCAGAGGATCGCGGCGCACCCCTCCGGAGAGATCACGGAGTAGTACGCGTTCTCCATCATGAGCATCCGGTCGCCGACGCCGATCCCGAGCGCGCCGCCGGAGCCGCCCTCGCCGATCACCGCGACGACGATCGGCGTGCGGAGCCCGATCATGTCCTGGATGTTCTCCGCGATCGCCCACGCCTGCCCGCGCTCCTCGGCGCCGAGCCCGGGATAGGCGCCCGGGGTGTCCACGAGCGTCACGACGGGGACGCCGAACCGCTCGGCGAGGCGCATCTTCAGCATCGCCTTCCGGTAGCCCTCGGGGTGGGCCATGCCGAAGTTGGCGGCCACCTTCTCCTTCACGTCCTTCCCCTTCCGGTGGGCGACGAGCAGGCAGCGGTGGCGGCCGATCCGGCAGAGGGCGGTCAGGATCGCGGGGTCGTCGCCGTACCGCCGGTCGCCGTGGAGCTCGACCAGGTCCGTGGCGATGCGCTCCGCGAGGTCGGTCGAGAGCGGGCGGTTGGGGTGCCGCGCCACCTGCACGCGCTCCCAGGGCGTGAGCTTCGTGTAGAGCTCGCGGAGGCTCCGGGCGGCCTCCTCCTCTAGTTCGGTCGCGTCGGCGGCGGCTTTCCGGCGGGTCGCCTCGTCGAACTCGTCGGACGCCGCCTGGGCGCGGAGCATGGCCGCGCGGTCGAACATGTCCTGGACGGGGCGCTCGAACGAGAGCACCCCGGATGCGCCGGCCTGCGAGCGGGTCATCCCGGCAAGGGTACCCCGGCAGGCTCCGGCAGGCACGATCGGCGAAGCCCCGGCGGCGCTCCGTCCCGTCCCCCGGGTCCGCTAGATTCGCCCGCTTGAGCACCGCAACCACCACGTTCGTGCAGGTTTCCTACCGAAGCGGCATCGCGGACCCGGCGGCGGGCGACGCGCGCACGGCCCTCGAGGCCCATCTCCGCGGCAGGAGGATCGCGTCGCTCCGGTTCGTGCGCGGATACGTCCTCGACGGCGTGGACCCGGCGTCCGGCGGCCCGCGGGCCATGCGGGACGTGCTGGCCGACCCCGTGGCCGAGGACGGATCCGTGACGGGCATCCCCGGCGGCGTCGCGCCCGGCGAGGAGGTCCTCACCGTCCTCCGCCGCGCCGGCGTCATGGACCCCGCCGAAGCGAGCTGCCGCACCGCGCTCCGCGCCGCGGGGATCGAGTGCGCGGGCGTCCGGACCGTGCGGCAGTACGTCCTCCGCGCCGACGGCGCGCCGCTCGGCGCCGACCTCCTCCGCGAGGCGGCGAAGAAGGCCCTCGCCAACGACGTGATCGAGGAGATCCACGTCGGCGAGCACCTCGACCTCCGGACGCCGCATCCGGCGCCCTACCGGTTCCAACTCGTCACCGTGCCCCTCCGCGACCTCTCCGACGAACGGCTCGTCGCGCTGTCGAAGGAGCGGACGCTCTCGCTCACGCTGCTCGAGATGCAGGCCGTGCAGGCGTTCTTCCGGAAGGAGGGACGCGACCCCACGGACGCGGAGCTCGAGACGATCGCGCAGACGTGGTCCGAGCACTGCAAGCACAAGACCCTCACGGGCGAGGTCCGCTTCCGCGGGCCCGGCGGCGAGCGCACGTACCGGAACCTCCTCAAGGAGACCGTGTTCGAGGCGACGCGGCGGATCGGGCGGACGGACTGCCTCTCCGTCTTCCGCGACAACGCGGGCGTCATCGCCTTCGACGACGAGTACGGCGTCTGCATGAAGGTGGAGACGCACAACCACCCCAGCGCGATCGAGCCCTACGGCGGCGCGGGCACGGGAATCGGCGGCGTGATCCGCGACGTCCTCGGCACGGGGCTCGGCGCGAAGCCCGTGCTCAACACCGACGTCTTCTGCTTCGCGCCGCCGGACATGCCGGAGGGCGACGTCCCGAAGGGCTGCCTCCACCCGCGGCGCGTGATGCACGGGGTCGTCTCCGGCGTCCGCGACTACGGGAACCGGATGGGCATCCCCACCGCGTCCGGCGGACTCTTCTTCGACGAGCGCTACGTCGGGAACCCGATCGTCTACTGCGGAACCGTGGGGCTGATCCCGCGGAAGTACGTCGAGAAGGGCGCGCGGCCCGGGGACCGGATCGTCGCGATCGGCGGGCGCACGGGACGCGACGGCATCCACGGCGCCACATTCAGTTCGGCGGAACTCCACGACGAGTCCGACGTCGTGAGCGCCGGCGCGGTGCAGATCGGGAACGCCATCGAGGAGAAGCGCTGCCTCGACGCGATGCTCCGCGCCCGCGACGCGGGGCTCCTCCACGGGGCCACCGACTGCGGTGCGGGCGGCTTCAGTTCCGCCGTGGGCGAGATGGGCGCGGAGACCGGCGCCGAGGTGGACCTCGAGAAGGCGCCCCTCAAGTACCCCGGCCTCTCCTACGCCGAGGTGTGGATCAGCGAGGCGCAGGAGCGGATGGTCGTGGCGGTCGCGCCGTCGGACATCGCCGCGCTCCGCGCGATCTGCGACGGCGAGGGCGTCGAGATGACCGACCTCGGCCGGTTCACCGACACGGGCCGGCTCGTCCTCCGCTTCGAGGGGACCGTCGTCGGCGACCTTCCGATGGAGTTCCTCCACGACGGACTCCCGCGCACGCCGCGCGACGCCGAATGGGCGGCCCCGCCGACCGCGTGGACGTGGCCCGCCCCCCCCGCCGCGGACGGCGGGCACGGCGCGACGCTCCACCGGATCCTCGGATCGTGGAACGTCTGCTCGAAGGAGTGGGTGATCCGCCAGTACGACCACGAGGTCCAGGGCGGCAGCGCCGTGAAGCCCCTCGTCGGCGTGCGGAACGACGGTCCGGGAGACGCGTGCGTCGTGACGCCGGTCGTCGGATCGCCGCGCGGCGTGGCCGTCTCGTCCGGCATGAATCCGCGGCTCGGCGACCTCTCGCCCTACGACATGGCGGCGAACGCGGTGGACGAGGCGCTGCGGAACCTGGCGGCCGTGGGCGCGGACCCGTTCCGCGCCGCGCTCCTCGACAACTTCTCGTGGGGCAACGCCACGCGGAAGGACCGCCTCGGCTCCCTCGTCCTCGCGTCGGAGGCGCTCCGCGACGCCGCGATCGCCATGGGCACTCCGTTCGTCAGCGGGAAGGACTCGCTCAACAACGAGTTCACCGCGCAGACGCCGTCCGGCCCGCGTCTCATCACGATCCCCTCCACGATGCTCGTCTCCGCATTCGGCGTCGTGGACGACGTCCGCCGCTGCGTCACGATGGACGCGAAGGAGCCCGGGAACCTCGTCTTCGTGGTCGGGATCACGCGCCCGGAGATGGGCGGGAGCCACTTCGCGCTCGTCTCCGGAGCGGCCGGAGGCACCTGCCCGAAGGTCCGCTTCGACGAGGCGCGCGCGGCGCTCGGGGCCGTCCACCGCGCGATCGCCGCGGGGCTCGTCCGGGCGTGCCACGACGCGTCCGAGGGCGGCCTCGCCGCGGCGCTCGCCGAGTCGGCCTTCGCCGGCGGGTTCGGGATCGACGCGTCGCTCGTCCACGCGCCGTGGGAGGACGCGGCCGACGGCGGCGCGGACGTTGGTGCGAACGGCGCGCGCGACGAGGCCCTCCTCTTCTCGGAGAGCCCGAGCCGGTTCGTCTGCGAGGTCCGCACCGGCGACGCGTCGGCGTTCCGCGAGGCGATGGCGGGCGTCCCCCACGCGGCGGTCGGCCGGGTGACCGAGCGGCCGCGCCTCGTCCTCCGCGGCGTCCGGGAGCGGCTGCTCCTCGACGAGGGAATCGACGCGCTCCGGGACTCGTTCACGAGACCCCTCGCGCGGGGAGGCGTCCGATGAGCGCGGTCCGGGCCGTCGTCCTCCGCACCGCGGGGACCAACTGCGACGCGGAGGCGATGCACGCGCTCCGGCGGGCCGGCGCGCAGCCGGAACTCGTCCATCTGCGGCGGCTCGTCGAGAAGCCGGAGGAAGCGCGCGGGTACCGCATCTTCTGCTTCCCGGGCGGGTTCTCGTACGGCGACGACATCGCGTCCGGAGTCGTCTTCGCCGTGGAGATGCGCGCGCGGCTCCTGCCCGCGATCCGCGCCTCCGTGGCCGACGGCGCCCTCGCCATCGGCATCTGCAACGGGTTCCAGGTTCTCGCCCGCGCGGGCCTGCTCCCCGACACGCGCGGCGACGGCGGGCCCGAGGCGACGCTGCTCCACAACGATTCCGGCCGGTTCGAGTGCCGCTGGGTGCGGCTCGAGGCGGTCACCGACCGCTGCGCGTGGCTCTCCCGCGGGCAGGTGATCGAGTGCCCCGTCGCCCACGGCGAGGGGCGATTCATCGTGAAGGACGAGCGCGTCCGCGAGCGCATGCAGGCCGCGGGGCAGTTCGCGCTCCGCTACACGGCGCCCGGCGGCGGGAAGCCCGCGTACCCGGCGAATCCGAACGGCTCCCCGGACGACATCGCGGGCGTGTGCGACCCGACGGGGCGGATCCTCGGCCTCATGCCCCACCCGGAGCGGAACGTCGAGGCGTGGCACCACCCGCACTGGACGCGTCGGAGCCAGTCGAACGCGGCGCTGCTCGAGACCCCCGGCGACGGACTCGCCGTCTTCGAGAACGGCGTGCGCGCGGCGCGGGCGACGTAAGGCGTCGTCCCGAAACAACTGACACACTTCGTCACGCGGCTTGCGGCGGTTCGCTCGTGCGGATCCCGCGGTCGCGCAGCGCAAGCCGCGCGCCAGCAAGCTGCCGCGATGCAACGGGCAGTCATGTCAACTGCCTGCTGCGTTGGGCTCGCGCCGCAACTCTCTCCGTTGAGTTGGCGCCGCTCGCCCGACTTGCAGCCGACTCGCCGCATCGCGGCCAAGTGTGTCACTTGTTTCGGGACGACGCCCAAGTCCCGCGTGAAGCCGGGCCGTTCACGACGGGAACAGGCCGAGGCGTCCGTGCATCACCGCCGGAGGACGGCGACGCGCGGGTGCCCCGCGAGGTCCGCGCGGACGAAAGGGTCCGCGTAGCCCGCCACGACGCGAAGCGCAGCGATGACCGGCGCGGACTCGGGACCCGGAAGCTCCAGCAGGAGCACGCCGCCGGGCGCGAGCAGCGGCCGCGCCTCCGCGGCGATCCGCGCGTAGAGGTCCGACGGTTCGCCGTCGCAGAACACGGCGCAGGCGGGCTCCCAGAGCACCTCGGGGTCCACCTCGCCCGCCTCGATCCTCCGCACGTACGGCGGGTTCGAGAGCATCACGTCGAACGGACCGAGATCGGCGAGCGGCGCCCAGAGGTCGCCGCGCCGGAGCACGACGCGGCCGCCGGCTCCGTGCGTCCGCACGTTCTCCGCCGCCACGCAGAGCGCCGCGCCCGACACGTCGCTGCCGCAGACGAACGCGTCCGGCGCGTCCGCCGCGATCGACACGACGAGCGCGCCGCTCCCGACGCCCGCCTCCGCCACGCGCGCCCCCGCCCGCCCCGCGACGGCCCGGAGCGCCTCCTCGACGAGCGCCTCGGTCTCGGGGCGGGGCGCGAGCACGTCCGCGGTCACGCGGAAGTCCCGCGAACGGAACTCCTTCACGCCGAGGATCTGCGACATCGGCCGCCGCGCCGCGCGGAGCCGGACGGCGTCGAGGAACCGCGCCTCTTCCGCCGGCCCGATCTCGCGCCCGGGTTCCGCTCGGAGGACCGTCCGGGGAAGCCCGGTCGCATGTCCGAGCAGCAGCGCGGCGTCGCGCTCGGGAACGGGCACGCCCCCCGCCGCGAGCCGTTCCCGGCCGAGGCGGAGGGCGTCGTGGAGGTTCACCCGCGGACGCCGGCGGCGATCAGCCGCGGCGCGCCTTGGAGGCGGCGGCGCGGGCCTTCGCCTTGGCCGCGCCCTTGGCGACGCCCTTCACGAGCGTCCAGAGCACCACGAGGCATGCGAAGAAGATCACGTAGAGGCCGGGCCCGCCGAGCTTCACGACCCAGTCGCGGCCCTCCTTGATGACGTTCTCCCTCTGCGCCCAGTCGATCAGCGCGAGCTCCCGCGTGATCGTGAGGTAGAGCCCGTCGAGCGCGCCGAAGAGCATCGGCCACATGATCATCTTCCGGTTGTGGATGTTCATCCACGCGGCGAGCACGCCGTAGCCCGCGAAGATCGCGAGGAAGCCGCCGGCGATCCCGTCCTTCGCGTACAGGTCGAGGTGCCGCGCCTCGATCGGGAGCATCGTGCACCCGATGAACATGGAGAGCGACGCGAAGAGCAGCGTGTAGTGCTCGGAGAAGTCGCCGTCGTCGGCGAACCCTTCCTGGATCGTCGCGTCCATCTCCGTCGGGTGCGACGGGAGGATCGTCTCCTCCACGGGGTCCGCGGCCGCGCCGGACGACGGCTGCGACGCCGTCGGGTTCGGGAGGTCGTCGCCGCCGGACGGAGGCGTCTGTTCGGGGTTCGTGTCGCTCATCTGCCTGGGTTCCTTCCTTCGCTCGGGGTGCGCGGATCCTACCGCGACTCCCCGCCCTCCTGCTCCAGCCGTTTCAGCAGGGCCCGGAGCTTCTCCTCGCGCTGGGCCTGCCGGAGCCGCTCGTGCAGCGCGTCGATGTCGCCGTCCATCACCCGGTCGAGGTTGTGGACGGTGAACTCGACGCGGTGGTCCGTGCACCGGTCCTGCGGGAAGTTGTACGTCCGGATCTTCGCCGAACGGTCCGCGTTCCCGATCATCCCCCGCCGTTCCGCGGTCCGCTGCGCGTCCGCCTGGCTCTGGAAGTGGTCGAAGACGCGCGCCGCGAGGATCTGGCGGGCCCGGGCCCGGTTCTTGTGCTGACTCTTCTCGTCCTGCATGTGGACGGAGATGCCCGTGGCGAGGTGCGTCAGCCGGATGGCGCTCTCCGTCTTGTTGACCTTCTGGCCGCCGGGGCCGCCCGCGCGCATCTTGTCCTCGCGCACGTCCTTGTCCCAGTCGATCTTCACGTCCACTTCCTCCGCCTGAGGGAGCACGGCGACGGTGGCTGTGGACGTGTGGATGCGGCCCTGCGTCTCCGTGGCCGGGACGCGCTGCACGCGGTGGACGCCGCCCTCGGGGGAGAGCAGGCGGTAGGCGCCGGGTCCGGTCACCTCCGCGATGACCTCCTTGTAGCCCCCCATCTCGCCCGGGTTCTCGTCCATCACCTCGAGCTTCAGGCCCTTCAGCGCGCAGAAGCGCTGGTAGAGGCCGAGGAGGTCCCCGGCGAAGAGCCCCGCCTCGTCGCCGCCGACGCCCGCGCGGATTTCGAGGATCACGTCGTGGTCGCCGAGCACGTCGTCCTCGACGAGGAGGTCCTCGGCCTGCTTCCAGCGGGACTCGAGCCGCGGCTCCGCCTCGGCGATCTCGGCCTCGGCGAGCTCCTTCATCTCGGCGTCCCCGGACGCGAGGAGTTCCCGGGCGTCGGCGAGGGCCTTCCGGTCGGCGGTGATCGCGTCGTGGAGGTCCCGGAACGAGCGGAGCTGCCCGAGCTCGCGGGAGAGCGCCGTGACCTTCCGGTGGTCCTGGACGACGTCGGGGTCCGACAGCTTCGAGAGCACCTCGCCGTGGCGCGCGGTGCGGCGCGCGAGCGCGCGGAGGAGGGCGTCCCTGTAGTCCATGGTCTCGCCCCGTCACCTGCTCCGGCGGAGCCGCGCCGGGAGGCGGTTCAGGCCGTCGCGGCCTTCTCGACGGACGTGTCGAAGCCCTTGAACTTCTTGTTGAACTTCTCGATGCGGCCGGCGGTGTCCACGAACTTCTGCTTGCCCGTGTAGAACGGGTGGCAGGCGGAGCAGATGTCCACCGCGAGCTCGCCCACGGTGGCGCGCGTCTGGAAGGTGGTGCCGCAGCCGCAGCGCACCTTGCAGTCGACGTACGTGGGGTGGATCTTCTCCTTCATGGCCGGCTTCTCCGTGGGAAGCCGGGCAGCTTACCGCCACGCCCCGCAGGACGGAGAGGAATCGGTCCCCGCCGTCGGCATCGCTGCGTCCTCCGCCGCGGGCGGCCCTCCCGGCGGAGCCCTCGCCGGGGTAGAGTCCCGTCCGCATGAGATTCGCCCGGATTCCGGTGATCGTGCTGGCGGCGGCGGCGGGGCGCACGGCGCTCGCGGACCCCTCCGTGACCGAGGCTCGGATCGAGCGCCGACGGACCGGCATCCGGGCGACCGTCCGCGGAACGATCTCGGCCGAGGACTGGGGCGCCTCCACCGCCGCGGACGTCCGCGTCGGCTCCGGCGAGACGACGCTCGCCGCCCCCGGGCTCCGGTTCGACGCGCACCGGGGGCGCTGGTCCTGGAAGGGCGCCTCCGGCGACGCGATCCGGCGCCTGACTTGTGACCTCCGCAAGGGGGAGTTCACCCTGAAGGCGCGGACCGCGGATCCGGCCGACTACGCGGACCCCCTCGCGTTCGACCTCGCGCCGGGCACGCCGTGGCGGTTCGAGGTTCCCGTCGCCGAGGACCGCAGGGTCACCGTGTTCCACGGAAGCCTCGCCCCGCTGCAGGATGATCCCGGTGGCGGTGGCGGTGGCGGTGGCGGCGGTGGTGGGGGCGGGGGCGGCGGCGGGCCGCCTGAAGCGAAGCGCCTGATCGGTTACTTCACTTCGTGGGGCGTCTACGCGCGCGGCTATCACGTGAAGCACGCGGATCTCTCGGGCGCCGCCGCGCGCCTGTCGCACGTGAACTACGCATTCGCGAACATCGGCCCCGACCTCCGGGTCACCCTCGGCGACCCGTACGCCGACATCGACCGCTTCTACCCGGCGGACCTGTCCGTGGACGGCGCCGCCGACACATGGGACGCCGGTGCGCTGCGCGGGAGCTTCCACCAGTTCGCGAAGCTGAAGGCGAAGTACCCGGAGCTGAAGGTCCTCGCGTCGATCGGTGGATGGACGTGGTCCGGCCGCTTCTCCGACGCCGCGCTCACGCCCGAGTCCCGCGCCGCGTTCGTCGAATCCGCGATCGACCTGTTCATCCGCGGGAAGTTCGCGCCGGGCATCACCCGCGCCGGGATCTTCGACGGGATCGACCTGGACTGGGAGTGGCCCGGCGCGGCCGGCGCGACGGCGAACTTCCGGCCCGAAGACGGAGCGAACTACACCGCTCTCCTCGCGGCGTTCCGGTCCGCCCTCGACGCAGAGGGCGCGCTCGACGGCCGTACGTACCTCCTCACCATCGCCGCGCCGGCCGGGGCGTCGTACATCGCGAAGTTCGACATCGCGGGCATGGCGCCGCTCGTGGACGGCGTCAACCTCATGGCGTACGACTTCCGCGGAGGATGGGACGCGCGCACGGGGCACCACTCGCCGCTCCACCAGCCGACGGGAGAACCGTCGCCCGCGGACGGCTTCTGGACCGACCACGCGGTCGGGCTCTGGCTCGCGGGCGGGCTGCCCGCGGAGAAGCTCTCCGTGGGGGTTCCGTTCTACGGCCGCGGCTGGACGGGAGTCGCTCCCGGCCCTGCAGGGACCGGGATGTGGCAGACGGCGACCGGTCCCGCGCCGGGGACGTGGGAGAGCGGAGTGGACGACTGGGAGGTGCTGGACGCGCTCCCCTCGTCCTTCGTGCGCCGCAGGGACCCCGCGTCCGGCGCCGTGTGGCTCTTCGACTCGGCGGCGGGGATCTTCTGGTCGTACGACGACGCGCAGTCGCTCGCGGAGAAGGCCGCGTACGTGCGGGCCGAAGGGCTCGGCGGCGCCATGGTCTGGGAGCTCTCCGGCGACGACGGAACGGGCACGCTGATCGACGCGCTCGCGGACGCGCTCGCCGCACCCGCGAAGTGACCGGTCGGAGGGCGCAGGCGTCGGCGGCGCGTCAGCGCAGCACGCCGACGAGCACGCGCAGCGCGTTTCCGCCGAGGACGCCGTCCACCTGGCCCCGCGCCCAGCCGCGGGCGAGGAGCGCCGACTCGATCATCCCGTAGACGAGCGGCGTGTCCGCCCCTCCCGGGAGCCCGGGCGGGTCGAACCCGTCGAGGTCGGCCCCCACGGCGACGTGCTCCGGCCCCATCACTTCGGCGAGGTGCTCGAGGTGCGCGATCGCGTCGTCGAGCGAAGGCTCCCGTCCCTCGCGCGCCACGTGGGGCGGATAGCAGGTCACTCCCGCGAGGCCGCCCGTGGAGGCGAGGTCGCGGAGTTGCGCGTCCGTGAGGTTCCGGCGGTGCGGCGTGACGCTCATGCAGCCGGTGTGGGTGGAGACGACCGGCGGGCGCTCCCGGGTCCGCTCCCGTTCCTCCATCAGGTCGGCGAACCCTTCCGGCGCGAGGTGCGCGACGTCGAGGAGGATGCCGAGCTCCGCGCAGCGTCGGACGAGGAGCCGCCCGAACTCCGTGAGTCCGCGGCGCTCGCCGTCGGGGACCATGCATCCGTCCCCCGCCTCGTTCCGCGGGTTGTGCGTGAGCCCCAGCGAGCGGACGCCCATGGCGTGGAACCGGTCGAGGAGGTCCGGGTCCCCGCGGAGCGGCGACGCGCCCTCCATCGAGAGCACGCCCGCGAACGCCCCGGGCCGGAGCGCGAGGAGACCCGCACGGTCGCGCACCCACGCGAGCCGCCCGCCGCCGCGCTCGACGAGGGACACCCAGATGCCGTGGAGACGCTCCGCGTACGCGGTCGCCGCTTCGCCCGTCCGGTCGCCCGGCGTGTAGAGCGTGAACATCTGGAGGGTCGGCCCGTGCGTCTCCATCCGGGGCAGGTCGAGCATCTCGCCGCCGCAGACGGTCCACGGGTCCTTCCCCCGCTCTGCGGTCCGCCAGAGGAGGTCCGCGTGGAGGTCCACGGTGGCGCACGCGGGACGCGAAGAGCCGACGCGGTCCGTCACCGGCTTCCCTCCTTCGGCCGGCGAGGGCCGGGTCCGGCGACCGGGACGTACTGCCAGAGCCCCTTCTCTCCGACGCGCTCGAACGTGCGTTCGAACGAGCCGCCGGTCCACTCGACGCGGCACCGCATGGTGACCTTCGCCGTCACGTCGTCGAGGGCGCGGATCGCGCAGTACGCGGCCGCGTCGGCCGCCCGGGCCGGCGCGCCGGGGCGCAGGGCCACGGCGTCGGCGAGGCGGATCGTGATCTCGTACTCCCGCGGCGCCGAGGCGCCGGACTCACCCCGCGTCATCTCCACCCGCGGGTCCGTGCCCGGCGCGAGGTCCGCCCTGAGCTGTGCGCGCACTTCGCGGAGCACGCGGCCGACGCCGGAGTCCGGGACCTTGCCGAGCGCGAACACGTACATCACGGTGAGCAGCAGCGCCGCTGCCACCCCCAGGCCGACGATCTTCCGGAGGGCGGAGGGTTCCATCGATTCAGCGAGGTTCTACACCGCGCATGGGACGGTCTGCGTCCACGCGGTCGCCGGGACGGATGCCGGCCCTCGCGAACCACCCGGCCGCCGCCTCGACGACCATCGGGACCGGCTCGCCGCTCTCCGCGGCCGCGGGCTCGGCGCCGCGCTCCGGCGGCGGCAGCGTCGCCACCGACACGATCGTGCGGTCTCCCCGTACGAACGCCACGTCGAGCCCGACGAGGCAGCCCTTCATCCAGAACCGCCGCGGCTCGGCGGACGGATAGGCGAACAGCATCCCGCGCCCGTCGGGCAGGTCCGCCACGCCGCCGAGGCCGCGCATGCGGGTCTCCGTGTCGGAGGCCACGTCCACCTCGAGCACCGCGTGCGCGCCGGGCGGCGCCGCCGCGCCGCGCGGAACGAGGACGAGCGTGCGCGGGCCGCCGCACGCGGCGAGCAGCAGCGCGACCGCCGCGGCGCGCGTCACGGACCGGCCTCCTCGCGGAGCATCGCGAGCGTCTCGTCCACGGGGAGCCCCACCACGTTCGTGCGGCTCCCGCGCACGGCGGTGACGAACCGGTCCGCGGTCTCCTGGATCGCGTAGGCGCCCGCCTTCCCGAACGGCTCGCCGGACGATGCGTACGACTCGATCTCGGCGTCCGAGAGCCGGCGCATGTCCACTTCGGTCACGACCGCCGCCTCGCGGGTCCTGCCCGAAGGCAGGCGGAGGCAGACGCCCGTCACGACGCGCTGCGTGGTCCCGGAGAGCCGGCGGAGCATCGCGGCGGCCTCGCTCGCCGAGGCGGGCTTTCCGAGCACGCCGCCGTCGGCCGCCACCACGAGCGTGTCGGCCGCGAGCACGGGAAGCGTCGTCCGCGTCGCCACCTTGTCGGCCTTGCGCCGCGCGAGGGTCACCGCGGCGCGCTCGGGCGGCGCGTCCGGAAGCGTCTCGTCCGCGTCGGCGGGGATGACGTCGAAGGTCAGCCCCGCCGACGCGAGGAGTTCGCGGCGGCGGGGCGACGCGGAGGCGAGCACGAAGCGCGCGCCCGCCGCGCCGCCGGCGACCATCGCGTCCTTCGCGTCCGTCGCGTCCCTCGCGTCCGTCGCGTCGTCGCGACGCGCCACGTCACGCCTTCGTTTTCTTCTTCGCCGCGGGCTTCGCAGGCGCCTTCTTCCTCGCGGCCGGCCCGGCCATCGGATCCGCGTCGTCCTTCCCCCGCGCCCCGTACGAGGCGAGGAGGTAGTGGGCGCGCATGCGGTCGTCGGCCCCGAACGCGGCGGCCAGCCCCTGGGCGACCTTCGCGGCCGACGTCGTCTTCGGGCCGATGCCGAGCTTCGCGGCGGCCTTCACGATGTCTCCGGTCGCGTGCCATCCGCCGTTCTCGGCGTCGAGGAACGCGAGCACGCACGCCTTCGCCGCGGGGCTCGCGCCGCGCACCTTCTCCATCGACGCGACCCAGTCGGGCTTCGGCTCGGCGGCCGGAACCTCGAAGTTGCAGCGGTTGATGGTCTGGTGCAGGGACTCGAGGAACCGGAGCGCGGCGCGGGCGAACGCCCTCGACGGCGCGTCCGGCGGGCACTCCATGGCGACGGTGATGTCCCACGGATCCGCGACGCGCATCTCGTTCCAGTCCGCGAACGCGGCGCGGAGCCGGTCGCGGACGGCCGGGGTGGAGTGCTCCGGGGCGTGGGCGGCGAGGAACGCGAGGATCCCCGCTTCCACGGCGTCCCCGGGGGCGACGTACCGGCCGTAGGCGGACTCGAGCTTGTCGAGCGCCGCCCCGGCCGCGGCGGAGCGTCCGGTCACGGTCAGGCCTTCCGCGAGGCGGAGTTCGCCCCACCCTTGCCCTTGCTGCGGTTCCCGTTCTTGAGGACGTTGCGCGGGAGCACCGCGCCGCGCTTCTTCAGGAACGAACGGATCGTCTCCGTGCACTTGGCGCCCTTGTTGATCCAGTGGAGCGCGCGGTCCACGTCGATCACCACGGACTTCTCGAAGTCCTTGACGAGCGGATCGTAGTGGCCGATCTGTTCGATCGGGCTCCCGTCGCGGCGCGTGCGGGAATCGAACACGCAGACGCGGAAGAAGGGCCGGTTGGTGCGGCCCGTGCGGGCGAGTCGGATGCGGACGGACAAGGCGTGTCTCCTCTGCTGGGCGTCAGTTCTGTTCTGCTTCCAGGCCCATGTCCGCGAGGCTCACCCCGCGGCGGCGCAGCTCCCGGATCTGCTGCTCCTTCATCTTCTTCATGCGGCTTTCCATCATGCGGCCGCTGAGCCCTCCGTCCTGGCGGAGCTGCTTCATCACCTGCCGCATCTGCTTCCAGCCCTTCACGAGCCGGTTCACGTCGTCGAGGGTCGTGCCGCTCCCGCGGGCGACCCTCCGGCGGCGCGCGGCGTCGAGGATGTCGGGCTTGCGGCGCTCCTCCGCGGTCATGCTGAGGATGACCGCCTTCGCGCGCTTCATGTGGCCGTCGTCGATCTCCTGGCCCTCGAGGGCGCCGGACATCCCGGGGATCATCCCGAGCCACTTCTTCATCGGCCCCATGCGCTCGATCTGCTCGAACTGCGCGAGCATGTCGTCCATGGTGAACGTGCCGGTGAAGAGCTTCTCCGCCGCGCGCTCGACCTCGTCCTTGCGGATGTTCTCCTGCGCGAGCTCGACCAGGCTGACCACGTCGCCCATCCCGAGGATGCGCGACGCCATGCGGTCGGCGTGGAACGGCTCGAGCGCCTCGGACTTCTCGCCCGTGCCGACGAAGCGGATGGGCTTCCCCGTCACCTCGCGCACCGACAGCGCCGCGCCGCCGCGCGTGTCGCCGTCGAGCTTCGTCAGCACCACGCCCGAGAGCGGGAGCGACGCGTCGAACGCCTTCGCGGAGTTGACGGCGTCCTGGCCCGTCATCGAGTCGAGGACGAGGAACACCTCGTGCGGGGATGTCCGCTCCGCGATGTCCTTCACCTCGTCCATCAGCTCGCGGTCCACGTGGAGGCGGCCGGCCGTGTCCAGGATGACGACGTCGTGCCCCTCGTCCGCCGCGCGCTTCACCGCACGCTCGCAGATCTTCGGCGGTCGGCCGGACGGCTCCCAGTGGACCGGCACGCCGATCGACTCGCCGAGCACCTTGAGCTGCTCCACGGCGGCGGGGCGCTGCATGTCCGCGGCGACGAGGAGCGGGCGGCGCCCCTTCGACTTCAGCATGCGCGCGAGCTTGCCGCACGTGGTGGTCTTGCCGGACCCCTGGAGGCCCGCCATGAGGATCACCGTCGGGCCCTTCGCGGACCACTGGAGCGGGATCGTCCCGTCGGAGAGCTGCTGCGGCTTCGACGGGTCGCCGCCGAGCAGCCGGACGAGCTCGTCGTAGACGATCTTCACGACCTGCTGGTCCGGGCGGACCTGCTCGATCACCTTCTCGCCGACCGCCCGCGCGCGGATGTCGTCCGTGAGCTTGCGGACCACCGACAGGTGCACGTCGGCCGCGAGCAGCGCCGTGCGGATCTCCCGCAGCGCTTCCTCGACGTCGTCGGCCGAAAGCGTCGCGCGCCGCCCGAGACGGGCGAACACCGACTGCATGCGCTGTGCGAGGGATTCGAACAAGGAGGCTCCGCGGGGGTTCCCGCACGCCGCGCACCGACACGGAGCGCGGGCAAACGGGGCAGCCTAGGGGGCGGGCCGCGCCCGGTCAAGGGATGCGGAAGCCGCGCGGCCGGAGCGGCGCATGCGGCCGGACGCGTCGCACCCCCCGGGGATCGGGACCGTTCGCGGCGCGGCTCAGTCCGCCTCGACGTCCTTCTCCCGGGCGATCCGTGCGCCGAGGGCCTCGAGCTTCTTCTCCATGCGCTCGTAGCCGCGGTCCATGTGGTAGACGCGGCGGACGGTCGTCTCCCCCTCGGCGACGAGGCCGGCGAGGACGAGGGCCGCGGAGGCGCGGAGGTCCGACGCGAGCACCGGGGCCCCGGACAGGTAGTCCGTCCCGTGGACGATCGCGCAGTTGCCCTCCTTGCGGATCCGGGCGCGCATGCGCTCCAGTTCGGAGATGTGCATGAAGCGCTCGGGGTAGATCTTCTCCGTGACCACGGAGACGCCGTCCGCGAGGCACAGCATCGCCATGAACTGGGCCTGGAGGTCCGTGGCGAAGCCCGGATACGGCAGCGTCGTGATGTCGCAGGCCTGGAGCCGCCCGCGCCGGGCGCACGACACCCAGTCGGGGCCGGACTCGATCCGGCACCCCGCCGCGATGAGACGTTCCGTGGCCGCCCGCAGGTGGTCGGGCCGGCAGCGGTTGACGCGGACGTTTCCGCCGGTGATCGCCGCCGCGACGAGGAACGTGCCCGCCTCGATCCGGTCCGGAATCGGCCGGTAGGTCGCGCCGTGGAGTTCCGTCACGCCGGTCACGCGGAGCGTCGGCGTGCCGATCCCCTCGATCTTCGCGCCCATCGCGACGAGGAACAGCGCGAGGTCCTGCACCTCCGGTTCGCACGCCGCCATGTCGATCAGCGTCTCGCCCTCGGCGAGCACGGCCGCCATGAGCACGTTCGCGGTCCCGGTCACCGTGGACCCGAACGGTCCGCCGAGATACATCTCGCCGCCGCGGAGACGCGACGCGTCGGCCACGATGTAGCCGCCCTCGAGGTCGAGGTCCACGCCGAGCGCGCGCATGCCCTTCAGGTGGAGGTCCACCGGGCGCGGCCCGAACACGCATCCGCCGGGGAAACTCACGCGCGCGCGGCGCCGGCGGCCGAGCAGCGGACCGAGCACGCACACCGACGCGCGCATCGTCTTCACGAGCTCGTACGGCGCCTCGACGGAACTCTCGTCGCGGACATGCGTGGCGATCGACCCGTCCTCCTCGCGGCGGGCCTCGATGCCGAGCGCCTCGAGGATGCGGAGCATGGTGTCCACGTCCCGCAGACGCGGGACGTCGAGGATCCTGCACGGGTCGCGCGTGAGGAGCGTGGCCGCGAGGAGCGGGAGCACCGAGTTCTTCGCGGTGCCGACCTCGACCTCGCCTCGAAGGGCGACGCCTCCGTGGATGACGAACTTGTCCAATGCGATGCTCCGGGGGACGGGAGCGACCGCGTCCGACAGTGCGCGCAGCATACGCCGGCAGGAACGCGGCGACGCGGGGAAACGGCGCGTGCGGCCGCGGAATGCGGATCGTGCACGGGCCGCCGCCATGCGGCGGATGCCGGGCCCGAGCCGGGATGCGCGCAGGACGTCTCCGGAAACGCAGAGGGGCGGCGCCGTGGCGCCGCCCCTCGCGTCATCCGCCTGCGCGGATCAGAGGTTGAACTGGAAGTGCGTCGTGAGGCTCTCGACGTGCGGCGTCGGATCGGTGCGCGCGTGGAAGTCGTCGAGCTGGAACGTGATGCGGAACCGGATGAACCGGAAGCCGCGTCCGTTCAGCGCCGTGACCGGGAAGCCGGAGAACTCGGAACCGTTGGCCGTGGGGCTCCACCCGGCGGGCTGGAAGGCGCCGCCCGGCTTGTTCGTGCGGTCGTGGATCTTGATCGGGATCCACGGCGACGTCTGGTTCGCGTCGGTCGTGTTCTGGAAGCTGTCGAGGTAGGTCGTGTCGGGCGTGTCGAACACGAGCTGGCTCTCGCGCGTCATCTGGCACTCGACCAGGATGGCGTCGTTCGCCGTCGGGTTCGTCACGATGTCCGCGTTCGTCCAGGGGAGGACGCGCGGGTCCTGCACGCCGAGGTCCGCCCACTTCGAGTACACGAAGGACGGGACGCCGCCGCCGACCGGATCGAAGACGCCCTGCGTGCCGTTCGGCAGCGCGACGCCGCCCGCCGGGTCCTCGGTGCGGAGGAAGCCCGCGCCGCCCGCGCCGCCCGCCCCGCCGTACGCGCCCGCCAGCGCGCCGCCCGCCCCGCCGTTCAGCTCGAACGACGCAGCCGGGTTGGCGATGTTGAAGCCGGACGTGCTGCGGAGCAGGATCGAACCGCCCGAGCCGCCGCCGCCGCCGCCCGCGGCGCCGCCGCTGTACGGGTGCGGGAAGCCCGCGCCGCCCGCGCCGCCGTTGCAGCGGATGCGGCCGGTGGAGCCGATGCGGATCACGCGGGCCGTCTGGATCAGGATCGCGCCGCCGCCGCCTCCGCCGCCCGCGCCCATCGTGTAGTTGCCGTAGCTGCCGACGGCCCACGTGTTCGATCCGTGGCCGCCGGAGCCGCCGCCCGATCCGCCGGGGAGCGGCGTGAGCGTGGTGTTGGTCGACGCCGCGCCGCCGCGGCCGAGCGCGCCGTTCCAGGAAGCATAGGACGGGTACGAACCCGCCGTGCCGTCACGGCCGGCCAGGCGCTGGCCGCCGCCGCCGCCGCCGCCGCCGTACGCATATGCGTACGTGCCGGTCGGCTGGAAGCCGCCGAGACCGCCGAAGCCGCCGAACGTGCTCGGAGCCGCGCCGTCGGAGTCGCCGCCGCGGTTGCCCGTGTTGCCCTGCTGACCGTTCGTGGACGGGAAGAGGTGGCTGCCGTTGCCTCCCGCGCCGCCGCCGGGGCCGCCGGCGCCGCCGCGCGGCGTGTTCGACGAGGACGGCAGGCTGGACGAGTTCGAGCCCTGCGAGCCGGGACGACCGCTCGCGTCGATCACGCCGTCGAGCGTGAAGTCGATCGCCTTGATCGTGGCCGGACGCGTCCCGGTCAGGGTGATCGTGACGCCGTTCGGGATCGAGACGTTCCGGAAGTTGATGACGTTGCCGGGGTACGTGTCGGTGTTGATCGACGTGTTCGCTGTCGGCGCGAAGTCGCCGTTCGCCGCGGAGCCGCCGGCGATCGTGTTGATGGCCGAAGCCGCGTCGGGGATTCCCGCGTCCCACTCGCCGGTGGAGAGCTTCCCGTCATAGAGGCCGTCGGTCTTCAGGAACTCCACCACGAGCTCGGCGTTGGTGACCGGCTCGTCGCGCGTGGTGAAGATCACCATCACGCGCGGATCGAACTCCTCGGGGTGGGCGTCGCCGAGGGCGAGGATGTTCGCCTTCAACGTGCCGCGCGACGCGGCGTCGGACGGCCAGTCGCCGATCAGCGCGGGCGCCGGGTCGGGGAGCTGCGCCGCCGGCACGCCCGGAAGGGCCGCGCGCTGGCTGACGAGGAAGTCGTAGATCTGGCGCAGGCGCTCGCGGCTGCGGTTCGCCTTGAAGTCGTACTGCTCCGTCAGGTCGCGCACGTTCTTCGAGATGCGGAGCACGTACGTGCCCTGGTCCGAGAGCGCAAACCGCGGACGGAACTGCAGCAGCGTGGTCTGGAAGTTCTGCTCGACGAACACCGAACCCGGCACCGGACGCCGGAGGACCGGCGCGCCGCTGCGCGCGACGACCGTGAGCTCCACGTTGCCCTGGACGCGGGCCGTGGAGGGCGAGAGCGGGATCTTCGTACAGAACACCGACACGCCGATGTCGTTCGGGACGCCGCGGGTGCCCCCGAACGTGACGTACTGGGACGCCGCGGTCGGGAACGCGTCGGCGGGGTTCGCGAACGCGGCCTCGGGGGGAGGCGCGTCGGCGAAGGTCTTCGTCGTGTACTGCGTGTCGGGGCTCAGCGCGGCGGCCGTGGAGAAGTTCGAGAAGTAGTTGGTGCGCAGCGGCTTTCCGCGGGTGGAGCGGATCGTGGTGACCGCGGGCTTGCCGACGTAGAAGACCTGGTACTGCTTCGACGGCTGGAACGCGGCGTTGTCGCCCGCGTTGTCGAGGGCCGTGCCCTCCATGTAGAAGTTGCCCGTGCCGGGATCGCGGAGGTGTCCCGGGAGGCGCGGGAAGAAGCGGACCACGCTTCCCGCGACCTGGTACGTGCCGGCGACCTGGATCGTGTAGCCGGTCCCCGTCGCGTTGGCCTCGCGGACGTAGAGCGTGGCCGGACCGATCGAGGTCGGGTCCACCGGAGCGCTGAACTTCGCCTCGATGATCTGGTTGCACGGCACGTCCGCCGTGAAGCCGACGTTGATCGCGAGCGGAATGAAGCTCCCCGCCCTGGCGGCCTCGGCCTCCCTCGGAGCGAGCGCCGCCGCGGCGACCGCCGCGACCGCGCACCCGCCGAGGGCCTTCACGGTGAAGGCGTTCCTGCCGAGGACGTTCAGCACGGACGCCGGGCCTCGGCCCGAGTTGGATCGACCGGTCTTCTGTCCGTTCATCGTGTCGCTCCTCACGCTCTGCTGCGCCGTCGCAGCTTCCAGGTGCACGCCTTCGCCTCGACGCACGACGCCCCGGCGCCGGACACGGTCCGGAGTCACCGAAGACGGAACGCACCAAGGCGGAAGGTGATGCACCTTCCGGAATGTTGCCTGCGAGTGTACCCCGCAGGCTCGGGGATGCTACAAGCAACCCGCTTGCCGTCCATCCGAGGAGACGCTTCCGGGCCTGCGGGCGGTGCTTCTCCAGGCGTTCGAGCCTGATCAGGCTCGCCCGACCGCCCCGTCCGTGCGCTTTCGCACGGCCCTTTCGAGCGCCGACAGCCTCCGGGCGTCGCCCGAGGGGCGCCGGAAACCCACACCTCCACCGACGGGGCAGGTGGGCCCGACCGCGCGCGCGGCCCCCGTGTGCGGCCCGTTCGTGCCGCGCGCTTGCGCAACTCGCGTGCGCCGCCTCTTCCCTCCCCTTCGGCGGCTCCGGCGGAGCGCGCGCTCGAACTACTTGACCGCTCGATACCCGACGCGAGAATGCGGGGCTTCGCCCATGGTCCGGATGCGTGTTCCAGCGCGGTCCGGACCCGCGCGCCGGGCCGGTCCCCGAGGGACCGTGCACCGACGCGGGGCGGCGACGGTACCAGACACAGAGCCCGTGGGTGCACGGCAGGAGATCGCATGACGCAGGCTTCGGTGGACGTGCTCGGCGCGGTGACCAGGGACGGGACCAGCGCCGCGGAGCTCATGGCCGCGCGACGCGCGGCCGCCCGGGACGGCGACTCCCGCCGGAAGCTCGCGCAGCACGTCGCGTCCCTTCCGATGGACCCGAAGGGCGCGTCGGCCGCGAAGCGCGGGATCGCGTGCTTCGTCCTCGGGCGCGACGCCCAGGCCGCCGAGTTCCTCGCGCACGCCGGCACGAAGCCCGCGCGCGCCGCGCGGGTGCGCGCGCTCGTGTCCACCGGCCGTCCGGCCGAAGCCGCGCGCGTCGCGGAGGAAGTGTCCGACGATCCCGTCGCCGCCGCGGCGGCCGGGGACGCGTGGGCCGACCTCGGCGACTCCGACAAGGTGCGCGCGGCCGCGGCCGTCGTCGCGAAGTCGGGCGACGACGCGGAAGCCACGTACCTGAAGGGCCGCGCGGCCGAGATCGACGGCGAGCGCAAGGCCGCGATGGACGCGTTCGAGAAGGCCGGCGCCGCCGGCCACTGCCGCGCGAACTTCCGCCGCGCCCGGATGGAGTACGCCTTCGGCGACGAGGAGACCGCGCTGGAGTTCTTCCGCAAGGCCTGCGACGGCGACGACGTCCCCACGAACGCGCTGATCGGCCTCGGCACCGTGTACGAGGACCGCGGCGAGTTCACGAAGGCGCGCGAGTGCTACCGCCGCGTGCTCGAGAACGACCCGGTGAACCCCCGCGCGCGGCTGTTCGACAAGGACGCCGCCGCCGCGCAGAACATGTACTACGACGAGGACATCGAGCGCCGCGCCGACAAGCGCGCCGCGGTCCTCCGCCTCCCCGTCACCGACTTCGAGCTGTCGGTCCGGAGCCGCAACTGCCTCGCGAAGATGGGCGTCCGCACGCTGGGCGACCTCGTGCAGCGCACGGAGGCGGAGCTCCTCTCCTACAAGAACTTCGGCGAGACGTCGCTCCAGGAGATCAAGGACATCCTCGCCCAGAAGGGCCTGCGACTCGGCATGGGCAAGGACGACCTCGCGGCGGACTTCGACGCGCGCCAGTTCATGGAGGGCATCGGCGGCAACGACGCCGACCGGAAGAAGTCGCTCGCGAAGCCGCTGTCGGACCTCGAGCTCTCGGTCCGCAGCCGGCACTGCATGAACGTGCTCGGGCTGAAGACCGTCGCGGAGCTCGTCTCGAAGTCCGAGGCGGAGCTGATGACGATCAAGAACTTCGGCCAGACGAGCCTGAACGAGGTGAAGCAGAAGCTCGCGGAGCTCGGCCTCACGCTCGCTCCGTCGGCGCCGGTGAAGTAGCCCCGGCGTGTACGAGCACGTCCGCGGACGGCTCGAGCGGAAGTCCCCCTCCGAGGCGGTGGTGGACGCCGGCGGCGTCGGCTACCGCCTGCAGATCCCGCTGACGACGTACGAGCGGCTTCCCGCCGCAGGCACGGAAGTCCGCCTCTGGGCGGAGCTCGTCGTCCGCGAGGACGCGCACCGCCTCTTCGGGTTCGCGACCGAGGCGGAGCGCGCCTTCTTCCTCGCGCTGCAGACGGTCAGCGGCGTGGGGCCGTCGCTCGCGCTCTCCGTCGTGTCCGCCATCTCCGCGGCGGACTTCCGCCGGGCCGTCGAGGACGGAGACGCCGCGCGGCTCCGGAAGGTCCGCGGCATCGGGAAGAAGCTCGCGGACCGGCTCGTGGTCGAGATGCGCGACCGCGTCTCCGACCTGCTCCCCGCGCCCGACGACTCGGGTGCGGACCGCGTCACGAGGGACGCGCTCATGGCGCTCGAGGCGCTCGGATTCCCGCGCGAGGACGCCGCCGCGGCGGTGCGCGCATGCCGGGAGGAGCAGGGACCGGCGAGGGACCCGGGCGACCTCGTCCGGCAGGCGCTCCGCCGGCTGTGACCGCGCGCCTCGAACGGATCCAAGCGCTCGGGATCCGGTTCGCGACACCCTCTCAGGGATAGATGCGGTAGAGCGTCCGCGAGAACGGGATCGCCTCGCGCACGTGGGAGAGGCCGGTGATCCAGAGCACGGCGCGCTCGATCCCCATGCCGAAGCCCGAGTGCGGCACGCTGCCGTACTTCCGGAGGTCGAGGTACCAGCGGTAGTTCCCGGCGTCGAGTCCGTGCTCCTCGAGGCGGCGGCGGAGCAGGGCCTCGTCGAAGATGCGCTGGCTCCCGCCGATGATCTCGCCGAAGCCCGGGGCGAGCATGTCGGCGCAGAGCACGACCTCGGGACGCGCGGGGTCGGGCTGCATGTAGAACGCCTTGATCGCGGCGGGGTACCGCTCGACGAACACCGGACGGTCGAATTGGTTCGAGAGGAACACCTCGTGCGGCGCCCCGAGGTCCTCTCCCCACGAGAGCGCGGGCATCTCCTCGGTGGCGGCGGCGGCGATCCTGGCCAGCGCGTCGTCGTACGTGATCCGCGGGAAGGGCGGCTTCACGCGCTCCAGCGCGGCGAGGTCGCGCTCGAGCAGCGTCAGCTCGGCCCGGCGGCGCTCGAGGCACCGCTCCACCACGAAGCTGAACATGCGCTGCTGGAGGTCGAGGTTGCCGTCGTGGTCCACGAACGCCGCTTCAGGCTCCACCATCCAGAACTCGCAGAGGTGGCGGCGGGTCTTCGACTTCTCCGCCCGGAACGTCGGGCCGAAGCAGTAGACGCGGCCGAGGGACATCATCCCCGCCTCGACGTAGAGCTGGCCCGTCTGGGCCAGGTACGCCTTCCCGAGGTCGAAGTACTCCGTGGCGAAGAGGTTCGACGTGCCCTCGGCCGCGCACGGCGTCAGGATCGGCGTGTCGAAGCGGATGAAGCCCTCGTCGTGGAGGAAGTCCATCACGGCGCGCTCGACCTCGTGGCGGATGCGCAGCACCGCGTGCTGGCGCGAGGAGCGGAGCCAGAGGTGGCGGTGCTCCATCAGGAACGCGTCGCCGTGCTCCTTCGGGGTGATCGGGTAGTCCGGGCTCGCGCCGACGGGACGGAGCGACTTCACGCCGAGTTCCACTCCCGAGGGACTCCGAGGATCGGCGCGCACCTCGCCCTCCGCGACCAGGCTCGACTCGATGGTGAGCGCGGACGCCGCGTCGAACGCGGCGTCGCCGACGTCCGCCTTCGACACGACGCACTGCACGGTGCCCGTGCCGTCGCGCACGACGAGGAACGCGAGCTTGCCCTTCGCGCGATGGTGCGTCACCCACCCGCCGACGCGCACGGTCGCGCCGATCCGGCGGGGAAGGCTCTCGATCGAGACGAGCGGGGACTCGGACACGGGGCTCTCCTCCGGCGCCGACGGCCGGGACGGCGGACTTGCAGGGGAAGTCTACGGACCGCGCATCGGTCTGGTGAACGCTCTGCGGGCCGTCGAACGACTGGTGTCGGGCGAACGGTGTCGGACGAGCCGTGTCGGGCGAACGGCTCGGACGAACGGCGTCGGGGCGGAGGCCCGACGTCTCGAGCGGACACACGGGAACGCGGCTCCGCGGCCCGGCGGTCACCCCCGCAGGCTGCCGCGCGGGCCTCAAACGGAAGCGGGCGGGTGTCGCCACCCGCCCGCCGGAGTCACCGAGAGACGTCTGCGGCTAGTGCGTGAAGGCGGTGAAGAAGCGGCGGACGCCGGGGACCGACTTCGTGACCGGCGGGAGGACGCGGGTCGGCTCCATGCCGCCCACCTGGCCGAGCCCGCCCAGCGCCACCCACAGGTACGGCGCGGTCGGGTTGAAGCCGTCGTACATCGCGGACGTCGGGTTGAGACCCACCTTCCGCGTGGACGCCGGCGTGAAGCTGATGAGCTGGCCGAACACGCCCTGGATCGACACGCGGAGGTCGAGGACCGTGTCCCCGCCGGTGTTCGCCACGAACCACTGGTTCGCGCCGACCGTACCCGTCGAGAGCGCGTAGCCGTAGCGCGGGCTCAGCGGGTTGCAGTCCACCCACTGCTGGACCGCGAACACCGCCGTCGGGTTCTTCACCCCGTCCGTCAGCGTCGACTCGATCCCGTCGCGGGACGCGTTCACGCGGAGATACATGCTCACGGAACCGTTCGGGTCCTGCACGCCGCCCTGGTTCACCACCGCGGCCATGTCGAGCGCGCCGAAGCCGATCATCGTGAAGTCCGCATCCACCGGGTTCGAGCCGGTCTTGTGCGTGTTGACCGCCTTCGACTGCTTGACGTCGATGACCGTGACCGAGCTGTCGAGCGAGTTCGTCGTCAGGCACCGGTTGAGGATGAACGAGTCGCTCGTGATCGTGCGCGGCCCGGCGCCGGTCGCGATCGACGTGCGGTTGCGCGGCGTGTCGCGGATCGCGTCGCAGGGCGACGGAGCCCCGGGCTGCCCGTTCAGGTTCACCGTGATCTGCTGCAGATCGATGAACTGCACGTTGTTCGCCGCGAAGTCCGTGACCGCCAGCGTCGTGTTGCGCAGGCCGAAGTCGCACGGGATCGCCACGTCCGTCGGCTGCGAGAAGCCGGGGAACCGGCCCAGCACCTTGAACGTCCTCGAGTCCACCACCAGCACCGTCGCCGAGCGCTGGTCCACCACGTAGAGGAACGTGTGGAACCCGTTGTTCCCGTCATAGCGCGGGTCCACGATCATCCCCGACGGACGGCCCATCCGGACCGGCGCGTTCGCGATCGTCGTGAACAGCGAGAAGTCCGTGATGCCCTGCTGCAGGCGCGCGAAGAACGGTCGGAGGTCCACCTGACCGATCCCGTTGCCCGTGAAGTAGTACAGGCCCGAGCCGATCGCCTTGCACGACGGCGAGAGGAAGCACGACGACGTGCAGGGCGAGGAGTACGGGATCGGCGGGTTGAAGTGCGAGCTCCCCGGCGCGATCAGCGTCGGCGGAGGCGTGATCCCCTTCGTCGTGAACGCCAGGCGGTAGATCCCGTTCGTCTCGAAGTAGTCGCCGTTCGGCGAGTTGTAGACGAAGAACGTCGGCACCGGCGGCGTGCCGTAGAGCACCGTCTGCGTCGTGTCCGCCGTCCACTGGAGCCCCGGGTCCCGGCGGAACTGGTTCCCGAACACGTCGGTCACCGTCGCCGGCTGCGCGAAGCCCGTCGGCGGAAGCCCCGCCACGCCCTGCATCAGGAGCTGGATCGTCGTGCGCGGCGGATACCCGAAGCACGGGTCCGGCGTGAACACCACGTCGAAGCCGTCGCGCTCCGTCGTGAGGCCCGTGCCGCCCTTCCCCGGGATCAGCGACACCGGGTTCGTGCTCGCGTTCTGCACCTGGATCGTGGACACGATCGACTGCGCGCTGATCGGCTCGTTGAACGTCAGCACGATCGGCTGGTTCAGCCCGACGTTCTGCTGGTTCGACGACGGCGTCACCTTGCGAAGCACCGGCGCGAACACGTCCGTCCCCACCGAGAACGTCGTCGAGAAGTCGCGGCCCCCCGCGTTCAGCAGGTTGCCCTTCGAGTTCCGCACCGAACTCTTCACCGTGAGCGTGTACTGCCCCGGCGTCAGCAGACCGTTCGGCGCCCCGAAACGCGGGTCGAACCGGAACACGTTGCGCGTGATGGTCGGGTTGCCCGGCAGGCGCTGGAACGCGGAGTCGATGAACTCCACCTTCGGCGTCAGCTTGTTCAGGATGTTCTTGTTGTCGATGAAGTCCGACGCGCGGAGCACGCTCGAGAACCGCACCGTGATCACGTTGTTCACGCCCGGGTCCGAGAGGTCGGGCAGGACCTCCTGGTTGAGCGTCGGAGTCACCAGCGTGACGACGAGGTCCGACTCGTTCGAGAACGCGCGGCTTCCCGCGCTCGCGTCGGCCGCTCCCAGGAGCGCAGCCCCCGCGGACGTGCCGATCACGGCCAGCGCTGCGCCCGAGGCGACGAGGAATCGGTTCATGAGGTTTCTCCGGACTTCGAGGGACATGCTTCGGGCGAGTGTACGGCGGCCTGCCCGGGCGTCAACAACGCAACTCTTCGTGGGACGTTCCCGAGCTCGCGTCAGGCTCGGAACCGGGCGCTGCGGGGACAGGTAGGCCGAACGGTCCGAACGACGGGTCGGGGGCGGGAAGCCGCTCCCGACCCGGGAGCCCGGAGAGGATGGCCGCTAGTGCGTGAAGGCGGTGAAGAAGCGGCGGACGCCGGGGACCGACTTCGTGACCGGCGGGAGGACGCGGGTCGGCTCCATGCCGCCCACCTGGCCGAGCCCGCCCAGCGCCACCCACAGGTACGGCGCGGTCGGGTTGAAGCCGTCGTACATCGCCGAGGTGGGGTTCAGCCCCACCTTGCGGGTCGCCGCCGGGTTGAAGCTGACGAGCTGGCCGAAGCTTCCCTGCACGGAGACGCGGAGGTCGAGGACCGTGTCCCCGCCGGTGTTCGCCACGAACCACTGGTTTGCGGCGACCGTGCCCGTCGAGAGCGCGTAGCCGTAGCGCGGGCTCAGCGGGTTGCAGTCCACCCACTGCTGGACCGCGAACACCGCCGTCGGGTTCTTCACCCCGTCCGTCAGCGTCGACTCGATCCCGTCGCGGGCGTCCTGGAAGATGTTCACGCGAGGAATGCGGAGATACATGCTGACCGACCCGTTCGGGTCCTGCACGCCGCCCTGGTTGACGACCGCGGCGATGTCCACGCCGCCGAAGGCGAACATCGTGAAGTCCGCGTCCACCGGGTTCGAACCGGTCTTGTGCGTGTTGACCGCCTTCGACTGCTTGACGTCGATGACCGTGACGGAACTGTCGAGCGAGTTCGTCGTCAGGCACTTGTTGAGGATGAACGAGTCGCTCGTGATCGAGCGCGGCCCGGCGCCGGTCGCGATCGACGTGCGGTTGCGCGGCGTGTCGCGGATCGCGTCGCAGGGCGACGGAGCCCCGGGCTGCCCGTTCAGGTTCACCGTGATCTGCTGCAGATCGATGAACTGC